>DASRPM010000149.1:0-15670 GCA_035646375.1 Vicinamibacterales bacterium
CTACTTTGGCGCCCTGGTGATGCGGCGCGCCGGGCTCACCACCACGCGCGAGTTCGCCCAGGAGCTCGGCCGGGTGGTGAACGCGGTGCTCACCAGCCCCGGGCGGCACGTGCGGACCGCTGAGGAGATGAGTCAGCAGGCGCCGTTCACCGACTCGGCGGCGGCCATCGATCGCACCAGCTTCGACAACACGTTCATCTCGTACTACACGTGGGGCGAGGCGATCGGGCTCGCGCTCGATCTGTCGCTGCGCGACCGCACCTCGGGCAAGGCCACGCTCGACCGCTTCATGCGCACGATGTGGGACCGGTTCGGCAAGCCGGGCGGCGAGCCGGGGTACGTCAACAAGCCCTATACGATCGACGACGCGAAGGCGGCGCTCGGGTCGGTGGCGGGCAGCCCGGAGTTCGCGCAGCAGTTCTTCGCCAAGTACATCCAGGGGCACGACGCCGCCGATTACACGGCGCTGCTGGCTCGCGCCGGCCTCGTGGTGCGGCCCATCAATCCCGGCGCGGCGTATGCCGGCGGCCTGCAGCTGCAGACCGGCAGCGACGGCGTTCGCGTGGCCACCGACGTGCCGTTCGACAGCTCCGCGTTTGCGGCTGGGCTCGAGCGGGAGGACCGGATCCTGTCGATCGGCGGCGGGACCGCGGTGACCACCGAGTCCACCGTGCGCGAGGCGTTCGCGCGCCGAAAGCCCGGCGACGAGGTATCGATTGTGTTCGAGCGCCGCGGCGGCGAGCGCGTCACGTCCACGCTGCGCCTGGTACCCGACCCGCGCGTGGAAATCGTGACCGTCGAGGAAACCGGCCGGATGCCCACGGGCGCGCAGCGCGCCTTCCGGAAGGCGTGGTTCGGGTCGGAGCGCTAATGTAGAGGGCGGGCTTTAGCCCGCCCTGACCCAGGGCGGCCTGAAGGCCGCCCTCTACAATAAGATTCCCCCATGGCTTCACGGCTGCTCGTTCCGCTCGTCGCTGCCGCCCTGCTCATGACACACGCCGATTCCGCCGCCGCCCAGACCGCGGCCGAGCCGCTCCGCTACACGCTCAGCTTCCCGGCGCCGCAGACGCACTACATGGAGGTGTCTGTCGCGGTGCCGACCGACCGGCGGCCGGAAGTCGAGCTGATGATGGCGGTCTGGACGCCCGGGTCGTATCTCGTGCGCGAGTACGAGCGCAACGTCGAGGCCGTGACGGCCGCGGCGGCCGATGGCCGTGCGCTCGCGGTGGTGAAGTCGGACAAGAACCGATGGCGTATCACGACGGGCGGCGCCGCCAGCGTCACCGTGAAGTACCGCGTCTACGGCCGCGAGATGTCGGTGCGCACCAACTGGGTGGAGGCCGGCTTCGCGCTCGTCAACGGCGCGCCGACCTTCCTGACGCTCGCCGACCGCACGCCGCGCGCGCACGAAGTGGTGATCAACCCCGCCACCGGCTGGGGCCGGTCGATGACCGGGCTGCCCGACATGGCCGGCGGCCCGCACCGCTACCGGGCTCCTGATTTCGACACGCTGGCGGACTCGCCGATCCTGATCGGCAATCCCGCCGTGTACGAGTTCACGGTCGACGGCAAGAAGCACTACCTCGTGAACGAAGGCGAAGGCGGCGTCTTCGAAGGCGCCCGCGCCGCAAAGGACCTCGAGGCCGTCGTGCGCGAGCACCGGCGCATGTGGGGCTCGCTGCCGTACGACAAGTACCTGTTCCTCAACCTGCTGGTCGAGGCCGGCGGCGGCCTGGAGCACAAGAACTCCACCGTGCTCATGGGGTCCCGTTGGCTCACGCGTACGCGGCGAACCTACATCTCGTGGCTCGATCTCGCCAGCCACGAGTTCTTCCACGTCTGGAACGTGAAGCGCCTGCGGCCGGTGGAGCTGGGCCCGTTCGACTACGAGAACGAGGTTCACACGAAGAGCCTGTGGATAGCCGAAGGCGTCACCGAGTACTACGCCGATCTCGCGGTGCATCGCGCGGGCCTCATGACCCGTGACGAGTACCTCGACTCGCTCTCGGACCGCATCGAGGAGCTGCAGACGACGCCCGGGCGCCTGGTGCAGTCGGCCGAGATGGCGTCGTTCGACGCGTGGATCAAGTACTACCGGCCGGACGAGAACTCCATCAACACGTCCATCAGCTATTACACCAAGGGCTCGGTGGTGGCGCTGCTGCTCGACGCGCGCATCCGCAAGGTGACCAACGGCGCCAGGAGCCTTGACGACGTGATGAAGGCGGCGTACGAGAAGTACTCGGGCACGCGCGGCTACACGGCCGACGAGTTCAGGGCCGTTGCCGAGCAGGTGGCGGGCGTCAGCCTGAAGGCGTTCTGGGACGCGGCGGTGACCGGCACCGACGAGCTCGACTACAAGGAAGCTCTCGACACGCTTGGCCTCCGCTTCCGGTCGGTCGCGGTTCCCGCTGATAAGCCCGGCCGCCCCTGGCTGGGCATCGGCACGCGCAACGACGCCGGCCGCCTTCTGGTATCGCAGGTGCGGCGCGACACGCCGGCGATGGCCGCGGGCCTCAACGTGGACGACGAGATCATCGCGATCGGCGACTACCGCGTGCGCGCCGACCGTCTCGAGAACCGCCTCGACCAGTACCGCCCCGGCGACAAGGTGACGCTGCTGGTCGCGCGTCGCGAGCAGCTGCTGCGGCTCGAGGTGACGTTCGGCACCGAGCCGCCGCGCGCGTGGCGGCTCGAGGTCAACCCCGCCGCCAACGACGCGCAGCAGAGCGGCCGCGGCCGCTGGCTCAATCCAGGCCGGGCGTAGCAGCGCGCCGTCTGACGCCGTGACGTCGAGCTACGTGCGCGTGCTCGTGATCTGGGTGCTGGTGCTGGCCGGCCTCTACGCGCTGCAGGTCTACTTCTCCTGATGTCTCCCATCGACTGGACCATCGTCGGGGTCTATCTGGTGTGGATCGTCTGGGACGGGCTCCGTCTCACCAAGAAGAGTCAGGAGCTCGAGGGCTACTTCCTGGGCGGCCGCAACCTGCCGTGGTGGGCGGTGGGCCTCTCCGTGATGGCCACGCAGCTGAGCGCCATCACGATGATCGGCACCACGGGTCAGGGTTTCACCGACGGCATGCGCTTTCTGCAGTTCTACTACGCGCTGCCGCTGGCGATGATCGTGCTCTCGGTGACGCTGGTGCCGTTCTTTCATACGGCGCAGGTCTATACCGCCTACGAGTACCTCGAGCGCCGGTTCGACGCCAAGACGCGCGCGTTCACCAGCCTGCTGTTCCTGCTCTCGCGCAGCATGTCGCTTGGCGTCGTGATCTCCGCGCCCGCCGTGGTGCTGGCCGTGGTGATGGGCTTCAGCGTCACCGCTACGGTGCTGCTGATCGCGCTGCCCACCGCCGTCTACACGATGTTCGGCGGCGTGCAGGCGGTGACGTGGACCGACGTGAAGCAGATGGTGCTGATCGTCGCCGGCCTCGTGGCGGCCGTCGTCGTGCTCGTGCTGGGGCTGCCCGGAGACGTCGGCATGGTGGAGGCGCTGAAGCTCGCCGGCGCCACCGGCCGCATGCAGACCTTCGACTTCAGCTTCGATCTCACGAACCAGTACACCTTCTGGTCGGGCACGATCGCGGCGCTCTTCCTGTTCTGCTCGTACTTCGGCACCGACCAGAGCCAGGTGCAGCGCTACCTGACGACCAGGTCGGTGAACGATGCGCGGGTGTCGCTGCTCATGAGCGCCTACTGGAAGATTCCGCTGCAGGCGCTCGTGCTGCTCGTCGGCGTGCTGATGTTCCTGTTCTACGTCTTCGCGCCCACGCCGATGCTCTTCAACCGCGTGCACGAGCGCGAGCTGCGGGAAGGGCCGCGGGCGCAGGAGTACGCCCAGCTCGAACGGCGATTCGAAGGGGCCACGGCATCGCGCGCGGCGGCGGCGGGCGTGGCGGCACGCGAGGGTACCGATCCGGCGCAGCGCGAAGCGGCCCGTAAAGAGTTCGTGGCGCGCGACGCGGAGGCGAAGGCGATCCGCGGCGAGGCGCTGGCGCTGGTGCGCGGCGCCACCGGCGACCAGGCCTACAGCGACGTGAACTACGTGTTCCCGACGTTCATCGTCACGCACATGCCGATCGGGCTGCCGGGGCTGCTGATCGCGGCCATCTTCGCCGCGGCGATGAGCACGATCTCGGCGGAGCTGGCGGCGCTCTCCACGGCCACGGTGATCGACTTCTACCGCCGCTTCTGGCGTCCCGACGGCGATGACGCCAGCGTGCTGCGTGTCTCGCGCCTGGCCACGGGGTTCTGGGGCCTCTTCGCCAGCGCGGTTGCCGTCTGGGCCGCCGAGCTCGGCTCGCTGATCGAGGTCGTGAACCGGTTCGGGTCGTTCTTCTACGGCTCGATCCTCGGCGTGTTCATGCTCGCGATCGGCTGGAAGGGCGCCACCGCCAACGGTGCGTTCATCGGCTTGATCGCCGGCATGGGCTCCGTGGCGCTGGCGGCGACCTTCACGAAAGTGGCCTTCCTCTGGCACAACGTGATCGGCGCGGTGGCGGTGGTGATCGTCGGCATGCTGGTGAGCGTGGTGGAACGCACCTTGCGAGGAGCCCGGGCATGATCCGCGTCTTCGTCACCGGTGGCACGTTCGACAAGACCTACGACGAGATCGACGGAACGCTGGCGTTCGCCGACACGCATCTGCCGGAGATGTTGCGGCTGGGGCGCTGCCAGGTGGACGTGTCGGTGCGGACGCTCATGATGGTGGACAGCCTGGCGATGACGGCGGACGACCGCGCCGTCATCGTGCGCAACTGCCTCACCTGCGAGGAATCGCACATCGTCGTGACGCACGGCACCGACACGATGGTGGAGACCGGGGCGGCGCTGGCCGCCGGCGTGCCCGGCAAGACCATCGTCCTGACCGGAGCGATGGTGCCGTACGCGTTCGGCAGCTCCGACGGCCTGTTCAATCTCGGCAGCGCGCTCTCCTTCGCGCAGACGCTGCCGCCGGGTGTCTACATCGCCATGAACGGCCGCGCGTTCGCGTGGGACCGGGTGAGGAAGAACAAGGAAGCGGGGATCTTCGAAGAGCCCTAAGCCGTTGCACGTTGGCGCACGATCATCCAGTTGATCCCGAAGCGATCGCGCAGTTGGCCGAAGCGGCTGGCAAAGAACGTCTCCTCCAGCGGCATGAAGACTTCTCCGCCGTCGGCCAGTGCCGCGAAGATCCGTTCTGCTTCGGCGTCGCTGTCGACGTTCAGCGACAGGTAGGCGCTGCGCATGGGCTCCGCCGCTGGAATGTCGGCCCCCGCCAGCTCGGCGCCGCCGACCGAGATCCGCGCGTGCAACACGGCATTGTTCCATTCCGGTCCCAGAGGAGTCTGGCCGGGCGCGTCCGCGTGCGTCATCAGCATGCCGATCTTGCCGCCGAGGTGCTTCTCGTAATACCCGAACGCTTCCCGGCACGTGCCGGCGAAGTTCACGTACGTGTACATGTCCATATCGTCGTCCCCTCATGAGCACGTCGAACGAGAAGGAGTCGATTCGACACGCTCACACGTCCAACTCTCGCACCGGGCGTACCTCGATCGATCCCTCGCGAGCGGGCGGAATCTTCGCTGCCATCGCGAGCGCCTCGTCCATGTCCTTGGCGTCGAGCAGGTAGAAGCCGGCCAGCAGCTCCTTGGTCTCGGCAAACGGGCCGTCCACCACGCGCACGGCGCCCTGCCGGATGCGCAGCGTCCTGGCCGTCTTGATCGGCTGCAGCGCCTCGGCCGCCACCAGCTTGCCGGCGTCCTTGAATCCCTGGCCGCAGGCCGTGCACTCGCTGTCGGGCACCGCCCGCAGCTTCTCGTCTTCCAGATACACCAACGCGACGAATTTCATTCGTTCCTCCGGTCAGGGCGGGCTGAAGCCCGCCCTCTACATACCCACTCGCCCTACTCGCCTACCCGCCCCACCCGCCCTGCTCGCCCCACTCGCCCCACCCGCCCCGAGCGTCCAGCGCGCCTGTCGATCCTGGCGCGGCTCAATCGACGTTCAAGCAGGAGGACACGACGATGAAGCGCAACACGACGCTGTGGGTCATTCAGGGGCTGCTGGCCGCTCTGTTCCTGTTCGCAGGTTCCATGAAGCTCATCCTGCCGATCGAAGCCATGGCCGGGCCAGTAGAGCTCCCTGGCTGGTTCCTGCGGTTCATCGGCGTGGCCGAGGTGGCCGGCGCCATCGGGCTCATTCTGCCGTGGCTCACGCGGATTCAACCCCGGCTGACGCCGGTCGCCGCCGGCGGACTCGTGATCATCATGGCCGGCGCCACCTTCATCACCGCGGCCGGCGGCCCGGCAGCCGCGGCCGTGCCGTTCGTCGTCGGCCTGCTCGCCGCCACGGTGGCTCTCGGCCGCTGGCACACGCACCGGGCGGAACCTCAGTCGTAATCGTCGAAGAAGAACAGATCGTGGTCACCCGGCGGCGTGACGCCCGCCGCCCGGGCGGCCAGGGCCACCTGGGCCAGGTGCCGCACTTCGTGCAGCACCACGTGGGTGGCCAGCTTGCGGCGGCTCATCGTCATCGGCCCGGTCGGGATGGTGAACGAGAAAGGCTGGGCCGCCGTGGTGTCGTCGAGTGTCGTGACGAAGCGGCGGAAGTCGGCGCGCACCAGATCGGCGTACTCGAAGAGGCCTTTCACATCGCCTGCCGCCACGCCGGTCGCGTCCGGAGGCGTGGCTCCTTCCATCCGCGCCAGATGCCGGCGCTCCACGAGAAAGATGTGATCCAGCACGCTGCCGATGGTGGCAAAGCGGGCGCCGTCCTGAAACGCCAGTCCGAGGCGTGACGGGTCGGCCTCCACCCACGCCCGCCACTTCGCGCGCTCGTGATCGGAGTAGTTGAGCAGCTCGGGCAATCCAGCAGTGATGCTCACGGCAGCACCTCGTCCACCGAGAGTGTCCGCAGCGGTGCGAGGTTCAGCGCGCTCACCCCCGGCTCGATCGCCTTGCGATCGCCCACGACGACCACCGCGAACTTCTCCGGCTGAATGTACGAGGCCGCCGCCTTCTGCACCGCCGCCGCCGTCACCGCCTGCACGTTGGCGATGTACTGCGAGAAATAGGTGTCGGGCAGCTTGTAGACGGCCATCTCCTCGAGGTGGGCCGCGAGGTCGGTGATGGTCTCGAACTCGCTGGGGAAGCTGAGCGCCACGTAGTTCTTGGCCTTGGCGAGCTCGGCCTCGCTCACGGGGGCGGCGATGCCCTTGAGCTCCTTGAAGAACTCACGTAGCGCGTCCGCCGTCTTGTCGGTCTGCACGCCGGCGCCTGCCTGGAACGCGCCCGCGGACAGCCGCATGTCGAACCGCGAGCTGGCGCCGTAGGAGTAGCCGTGCTCTTCGCGCAGGTTCTGGTTGAGGCGCGACGTGAACGAGCCGCCCAGGATCGTGTTGAGCACGATCAGCGGGAAATAGTCGGGCGACGAGCGCGGCACGCCCACCCAGCCGATGCGGATCTGCGACTGCTCGGCCGAGGGCATGTCCACGATAGTGACCTGGCCGGCCGTGAGCTGCTGCGCCGGCGGCACCGCCGTGCGCGGCGCCGGCGGCGCCATCGGCCAGGCGCCGAAGGCCGCCTCGAGCTGCGGCAGCACGGCGGCCGCGGTGACGTCGCCGGCCACGATGAGCATGGCGTTGGCCGGCCGGTAACGCGCCGCGTGGAACGCGCGCATCTGCGCGGCCGTCATCGCCTTGAGCGTGGCCTCCGAGCCGGTGGCCGCCGTGCCGTAGCGATGCGCCGGGCCGAACACCGCGCGCGCGAACGCCAGCGGCGCCACGGCGGAGGCGTCGTCCTTGGCCTGCAGCAGCGCCGTCAGCCGCTCCTGGCGCAGCCGCTCGACCTCGGCGGCGGGAAACGTCGGCCGCAGCGCCACGTCGGCCATCAGCGCGAGCGCCGGGCGCAGCTGGCGCACCGGGGTATTGAGCCTGACGGCCGAGGAGTCGAAGCTGCTGGTCGAACCGAGCGCCGCGCCCAGGAACTCGACCTCGTCGGCAATCTGCAGCGCCGATCGCGTGCCCGCGCCCTCGTCGAGCATGGCCGCCGTGAAGCTCGCCAGCCCGAAGGCATTGGCCGGGTCGTCGCCGCTCCCGGTGTGAATCACGAGGTTCACCTGCACCAGCGGCACCTCGTGCTGCTCCACGATCCACACCGGCAGCCCGTTGGCGAGCGCCCGCTTCTGGATGGGCGGGATCTTGAGCTGCGGCGCCGGCCCCAGCCCCGGCGCACGCGAACGATCGGCTCCGGCCTGTGTGAATGTCGTCGCTGATCCGAGCAGACCCACGACGAGGGTAGCGAGCCCGGTTGCCAACAAGCCCAAAGGCCGAAGGCCAAAGGCCAAAGGCCAAGCGCGCCGCGTCATTTCTTCTCCTCCGGATTCACGATCAGTTCAACGCGGCGGTCCTGTGGCAGCCACTGTGTCACCGCCGCCTGGACGTCGACGGCCGACAGCGACGTGTAGCGCGCCAGGTCCTCGGCGAAGTAGTCCGGGCTGCCACCGGCAAAGAAGTACGAATTGAGCTTGTCGGCCTTGCCGCCGAAGCTGCCCACGCGCTGCATGCCGCGGTAGAACGACGCTTCGATCTGGTTGAGCGCGCGCTGCACCTCGCGCGCGCTCGGCGGCTCCTGCCGCAGCTTCGCCAGCTCCTCGTCCACCGCCGCCTGGATTTCGGCCATCGTGCGGCCCGGCCGCGCGGTGACGTCGATGATGAACGAGCTGCCGAGCGGCCCCGACTGCTGGTAGGCGTTCACCTCCTGCGCCATCTGCGTGTCGTAGATCAGCCGCTTGTACAGGCGCGAGTTCTTGCCGCCGGCCAGCACCGACGACACGACGTCGAGCGCGGCATCGCCCGGTGCGTAGACGCGCGGCGTGAGCCAGCCGAGAAAGAGGCGCGGCAGCCGCACCCGGTCGGTCATCGTCTGCCGCTTGACCGCGGTGAGCATGGCGGCCGGCGGCGCGATCGGCTCCACCGGTGCGCCCTTCGGCACCTCGCCGAACCACTTCTCCACGAGCGCCCTGGTCCGGTCGAAGTCGATGTCGCCGGCAATGACCAGGCTGGCGTTGTTGGGCGCGTAGTACTTCTTGAAGAACTGCACGACGTCCTCGTGGCTGGCCGCCGTCAGATCCTCCATGTGGCCGATGGTCGGCCAGCTATAGGGATGCCCGGCCGGCCAGAGCATCTTGTCGAGCTCGATCGACGCCATCCCGTAGGGCCGGTTCTCGTAGCTCTGACGCCGCTCGTTCTTCACCACGTCGCGCTGCCCGTTGACCCGCTCAGGCGACATCGTGTCGAGGAGGTATGCCATCCGGTCGGATTCGAGGAAGAGCGCCAGCTCCAGCGCGTTCGCCGGCACGTCCACCACGTAGTTCGTGCGGTCGTTGCTCGTCGAGCCGTTGTTGTTGCCGCCGGCCGCCTCGAGCAGCGTGTCGAACTCGCCCTCCTTCACGTGCTGCGAGCCTTCGAACATCAGATGCTCGAAGAGGTGCGCGAAGCCGGTGCGGCCGGGACGCTCGTTGGCCGAGCCCACGTGATACCAGACGTTGACGGCCACGATGGGCACGCTGGTGTCGCGGTGCAGGATGACGTTGAGGCCGTTCGCAAGCTGGAACTGGCGGTAGGGCACCTCGAGCCGTGGAGGCGTGGTGCCCGACTGGGCCGCGAGCGCGATCGGGAGGAGCACGAGAGCGAGCACGATCGGGCAGTGTTTGATGGCCCGCCCTTCGGGCGGGCGGTCTGAAGCTCGCATGCGGCCTCCAGGAATCAGGAAAACGTCATTTTGCTTCAGATCGCGTCGGGCGAGGCTGGGCTGGGGAGCGGCATAACCTGGAGGGGTGATCCGCCGTATGTTGTTGTGACGCCCATGGACGGCTTCCGCGAGATCTACGAGCGCTACTACCGGGACGTGCACCGGTTCGCGCTGTTCCTGACGGGCGATGCCGCGCGGGCCGACGACCTCACCGCCGACACGTTCGTGCGGGCCTGGCGCGCCAGGGATCGCATTCAGCACGCCACCGTGAAGGCCTACCTCCTGGCGATTGCCCGCAATTTGCACCGGGACCAGCTGCGTTCGTCCCGGCAGACCACGAACCGCGAAGTCGAGCTGGAGGACACGATTGCCGACGAGGCCCCGGGTGCCGACGTGCACGTCCAGCACGCCTCGACACTCCGCGACGTCCGTTCGCGGCTGCGCCGCGTCGCCCGTGGCGACCGCCGCGCGCTGCTGCTCTTCGTGCTGAAGGACATGTCGTACGCGGAGGTGGCGTCGGCACTCGGCATCAGCATCGGCGCGGTGAAGTCGCGCATCAACCGCGCGCGCGAGGCGCTGGCCGCGTCGATGCGGCGCCTGGAAAACGGTGAAGGGTGAGAGAGGTGGCGCGATGAAGGTCACCCGCGAGGTCATCTACGACCTGCTGCCGTCCTACTTTGCCGGCGACGCCAGCGACGACACGCGTGCGCTGGTCGAGGCCTACTTCGAAACGGATCCGGAGTTCGCGCGGATGGCGTCGCGCTTTCAGTCGCTCATCACCGAGCGGCAGCAGCCCGCCGCGGCCGGAGCCCGCGAACGCGAGCGCGAGGCGTTCGTTTGCGCGCGGACGGCGGCGGAGCTGCCCCAGAAGACGCGAGCCGCCGCGCTCGTGTGGGGCTTTGCGTCGCTCTTCGCGTTTGGGATGGCGTTGCTCACGTGGAGGCCGCCCATGAACGGCTTCTACAATCCGGGCGTCATTCTGGGCGTGGTGTTCGGGGTCACGGCCGTGGTCGTGTTCGCGCTGTCGTTCCGCGTCCAGGCCGACTCCTGGTGGCGCGATGTGGCCGGTCTGGACGACGAGACGCTGAAGTCGGTGGGGTTCAGAAACCGAAGGTGACTCCTTCAGGCCGAGGGGAAGACCGGCCGCACGGGCATGCGGCCGGGCACCAAGGTGCTGCTTGGAATCGGTATCGGTTTCGGCGTGATGCTGGTGCTCGCCGGGATCGTGGCCGCGAATTCGTATTGATTAGAAGCCGAACGAGACGCCGCCGGCGACGCGGATGATATTCGTCCCGGCGTCGTCGGCCATGATGCGCATGTAGCCGACCGAGCCGCGAATCCCGACGCCTTCGCTCAGCCAGACCGTGACGCCGCCGCCGAACTGCAGGGCAAACTGGGTGGAGGAGTCGCTCTCGCTCGTCGAGAAGAGGGTCTGGCCTCCGCTCACGACCGACGCGTCCACGTCGGCCGATCCGTTGACGCCGCCGACGAGGAACTCGGCGTAGGGCGACACCGCCTTGCGGAGCGCGCCCACGCGAACGCCGCCCAGGAACTGGTGCAACTTGAGTGAGGCGGTGGCGGTGCTGGTGACGCCCTGAAACGTCTCCGTCTCCTCGAAGGACTTGTAGCTGCCACCCACCTGCACGACCACCGCGAAGATGGGCCCCAGGTTCCCTGCCACATCGGCGTACCAGCCCCGGCTGAAGGTCTCGTCCACGTCATCGCCGTCGAATGTGATCAGCTGATAGCCGACGGACACTTCCGCCTTGCGTTGGTCCTGCGCGAGTGCCGGCATGGCCGCTCCCAGCGCGAGGAGCAGGATGCCGGGGACTCGATACCACGCGAGTGTCATGTGAATTGTCCTTTCGATGCCGCGGCGACGGCCGCGTTCGCTGCGCCACGAACGGGCGCCGAGTATAAGAACGTTTCGGCCAGGTACATCGCACGCATTACCCCGAATAGGTGAGAGCGGGGTAAAATTCCCTGTTTCTCATGCCTGATCAGACGCCGCTCGTTGCCGTGGTCATGGGCTCGACCTCCGACTGGGAGACCATGAAGCACGCCGTGGAAGTGCTCGAACGGTTTGGCGTGCCGCAGGAGCATCACGTCGTGTCGGCGCACCGCACGCCGGTGTGGATGGCCGAGTTCGCGACCGGCGCTGAAGGCCGCGGCATCGAGGTGATCATCGCGGGCGCCGGCGGTGCGGCGCACCTGCCCGGGATGATTGCCGCCCATACCGTGGTCCCGGTGCTTGGCGTGCCGGTGCAGAGCGCGGCGCTCCAGGGCCTCGATTCGTTGCTGTCGATCGTGCAGATGCCGGGCGGCGTGCCCGTCGGCGTGCTCGCGATCGGCAAGGCGGGCGCCACGAACGCCGGCCTGCTGGCCGTGTCGATCCTGTCCAACTCGCGCCCGGATCTGCGCACGCGGCTGCGCGCGTTCCGCGAGGAGCAGACGCAGAAGGTCCGGCAAGAACAGCTCCCATGATTCCGCCCGGATCGGTGCTCGGGGTGCTCGGCAGCGGGCAGCTCGGGCGCATGTTCACCATCGCAGCGCGGCGCATGGGCTACCGCGTCCACACGTTCTCACCGGATTCCGACACGCCGACCGGCCAGGTGGCCGACGTGGAAGTGACGGCGCCCTACGACGATCTCGACGCGCTGGCGGCGTTCGCGCGCCGCGTGGCGGTGGTGACGTTCGAGTTCGAGAACGTACCGAGCGCCGCCACGAGCGCCATCGAGTCGATCGTCGCGGTGCGGCCGTCGCCGGAGGCGCTGCACGTCTCGCAGCAGCGCGCGCGAGAAAAGCAGTTCCTTGCAGACCGCGGCTTTCCCACGGTGCCGTTCGCCGTGGCCACGACGCAGGGCGAGCTGCACGCCGCGCTCGCGCGCATCGGCGCGCCCGCGGTGGTCAAGACCGCCGAGTCCGGCTACGACGGCAAGGGGCAGCAGGCGGCGGCGTCGCCCGACGACGCCGCGCGCATCTGGGCCTCGCTCGGCGCGCAGGTGCTGGTGATCGAGAAGCGCATCAACCTGCAGGCGGAGCTCTCGGTGATCGCGGCGCGTGGCCTCGACGGCGCGGTGGCGCAGTTCCCGCTCTTCGAGAATCGCCATCGCAATCACATCCTCGACCTCACCACCGCGCCGGCCGCGGTGCCGGCCGCGGCCGCCTCGCAGGCGTTCGAGATCGCCCGCGGCATCCTCGACGCGCTCGATTACGTGGGTGTTCTCTGCATCGAGTTCTTCCTGAGCACTGACGGCGACCTGCTGGTGAACGAGCTGGCCCCGCGGCCGCACAACTCGGGCCACCTGACGTTCGACGCCGCCGTCACCAGCCAGTTCGAGCAGCAGGTGCGCGCCATCTGCGGCCTGCCTCTCGGCTCGACCGAGCTGCTGCGGCCGGCGGCGATGGCGAATCTGCTCGGTGATCTGTGGGCCGGGGGCGAGCCCGATTGGGCGGCGGCGTGCCGCCAGCCGGACGTGAAGCTCCATCTATACGGGAAGGTGACGCCGAAGCCGGGGCGAAAAATGGGGCATCTCACGGCCATGGGCCGTACCGTCCACGAGGCGCAGGAGCGCGTGATCGCCGCACGCGACGCGCTGCTGCGCTGAGCCGAAAAGCCGTTCTTACCCGCCCCACCCGCCCGACCCGCCCCACTAGAATTCCGCCGTGACGCGCTTTCAATTCGGCGACTTCGAGCTCGACGCCGGCACCGGCCGCCTGACGCATGCCGGCAGCCCCGTGACGATACCGGCGCGTCACCTCGATGTCCTGGCGGCGCTGCTGGCGCGCGCGGGCGAGGTCGTCTCCAAGGACGCGCTCGTGGAAGCCGCCTGGCGCGACGTGGCCGTCACAGACAACAGCCTCGAGCAGGCGATCTCGTCCCTGCGTCGCGCGCTGGCCGCCGCGGCGGCCGGCGCGCTGATCGAGACCGTGCCCCGGCAGGGCTACCGCTTTTCGGGCGCGGTCCGGCGCGTGACGCCGCGCGCCACCGACGCCACGCTCGAGACGCTCATCGCGCCGTACCGCGCGTTCGTCGAAGGGCGCGCCGCGCTCGAGTCGCTGACGGCCGATCGCGTGATCGAGGCCGCCCGCGCGTTCGACACGGCGCTTGCGGCGTCGCCCGACAATGCCGCGGCCCACGTCGGCATGGCCACGGCGAACGCGATGCGCTTCGAGATGACGCGTGCCGATCCGGTCCCGGCGCTCGAGGCCCTTGCCGCCGCCGCCAATCACGCGCGCGAGGCCTGCCGGCTGGACCCGTCGTACGGCGAGGCGTGGGCCACGCTCGGCTTCGTCCTCGATCGCACCGGCGCCGGCGTGGATGCCGTGGCCGCACTGTCGCGCGCCGTGTCGCTCGAGCCCGACAACTGGCGGCACTACCTCCGCCTGTCGGCCGTCAGCTGGGGCGAGGCGCGGCTGCGGGCCGCGCGCCGGACCCTCTCGCTGCTGCCCGGCTGCCCGCTGGCGCACTGGCTCGCGGCCACCGTGCACGTGGCGCGGCAGGCGCTCGACCAGGCCGAGCGCGAGCTGGTGGCGGGATGTGCCGCCCTCGCGGCCGGCGGGCCCGACGCGCGGTTCAGCGGCGTCGCGCTCGAGTGGCTGCTCGGGCTGATCCAGCTGTCGCGCGGCGACGCCGCCGCGGCGCGCGAGCATTTCGATCGCGAGCTCGCCGCCGAGCACGGCGGGCACCTCTACACCCGCGAGTGCTGCGCCAACGTCTGGTATGCGATCGGCGCGATGCGCTGGCGCGATGGCGATCGCAGCGGCGCGAACGAGGCGTTTGCGGAAGCGCTGCGGCGCGTCGAGCGGCATCCGCTCGCGTCGTGCCTGCTGGCCGGGTTGCCCGAGTCTCACGACGCGGCGACACGTGCGAGTCTGGTCGACGTGGCCATGGCGCGCGCGGTGACGCTGACGGCCGCCGGCCAACGCGCGGAGGCGGCAGCGCTCCTGGACGCGGCGTTGAACGCGGCCCCGCCCGGAAACGGTGGCTGGATCCTGGCGGTGGAACCGATGCTGCGCGTCGGCGGGCCCGAATGGGAGCCCGCGCTTGCGCGTCTTCGCAGCCGGGCGGCCTAGTTTCAGTTCTTTTCAGCCCGCGCGTCAGGACTCCGGCGCCGGCCGCATCGCACCATCGCGACATGGAGGTGCGTATGCGTCATGCCGCGTTTGTTCTCATGTGTCTCGCCCTGCCGGCCGGTGTCGCCTCGGCTCAGAACGTCATCGATCCGCCGCCCGGGTACACCAAGACCGTCAACCTGTCGGGTCCCCGTTTCGGAATGACGGCGCTCAGCACGGGCGTCGTCGACGAACTGCACAAGCGCTCGATCGACGTCGGCTCCAACATCACGCAGTTCGGCTGGCAGTTCGAGCGGCAGTTCTACACCCGCGACAGCGGCGTCGCGGCCGTCAACGAATGGGTGTTCCTGCTCGGCGGCCTCGATCAAGGCGTGGTGCTGCCGAGCCTGAGCTGGATGGTGGGCCTGCGGACGCGCGAGGGCGCGGAGTTCGGAATCGGCCCGAACATCACGCCGGCCGGAGTGGCGCTGGCCGTTGCCGCCGGCGTCACGTTCCGCGCCGGTAACTTGAACGTGCCGATGAACGTGGCCGTGGTGCCCTCGAAGGTCGGCACGCGCATCAGCGTCCTGACCGGATTCAACATGCGCCGGCGTTGATGAGGGGTCAGGTAGGTCGGGTGGGTCTGGTAGGTCTGGTAGGGAGTCGGGTAGGTCAAAACCATCGTTTACCCACCTGACCCCCTGCCTGACCCACCTGACCTGCCCCACCTGCCCTAAGGAGCAAGCGTCAGCGTGTAGCGTGTCGGACCGGGCAGGAACGGCGTGGGCTCGCCACGGGCCCACGCGTCGTGCGAGTTGCGATAGAACGGCGAGAGCGGGTGGCCGCTCTGGCCGGTGGGCATGTGCATGATGCCCTCGCGCTCG
>DASRPM010000150.1:0-3281 GCA_035646375.1 Vicinamibacterales bacterium
TGATGGGCGAAGGCGACCGCCTCGATGACGCTGAAGGAGCCGCTGAAGCGCGTGGGCTGCGGACTGGGCGCGCCGCTCAGAAACTAGACCAGTACGCCGCTCGGAAAGTAGGCCACTCGGAGGGCGGTTCATTCTACGCGGATCCAATCTGGCGACAGTACGAGTGACCTCCTAATCAGTGTTCTTCCATGCAGCGCGAGCCGGCCTGGGCCGGCGAGCGCCCACCGAGTGCGGCGAAGCTGCACGCGTCGAGTGTGGGCCCGATGCGTCGCCGGATCATGCGTCCTCCGATCGGCCGCGGCGCTTGCGCATGCGATAGCTCTTGCCTTTGGTCGTGATGACGGTCGCGTGGTGTGCGAGTCGATCGAGCAGCGCCGTGGTGAGTTTCTCATCGCCCGCGAAGACGGTCACCCACTCGGCAAAGGCAAGATTGGTGGTCACCACGGTGGCGCGGCGCTCGTAGCGATCGGTAATCAGATTGAAGAGCAGCTCGCCGCCGGCGCGATCGAAAGGCACGAAGCCGAGCTCGTCGATGATGAGGACGTCGACGCGGAGCAGGCGCTGCTGCAGCCGCGTCAGCTCGCGCGTGTCGCGGGCTTCAAGCAGCTGGCGGACGAGATCGGCGGCGCGGGTAAAGAGCACGCGTCGCTTCTGCGTGGTCGCCTCGACGCCGAGCGCAATGGCCAAATGGGTTTTGCCGGTGCCGATCGGGCCGGCCAGGATTAGATTCTCGGGCGCGGTGACCCAGGCCCCACGGGCGAGCGCATGAATCTGCGTGGCACTGACGCCGTCGGCGGCAGCGAAATCAAACGCGTCGAGGGTCTTGACCTCAGGAAAGCGCGCCTCACGGAGCCGCTGGCGAATGACCGACTCGTGTCGTGAGGCCTGCTCGGCGCTGAGGACTTCATGCAAGTAGTCCTCGTGCGGCCAGTGGGCATCCCGCGCCTGTCGTGCGACGCCTTCAAACACGCGCGCGACCCCAGGCAGTTTCAGCGCGCGCGTCTGCGCGACGATGAGATCACGCGTCACGACGGCGGTCGTCATGCGGGCACCTTCGTGAGCCACGCGTCGTAGTCGGCGGCGGAGCCACTGGGCACCTCGAGATCGCGCAGCGATGCGGGGACATCGACGCGGACCGCGGGCGTGCGCGCCGCGGGACGAGCGACCACGAGCGGCGCCCCGCTGGCCAGCGCGGCCTCGAGCGTCGGCACCACGTCGGCGGCGCCGCGCGTCTCCAGCTCGCCGAGGACTTTGGCAAACAGGCGGGCAGCCTCCCGCGGACCGTGGGCCGCGTGGAAGTGGTCCCAGACCGCCGGAAACGGCGCGCCCAGATCGCGCAGGAGCTCCGGTAAGACCTGTCGGACCGCTTGCGGCTTCCGCGCAAGCTCCGGCAGATAGTGCCGGTAGTCGATCGACCGCTGCCCAAAGCGTTTGCGCGGATGCTGAATCCGCGTGCCCTCTTTCCCGACGATCGTCACCGTCGTCGCCCCGATGCGCACGACGAGATCGAGCCCGGCCCAGCGACTCGGCACCGAGTACACGGCGCCTTCGAGCCGCACGATCGCGCGCGGGGCCACCGTCGCAAAGGTGGTGGCCGCAGCGTCAAACGGCATCGGCGCCGGCCGAAAGAGCCGCTGCTCCTCGAGGAAGCGGACGCCGAGCGCATGGCCGGTGACATCCCGCTTGGTGTCGAGCCGCGCATCGAGCCGGGCAAGCAACGCCGCATTGATCACGTCGAGGCTTGGGCCCGCCGGAATTGGCACGAGGGCCTGCCGCCGCAGCGCTTGGCCCCGCGCTTCGACGCCACCTTTATCGTGGCCCTCGCCGGGCCGACAGAAGCACGGCTCGAAGAGATAATGCGACGCCAGTGCCACGAAGCGGGCCGTGAGCGCTCGCTCGCCGCCGACGAGAATGCGGACGACGGCGGCCTTGAGATTGTCGTACGCCAGCCGTGCCGGCACGCCCCCGAAGTGCGCGAAGGCGCGCACGTGACCGTCGAGGAAGCTGACCTGGTCTTGGCGCTCGTAGATCCACGCGAAGTCGCGGCCCGAGTACATCAGCCGCATCAGAAAGAGCCAGGCCTTGCGCCGGGTGCCGTCGAGATCGACGAGCACCTCGAAGAAATCGACTTCGGCGAGATCGCCCGGACGATACGTCAGCGGCACAAAGACCTCGCGCCGCTGCCGTTTCCACTCGGCCACCGCCGCTTTCACGACTGTGACCCCGACCTGCTTGCCCTCGGCGACCAGCAGCTCGTGGAGTCGCGTCGCCGTCAGCCGCTGCTTGCCCCCCGTCCACTGGCCCGACTCGGCGAGCAACGTCTCGACGCGCTCACGCACGGCTTCCCACACCGGCCGTGGCCGCGGCGCCGTTTCTTTGCGAATGGGGATCGCTTCGGTCAGGTATTTCCGAACGGTCTCCCGGGCGATCCCGAGCTCTTTCGCCACCTGCCGCTGTGAGCGGCCTTCCACCAGCACCTTATGCCGAACGACATGTACTTGGTCCACCCTGAGCATCCTTCCCAGCGGACTCCGAAGCTCTGCGCTTCGGCAACCCGCCATCAGGCCCTCAGGTGGCCTACTTTCCGAGCGGCGAATGGCCTAATTTCCGAGCGGCGCGCCCACTCGATCTGATCTCGCTCGCGTTCCTGAACACTGGCGTGTGTTCGGGACTAGACACTCGCCCTTGACGAACTCGCCGCGCCTCTCCGCTAACCCGCCGAACGCGATGTTGAACTATCTCTACGCATTACTCGAATCCGAATCACGGTGTGCCGCCGTGGCGGTTGGGCTCGATCCTGGGCTTGCGTTTCTGCATGCGGACACGTCTTCCCGTGACAGTCTCGCGTGCGACCTGATGGAGCCACTTCGGCCGGAGGTCGACGCGTATGTGTTGAACTGGTTAAGGCATGAACCGCTTCGACGTGAGTGGTTCTTCGAACAGCGCAACGGCAATTGCCGTCTGATGGCGCCTTTTGCCAGACGTCTGACCGAGACCACTTCGACGTGGGCGCAGGGGGTTGCTCCAGTTGCCGAGTGGATCGCCAAGACCCTGTCAGCCTCATTCAATCCGTCGCGTCGACCGCCCACGTTACTGACGCAGCAACACCGACGAGAGGCCAAGGGCGCACCAGCACCCGCACCCGCACCAGAGCGGCTGCCAGCGCCTCCGAGAATCTGCCGTTCATGTGGATCAGAACTCGACCGTAGTCCGAATTGCGTGGCATGCGGAGAGAGGAGAATGATTGATGGTTCGGCGAAGGGCGCACGCGCAGCCCGTCC
>DASRPM010000151.1:0-26387 GCA_035646375.1 Vicinamibacterales bacterium
GCCTGCTGACTCATCTCCTCAGCGGTCCGCACGTGCCGCCCGGGGCTGGTGAGCACCGCGTTCACCACCCGGCCGAGCTCCTGGGCGAACTCGCGCGTGGTGGTGAGCCCGGCGCGCCGCATCACCAGGGCGCCAAAGTAGCTGGTGAACCCTTCGGCGAGCCACAGCTCGCCGGACATGTTGATGTCGTCGAGGTTGAACGGTTCGAGCGAGCGCGGCCGGATCCGCTCCACGTTCCAGGAATGGAAGAACTCGTGCGCGATGGTGTCGAGGAGATCGAGCCGGCTGCCACGGATGGACACGCCCGCCGTGATCACCGTGCTGTTGCGATGCTCCATGCCGTCCATGTTGCCGTGCGGCAGGTAGTCGGCCAGGAACGTATAGGTGCCGCCGTCGAACGGCGCGAACTCGCCGTAGACGTTGCGGGCCTCGCGGACGATCTTCTCCACGTCGCGGACGAAGCCGTCGAGCTCGGCGCCGTCGCCGGTGTGGTGCACGGCGAAGCGGAACGTCGGCGCGCGCGCGCCGTCCTGCACGGTGAACGTGCGCAGATCGAAATTGCCGACTTCCGCCGGACTGTCCATCAGGTACGGCAGGTTCGGCGACGTGAACGTGAACTCGTCGGGGCCCGGAAAGAGCTGCGTGGCCACGCGCCAGTTGCTGCCCGGCGGCGGCTCGAACCGCACTTCGATCGGCTGCCGGTCGAGACCGACCCCCCACAGGATGACCGCCGGCATGTTGATGTGGGCGTGCGTGGAATCCACCGACAGATAGGTGCCGTCCACGCGATCGCCGAAAACGCGATACGACGCGGTCACCGTGCGGCCGTGGGTGGGCACCACCCACTCCTCCGGCGTCGTGCGGGTGAACGCGAGCGGCGCGCCGGCGCCATCGGCGACCTTCAGGTCGAAGACGTTCTTGGCGAACTGGTGCAGCGCGTAGCGGCCCGGCGAAGAGCGGCTCATGCGCAGCCGGAGCGGACCATCCGGGACGCCGGCGAACGTGACCGTCACGGTCATCAACCGGTGCTCGCGCTGAGGAAACGACAAGCGGTAGGCGATCGACGGCGCCGGCACCGTCTCCGGCACCGAGCCCGTCTGCGCCGTCAGGGCGACGGCCTGCGCGACGAGCAGCGAGGCCAGAAGGGCGCGGCGCAGGGCCCGGAACGGGGCGCGCGTCATTTAGGCATGATCACTCATGCGCGCCAGCCTGCCAAGCTCGCGAGGCTGCGCTCAGATTAAAAGCGTGCAAGCTCCGCCTCGCGAGAGCAGTGTTTGATTGCCCGCCCTTCGGGCGGGCGGAGGCGAGAGTTTGCGTGCAACACATATAATCGATGGTTCCGGACATGAGCACAGCGAAGATCATCTACACCATCACCGACGAAGCCCCCGCCCTCGCCACCTATTCCCTGCTGCCCATCGTGCAGGGCTTCACGCACGCCGCCGGGGTCGTCGTCGAAACCAGGGACATCTCGCTCGCCGGCCGCATTTTGGCGGCGTTTCCCGAGAGCCTCACGCCCGGGCAGCGTCAGAGCGACGACCTGGCGGAGCTCGGAGCGCTCGCCAAGACGCCCGAGGCCAACATCATCAAGCTGCCGAACATCAGCGCGTCGATCCCGCAGCTCAAGGCCGCGATCAAGGAATTGCGGCAGCAGGGCTACCCCGTGCCCGAGTACCCCGAGGATCCGCAGAACGACGCCGAGAAGGCGATCAAAGCGCGCTACGCCAAGGCGCTCGGCAGCGCCGTCAACCCGGTGCTGCGCGAGGGCAATTCGGATCGCCGCGTGGCCACGTCGGTGAAGCAGTACGCGAAGGCGCATCCGCACTCGATGGGCGCGTGGTCGCGCGACTGCACGTCACACGTCTCGTCGATGAGCGGCGGCGACTTCTACGGCAGCGAGCAGTCCGCGGTCATCGCCGCCACCGGCAAGCTGGCCATCGAGTTCACCGACGCCGCCAGCGGCGGCTCGAGCGTGCTCAAGGACGTGGCCGTCGAGGAGGGCGACGTCATCGGCGCGTCGGCGATGAGCCGCCGGGCGCTGCAGGATTTCTTCGCCGCCTCGATCGAGGACGCCAAGGCCAAGGGCGTGCTGCTGTCGCTGCACCTCAAGGCCACCATGATGAAGGTCTCGGACCCCATCATGTTCGGCCACGCGGTGACCGCCTACTACAAGCCGGTCTTCGACAAGCACGCCGCGATGTTCGAGCAGCTCGGCGTCGATCCCGACAACGGCATCGGCGACGTCTACGCGAAGATCCAGTCGCTGCCGGCGGATCAGAAGGCGGCAATCGAAGCCGACCTGCAGGCCGTGTACGCGACCCGGCCGCCGCTCGCCATGGTGGACTCGAGCCGCGGCATCACCAACCTGCACGTCCCGAGCGACGTGATCATCGACGCGTCGATGCCGGCGGCCATCCGGGCGTCGGGTCAGATGTGGGGCCCCGACGGCAAGCTCCACGACATGAAGGCGATGATTCCCGATCGCTGCTACGCGGGCATCTATCAGGCGACGATCGACGACTGCCGGGCGCACGGCGCCTTCGACGTGCCGACGATGGGGACGGTGTCGAACGTCGGCCTCATGGCGCAGGCCGCCGAGGAGTACGGCTCGCACGACAAAACGTTCGAGATCGCCAAGCCCGGCACGATGCGGGTGACCGATCGCGACGGCCGGGTGCTCACCGAGCACGCCGTGGAAGCGGGCGACATCTGGCGCATGTGCCGCACCCGCGATCTGCCGATTCGCGACTGGGTGAAGCTGGCGGTCAACCGCGCGCGCGCCACCGGCCACGCGGCCATCTTCTGGCTCGACGCCGCCCGCGCCTACGACCGCAACATCATCGCCAAGGCGAAGAAGTATCTCGAAAGTCACGATACGGCCGGCCTCGACATCCGCATCCTGGCGCCGGTCGAGGCCATCCGCGCCACGCTCGAGCGCGTGCGCCGTGGCCAGGACACCATCTCGGTCACCGGGAACGTTCTGCGCGACTACCTGACCGATCTCTTCCCCATCCTCGAGCTCGGCACGAGCGCCAAGATGCTGTCGATCGTGCCGCTCCTGGCCGGCGGCGGCCTCTACGAAACGGGCGCCGGCGGCTCGGCGCCGAAGCACGTGCAGCAGCTGGTGCAGGAGAACTACCTGCGCTGGGATTCGCTGGGCGAGTTCCTGGCGCTGGCGGTATCGCTCGAAGACCTCGGGCTCAAGACTGGCAACGCGCGCGCCGTGGTGGTGGCCGAGGCGCTGGATCAGGCCAACGGCCAGATCCTCGAGCACGACCGGTCACCGCAGCGGAAGGTGGGCGAGATCGACAACCGCGGTAGCCATTTCTATCTGGCGCTGTACTGGGCCCGCGCGCTGGCGGAGCAGACGAAGGATCCGGTGCTGCGTGTGACGTTCACGCCGATCGCGCAGCAGCTGCAGCGCGAGGAATCGACGATCGTCGCCGAGCTGGCCGCGGTGCAGGGGAAACCGGTGGAGATCGGCGGCTACTACCACCCCGATGGCGCGAAGACGGCGGCGGTGATGCGGCCGAGCGCCACGTTCAACAAGATCATCGACGCGCTTCGCTAGCCGTCGTGGGGGCCGCCTTCAGGCGGCCCATGATGTAGAGGGCGGCCTTTAGGCCGCCCTTAGTACGTGGGGGCCGCCTGAAGGCGGCCCCTACGTACGCAGAACGCCGGCGCGCCGTTCGGCCACGATCGCGAGCACCTCGCGCAGCGGCTGGTTGGCCTCATCCCGCGCCGAGAGCAGCGCCTCACCCTGCACCGGCCACGGGATCGCCGCCTCCGGATCGTTCCACGCAATCCCGATCTCGTCGGCCGGGTCGTACAGCTCGGTGCACTTGTACTGCACCTGCGCCGCCGGGCTCACCACGTAGAAGCCGTGCGCGCAGCCGGGTGGGATGTAGATCTGCCGGAAGTTCCCGGCCGAGAGCGTCGCGGCGGTCCAGCGCATGAACGTCGGCGACTCCGGCCGCACGTCGAGCGCGACGTCCCAGATCTCGCCCTCGATCACCCGCACCAGCTTGCCCTGCGGCTTCAGGATCTGCATGTGCAGGCCGCGGAGCGTGCCGCCGGCCGAGAGCGAATGGTTGTCCTGCACGAAGACCGGCGGGATGCCGGCGGCCACGTACTTCCCGGCGTGAAAGGTCTCGAGGAAAAAACCGCGCGCGTCGCGATGCACGACGGGATCGATGACGATCGCGCCGGCGACCTCGGTCTCAGCGAACCGCATACCGCGTGTCCTGCTCCAGGATCTGGCGAAGATAGTCGCCGTACGAGCTCTTCCCCATCGCCGCGGCGAGCCCGGCGAGCTGTTGCGCCGAGATGTAGGTCATCCGGAAGGCGATCTCCTCGAGGCAGGCGATCATCAGCCCCTGGCGCTCTTCGACCGTCTGCACGAAGTTCGACGCCTGGATGAGCGCCGTGTGCGTGCCGGTGTCGAGCCAGGCGGTGCCGCGGGCCAGACGCTCGACGTGCAGCTGGCCGCGCCGGAGGTACTCCTGGATGACGTCCACGATTTCGAGCTCGCCGCGCGCCGACGGCTTCAGCGCGGCCGCGATATCCAGCACCTGGTTGTCGAAGAAGTAGAGGCCGGTGACGGCCCAGGACGAGCGCGGTATGGCCGGCTTTTCCTCCAGGCTCAGGACGCGGCCGGCCTCGTCGAACTCCACCACGCCGTAGCGCTCGGGATCCCGCACCTGGTAGCCGAACACCGTGGCGCCAGCCGTGCGCGCGGCGGCGTCGCGCAGCGAATCGGAGAAGTGGGCGCCGTAGAAGATGTTGTCGCCCAGCGCGAGCGCCACGCGCCCGTCGCCCGCAAACTCGCGGCCGATGATGAAGGCCTGCGCCAACCCCTCCGGCCGCGGCTGCGCGGCGTACGCGATCGACAGCCCGAGCTCGGAGCCGTCGCCGAGCAGCCGGCGGAAGCCGTCCTGCTCGTGCGGCGTCGTGATCACGAGGATGTCGCGGATGCCGGCCAGCATCAGCGCCGAGATCGGGTAGTAGATCATCGGCTTGTTGAACACGGGCAGCAGCTGCTTGCTGATTCCGCGCGTCAGCGGGTGCAGCCGCGTCCCGGCGCCGCCGGCCAAGACAATTCCCTTCAGCATCACGATTCGTAGGGGCACATCTTCAGATGTGCCCAACCATTAACAAGGTACTCTAACTCCGGGTGACCATTCCTCCGCTCGCGCCCGCCTCCACGGTGGCGCTCGTCCGGCCCGGCATCGCCGGCCTTGAAGTCTTCATGGTGAAGCGCCACACGGCGGTGGCCGTGTTGGCGGGCGCCTACGTGTTCCCCGGCGGGCAGCTGTCGCTCGCCGACGGCGTCGGGGACATCGCCGCGCTGTGCGACGGCCTGGCGGGCGTGCGGGATCGGATGGACGGCGTGCTGGACGACGAGGCCCGCGCCTTTCACGTGGCGGCCGCGCGCGAGCTGTATGAGGAGGGGGGCATCCTGCTCGCCCGCAATCGCGACGGCAAGCCGGTGGGCGATCGGGCCGGCGAAATCGCGGCGCTCGACAACGGGCGCGAGGCGATCGCGGCCGGGCGCCGGTTCGCGGACGTCATGGCGGCGGAGCGGTGGCGCGTGGCGCTCGACTGGCTCACGCTGTTCGCGCACTGGGTCACCCCGGACATCGAGCCGCGCCGGTTCGACGCCTACTTCTTCCTGGCCGTCGAGCCCGAACCGCAGGACGCCTCGCACTGCGGGCGGGAGACGACCACCGGTGTGTGGATGCGGCCCGGCGAGGCCCTCACCCGCTGCCGGCATGGGGAGATCGCGCTTCCGCCGCCGACGTGGACGACGCTGCGGCAGCTCGAACGGTTTGGCACCGTGGACGAAGCGATGGCGTGGGCGCGCACCTGCCCGGTGCCGCGCATTCAGCCAAAGTCCATCTTTCAGGGCTCGACGCGCATCGTGACCTTGCCGGGCGACCCCTCGTACCCCGCCGTCGCCGGCTTCACGCCGCGCGAGACGCGATTCGCGATCGAGAACGGGCGGTGGAGGCCTCTTTCACCGTAGGCGCCGCTGCAAAAGCTGCTGCAGGCCGGGGCGCGAAAACGCCGCGGACCGCACGAACGCCGCGTAGGCGCGCTGCAGCTCCGGCAGCTCTTCGGGACGTGCCGCCACCACCTGCAGCCCCACGGCGCCCATCTCGTCGGTCGATTCCTCGCCCCACGTGACGCGCACAGGCGGGCGGCTCGGGTTGCGCCGGTTGGACGCCGAGTTGTCGTAGCTGATCTCCACGTCGAGGCGCGTGCCCTTCGGCAGCGCCACGAACTCCGCGAAGCGGTAGCGCTCCTGCCAGGAGAAGTCCCAGTCCTTGATCCACAGCAGCGTGCGCGAGGTGCCGTCCGGGAAGGCGGCCGTGAGCTTCATCTCCTTGCCCAGATAGTGCGCGTGGGCGCCAACGCTGAAGGCGCGCACGTCGATGGGCAGTGTGAACGAATCCTTGATCGTGTACCGCTCCTGTCCCGGGGCGATGTCGAGCCCCTCGAACACGGCAAACAGCGGCGGCAGTTGAATGGCGGTGAACGCCTGCGTGGGCGCCTGCTTGGCGAAATAGAAGCCGACGGTGGACTTCTCCGCCTGCGCCGAGCCGGACGGATGGAAGTGGGTAGACAGAATCAGATCCGAGCCCCTGGCGACGGGGAACGCCAGCCCCTCGGGCAGTTCGAGCGCGCGCCCGCCGAGCGCCCACCCGCCGAGAGTGCCCGTGATCCGCGAGGTCAGATCATCCGCCGCGCCGCCACGCCCCCTGCCGAGCCCGGCGAGTCCGCGGCCGCGACCGCCCGCCAGCCGGACACCGCCCATTCCACCCGGGAATCCAGGCGCCGCGTCCGCGGCGTCCTGCTCGCGCGCGCTGCCGGTCGCATCCAGGAAGAAGAGGCTGTGATGGACCACGGCACGCGCCGACGGCCGGAAGTCGATCGCGCGCACCCACACATCGCGATCGAGATTCAGCGGCAGCACGAAGTTGCGATACACGTCGGGGCCACGCGCCGGCACGTCGTAGGCCTCGGCCATCGTCACCACGAGATCGGGGGGCCCGAGCTGCCATCCGTCGGTGAAGCTGGGGAGCCGCGGCAGCTTCGCCGGATCACCTTCCGGGGCGCCGCCGTCGGCCCATCGCTGGAGGATCTCGATCTGCGCATCGGTCAGCCCGCGCGCGTCATGAAACGCGTAGTCGGTGGCGCCCGGTTTCCACGGCGGCATCGCGCGCGACGCGGCGGCCGCCGCCATCGCCTTCGCGACTGGCCGTGCATCGCGGTAGCTCAGAAGCGGGAACGGCGCGGCCTCGCCCGGCCGGTGGCACCCGGCACAGTTGGCGAACACGATCGGCGCCACGTGCTCGCTGAACGTCACGGCTGTCTGGGCTCGGGGCGTCGTGCCCGCGGGCCCCAGCACCGTCGCCGCGGCCAGCGCCAGGACGCACATCGTTCCGGGAATTCGCATCGCCGAAGCCCCTCCAGGGCGGGCTAAAGCCCGCCCTCTACATCTACGAGCCCGCCCTCTACATCTATCAGATCGCCCTACATTTACCCCACGTGGACCCGCGGGCGGCGCTGCGGGTCCGCCTCGAACTGACGCAGCACCTCGCGCGTCACCGGCGCCGTGTCGCCCTCGCCGAACGCCAGAAACTTCAGCAGGTAGGCGATCGGGTTGCCCTCGGTCCACCCGAAGTAGACGTGCGGGATCACCCCTGTCTGGTCGCGAATATAGATCAGCAGCGCCGCGATGGCGTTGGGGATCGCCGGGCTCTGCGACCGCAGAATGAGGTGACCGCCCACCTCGACGCCCTGCACGCGCAGCACGTCGCTGAACTCCGACGCGTCGCCGGGCTGAATCTCGAGGAACAGCACCGGCTCGTCCGGCGGCACGTGATGCGAGTCGCTCGCCTCCCGCATCTTGTCCTCGTACTCCGACGGCAGGCCGGAGCCCGGGCGATTGGCGATGATGCGGATGGCGCGGCCGCGCCGCGCGGCGCCGTTGATGAAGGCGCGCGCCATGTCGTCGAGCTCGAAGCCGTGGACGCGCAGCTCGGTGGACCGCAGCGTGCGCGAGACGAGCGACGTGAACACGATGGTGGCGATGAAGATCGAGGCGATCTTGATGCCTTCCGGCCGCTCCACCATGTTCGTGAACGTCGTGTAGACGAACACGCCGGCTATGAGCAGGAACGGTATCCAGCCGTTGCGCGCGCGCCAGGTGACGACGGCGATCGCGAGGGCGCCCGAGGTCATGAGCACCAGCACGCCGGTGGCATAGGCGCCGCCCTGCGCTTCGACGCTCGCATCGAAGACGACGCTGATGATGATGGCGATGCCGGTGATGATGACCACCAGCGGCCGGTTCGCCCGCGCCCACTCGGGCGCCATGCCGAATCGCGGCAGGTAGCGCGGCACGAGCGTGAGCAGTCCGGCCAGGGCCGACGAGCCGGCAAACCACAGAATCAGGATGGTGGCCACGTCGTAGACGGTGCCGAACACGTGGCCCAGCAGCTCGTGGGCCAAATACGACAGCGCACGGCCGTCGGCCGCCTGCCCCGGCTCGAACGCCGCCGCCGGGATCAGCATGACGGTCACGAAGCTGCTCGCCGTGAGCATCGCGCTCATGATCAGCGCCGCCGAGAGCAGCAGCTTCTTCGTGTTGCGGATGCGCCCCACCGGCTCCTGGTCGGTATCGGTGGCGTCGCCGCGCACGAGCGGCATCACGGCCACGCCGGTCTCGAATCCCGACAGGCCGAGCGCCAGCTTCGGGAACAGGATGAGCGCCATCGCCAGCATCATCAGCGGGTGCCCGTGCGTGTCGAAGAGGGCGGCCTTCCAGTTGTCGATGACGGCCGGCTGCTGCTGGATGGCGCGCACGGCGGCCGCGATCACGATGATGTTGAGCGTGATGTAGACCGCCACGATCCCCACCGCCAGCATGATGGCTTCCTGGAAGCCCTTCAGGAACACGGCCCCCAGGATGACCAGCAGCACGATCGTCAGCAGCAACGGGTGATCGATCCAGTCCGGCGCGAGCGGGTTGTGAATCAGGTGCGCCGCCGCGTCGGCCGCCGAGAGCGTGACGGTGATCACGAACCCCGTCCCCGCGAATCCGAGCAGGCACAGCACGACGGCCTTGCCCTTCCAGCGCGGAAAGAGCTTCTCGAGGATGAGGATGCTGCCCTGCCCCCAGGGGCTCAGGTCCGCGACGCGCGCGTACATCGGGTAGGCGCCGAAGAGTGTGAGCGCCACGAGCACCAGCGTGGCAATCGGCGAAAGCGCCCCGGCGGCCACGAATGCGATGCTTGGCTGATAGGCCAGCGTGGAGAAGTAGTCCACGCCGGTCAGGCACATCACCTTCCACCACTCGGCGGTGTGGGCGCCGGCCGTACCGGACGGCGCGGCGCTGTGCCCCTCGTAGAACCACGTCCGGATGGCGGCGAGCTGCTGGGCGAAGGCGGGCTGGTTCATGGGGCGAGCGGCAGGGGACGGCCGCCCTCGTGGCGGCGCACTAAACGGAGCACCACGTCCGCCATCATGTCGAGGAACCGCGGGTCGTCGTTGACGGCCTCGGCGCGAACCATCGGCAGCCCGATCTCCAGGCAGATCGCCGCCGCCTCCTGGTCGAGGTCGTAGAGCACCACGACGTGATCGCAGACGAAGCCAATCGGGCACAGCACCGCGGCCTGCAGCCCCTCGGCGCGCGCGGTGCGCAGATAGTCGCCGACGTCCGGCCCCAGCCACGGATCCTCGGGCCGGCCGCTGCGGCTCTGATACACCAGTTCCCAGTCGCGCACGTCGGCGGCCTGCGCCACCAGCCGCGCCGACTCGCGGAGCTGCGCCTCGTATCGCGAGCGCGCGGCCATGGTTGCGGGAATGCTGTGCGCGGTGCACACCAACCGCGCCGCGTCCTGCAGCGCCGGCGCCAGCCGCGCGCGGGCGGCACGCACGTGCGCGGCGTTGGCTTCTATGAAGCCGGGGTGATCGAACCAGCTGCCGACGAACGTCACGTCCACGTCCGCGCCGTGCGCGCGCAGTTCGGCGCGGGCGGCGGCGACGTTCTCACGGTACTGCTGGCAGCTCGAATAAGAATGCTGCGCCGCGGCAATGAACCCGATCGCCCGACGGACCCCGGCCGCGTGCATCTCGCGAAGCGTGTCCGCCAGGAAGGGATGCCAGTTGCGCATGCCCGTGTAGACCGGCAGCGGCTGCCCGGCGTCGCGCAGGCGCGCTTCCAGACCCGCGGCCTGCTGCTTCGTGATGGCCGTGATGGGCGAGACGCCGCCAAAGAGCTCGTAGTGGTGCGCCACCTCTTCGACGCGCCCGGGGGCCACGCGGCGGCCACGGAGCACGTTGGCGAGGAAGGGGCGGATGTCGTCGGGACCCTGTGGACCGCCGAAAGACACGACCAGAACGGCGTCAAAAACCAAGGACAGAGTCTACTGTGCGCGCGGCAGCGCCCGAGCCGTCTCGGCGCCCATCCACTCCGCGAAGTGCCGCAGGCCGTCGCCGAACGGTGTCCGGGGCTCATAAGCGAGCAGCCGCTTTGCCTTGTCGATGCTCGCCCACGTCTGCGACACGTCGCCCGGCTGTTCGGGCCGCTGGTCGATCGTGGCCTTCATGCCCAGTACGCCCTCGAGCTCGCGAACCAGGTCCATCAGGCTGACCGCGTGGTTGTTCCCCAGGTTGACGATCTCGAACGGCGTCCGCTGGTAGTCGATCGCGGCGCGAATCCCGGCCACGATGTCGGCCACGTACGTGTAGTCGCGGCGCGTCGAGCCGTCGCCGAAGAGCGGCACCGGCTGCCCCGCGAGCATCAGCTTCGTGAACTTGTGAATCGCAAGGTCGGGCCGCTGCCGCGGGCCATACACCGTGAAGAGCCGCAGCGCGATGAACCGGATCCCGTGCAGGTGCGAATAGACGTGGCCGAGGAGCTCGCCGCCGATCTTGGTGCTGGCGTACGGGCTGATGGGGAGCACGTGATCGTCTTCCGACCACGGCACGCGCGGATTCACGCCGTAGACGCTGCTCGACGACCCGAACACGAACTGCCGGATGCCGCGCGCGCGCGCCAGTTCCAGCAGGTTCTGCGTGCCGCCGACGTTGACCTCCTGGTAGCGCACCGGGTCGGCAATCGACGGCCGCACGCCCGCCGCGGCCGCCAGATGCACGATGACGTCGATGTCGGCCGGCAGCCCCTGCAACAGGGCGGCGTCGCGGATGTCGCCCTCCACCAGCCGCCACGCGGCGGTGTCGCGATGCGGGGCGATGTTGGCCTGCTTGATCGACCGGTCGTAGAACGGGTCGAAGTTGTCGATCACCGTGACGCGACAGCGATCGCGGAGCAGCGAATCCACCAGGTGGCTCCCGATGAACCCGGCCCCCCCGGTGACCAGCACGTGGGACATCCGAACGATCGTATACCGAGGCCCACCGGACCTCGGCTACTTGGCTGTTTTCAGAAGCTCCTTGAGCCGCTGGCGGTACTCGGGATAAAGCGTCTCGGCGCCACCGGCCAGCGCCTCGGCGGGAATGCCGCTCCTCTTCTCGGCCTCGGCGACGAACGGGTTCGTGCCGGGCAGGTAGTGCGGCACGCCGTGGGGGGGCGCCGCCGTCTCCTCGGCCGGCTCGCACGGCGTGGCGGCGATCCAGTTGCCTTCGCCGAGGCCCGACATCTTGACGAAGTTACGGCTCCGGACGAGCGGCTCGGTGAGATACACCGGGTCCTTGATGTAGATGACGTACGTGAGCATGTCGCCGTGCCGCGTGAAGCGCTCCGTGGTGGTGACCAGGTCGCTCTGCGGCACGCCGTTCCGGCGCACCCAGCCCTGCTTGATGTGCGTCGTCTTCACCACCAGGGTGTTGCCCTCCCACGCGCCGGTGGAATATCCCATCCACGTGTGCGGCGCGAGCGCGGGCGGCTGTGGCCGGCCGTCCACCCAGATCGTCCGGTCCTGTCCCCACAGCCCGACGTACTGGTTGAAGGCGACGATGCGCTCGGTGTTGCCGTCGCGCTGCGCGCTGATGCGGAGCCGGGTGGGACCGCTGAGGATGTACGGAAGCACGTGCACCTGGCATTGATGCTCGAGCACAGACACGCGCGAGGCGTCCCAGCTGAGCGCCCACTGACGGGCGCCGTCGGTGAGCGGCAGGCCGGCGAAGTCCACCGGCCCGAGTCCTGGCACGCGATCGACCTGATCCTCGTGGTAGAGCGGCGCCCATTCGCCGGTGATGTCCGACTGGGCCCATGCCGCCGCCGGCGCGCACATGACCAGCACGGCGAGGATCAGTACGCGGCGCACGACGTGGGCCTCCATTTCGAACCGTCGGGTTCCTTGCGGAAGTCGGTGCTCGTGACGAACGGCGCCGACAGGTACTTCGGATCCTCGACCGTCGTGCTCACCGTGAACCATTCAGTGCCGTCGTCTTCGGTGCGGAAGTCGAAGTCCTCCGTCACCCGCGCGGCCTCGCTGTAGGGCACGCCGTTGGCCCGCAGGTAGCCCGCCTTCAACTGCGTGGTCACGACGTGCAGCGAGCCGAACTTCCCCGGCACGATCGTGCCGGCGCCGTCCGGGCTCGTGCCCAGGCCGCCGGCAAAGAACACCGCGTTGCGCACCGCCTTCGGATCGGGCGCCAGATCCCACCGCGCCGCCGAGTAGCCGTGCCACGTGGCCGGCCCTGGTGGCGGCGGCACGTCACGCCCCTGTTCGAACCACTCGATCTCGCCGCGGCCGTTGACGCGCCAGCCGCGCGTGGCGAGCGTGCCGAACTGAAGCCGCCGCGTCTGCTGCCCGGCGTCGGTGTCGATGCGCAGCGTCGAGTCGTCGGTCCAGGTGAGGTGCACCCGGCCGGGCACGCGCATGATGGCCGCGGCGCCGAACGGCTTGCACGCATCGCCGGCCCTTTCCTTGCTCGGATCCCAGGCGTTGGCCACGCGGCGGCCTTCGTCGTTGAGCGGCAGGCTCGTGAAGTCGCCCTTGCGCGGCGTCACCATGCGCCAGTGCCAGTCTTCGCTCACCACCGCCACCCAGTAGCCGGTGATGTCGCGCGGAGCCTGGGCGCGCGCGGATGGAGGCGGAGTCTGCGCCGAGACGGTCGCGGACGCGGCGGCAATCGTGAGCGCGAGAAGGATTCGGCGAGTCACCGGCGCCCCGCCACTTCCGCGTACACCGCGTCGACGAACGTGTCGGTCGTCCACGGCCCGGCCGACGCGCCCCAGCGTGCGTCGTAGTCCAGCGTCGGTCGCGACGCTTTCACCTGCGCCAGCGTCTGCCCCTTGGCGACCGCCGCGCGGACGCGGTCCCGCACGATCACGAGCATGTCGCGGTACTCGAGCACGTCGTGCTGGTCGCCGACGCGTCCATGGCCGGGGACGACATACGTGCCGCCTTCCTGGTTATAGCGCGGCACCATCAGATCGAGGAGCTGGTTCAGGCCGCTGATGATGCCGGCCAGGCTGCCGCCGCGACCGGGCTCGACGACGGGGTACGAGGTGGTGACGAAGAGGTCGCCCGCGCTGATGACGTCCGAGCGGCGGAAGAACACCAGGCTGTCGCCGTCGGTGCGGGCCGCCGGCGCGTGGATGATCACCACCGGTTCGTCGTTGAAGAAGATCTTCCGCTGCGCCGACGAGTAGGTGTTGGTCGGCCACGCGATCACCGGATAGGGCGCCGGCCCGTTGCTCATGCGCGGCAGCACGTTCTCGTGCCCGATCACCTTCACGCCGGCACCCGTGACCATGCCAGGCGTCCACAGATAATCCATGCGCGGCTTCGCGAACGTCTCGTGCCCGCCGACGTGATCGGCGTCCACGTGCGTGGTCACGATGTACTCGACGCGCTTCGGCGAGATCTTCTGGATTTCCGCCAGAACGGCCGCCGTCATCTCCTTGCGGCCGGTGTCCACCAGCAGCACGCCTTCGCCGGCGCCCGGTCCCGCGGCGGCGGCGGCGCTGGCCTGCACCGTGATGTTGCCGCCGGCGCCGGCAATCACCCACACGTTGCCCTGCACGTGATACGTGGTCAGGCCGGTTCCGGCCTGACCGGCCACCGGCAGGGCGGCCAGCGCGACGAGCGCCGCGAGCACTGCGGCACCGCCGACCGCCCTTCCGATTGTCATGATGAGGTCGTCTCCAACGTGCACAGCACCGTACGTGGTTGCGCCAGCATGCGCCACAATACAACTCAGCCGCGGCGCGACGGTTTCAAATTTCGGGCAATCCCTCCGCTATCGCGTCTCCCGCAAAACACCGAGACAAGGAGCAGGATTTCCTTCGATGCGACCGCCCCGCGCCCACCCGCTGGCCTTGCTGGCCCTGCCCCTCTTGCTGGGGGTCTCGGGCTGCGAGGACGATGATTCGCCGACTGGCCCGTCGGCGAACCCTGGCGGCGCGAGTGGCGCCCCTCAGGTGGCCGGCACCGAACGCCTTGGCTGGAATCAGACCGGAGACGTGTCGAAGCTCCGGTTCCGGGCGTATGTCGACGGCAAGTCCGTGGACCTGCCTGGAGCGACGTGCATCACCTCGGGAGCGGACGCCGACTGCAACGCGCCGCTGCCGGCGATGAGCGACGGCGTTCACACCATCGAGGTGGTGAACGTCTCCGTCTCGACGGGAGTCGAAAGCGGGCGCAGCGCGGCGATCAGCTATCAGAAGGTGTCCGCGCGCGCGAGCGTTGCGACGCTCGCCTCGTCCTTCTCCGGTCCGCTCCGCGTGGAACCGGTGATCACGATCGCCGACGATCTCGCGTTCACAGCGGACATCGTGGCAACCGGCGTCCGGGCCCCCGCGCAGTTGGCGTGGCTTCCGGATGGGCGCCTGCTGGTGTCGGACGCCGATGGACGCGTCCGCGTCGTACGTCCAGGCGAACCCGAGAATCGCGAACCGGCACTCGAAGCCGGGATGCTCACGTCACTGGCCGTTGGGCCGATCGGACTCGCGAGCCACCCGGACTTTGCACGGAACCGGTTCGTCTACGTGTCGCTGCTGGAGCAGGACGCTGCCGGCCGGACGAGGCTGCGCGTGGTGCGACTGCGCGAGGTCGGGGACACCCTGGGCGAGGCCGCGACGCTGTTCGAAGCGCCCGTCGTCGAGAGCGGCACGCGATCGGATGTATCGCTCGAGTCCGCGCAGTCCGGGCCTCGGATGGCGTTCGGGCCGGACCGCCTTCTCTACGTGATGCTTCCGCCCGGGACGGAGTTCGTGAACGAGCCGGCCGCAAGCACGCCGCTGGCCTCGATGGTGCGCCTGAGCGACGACGGTCGCGTCCCGCCGGGCGAGCCGTTGTCTGGGATCGCCTCGACACCGCTCGCCTTTACGTGGCATCCGGCAAACGGCGCCTTGTGGGTGATGTTCCGGGAGCAGGACGGCCAGGCGGCGGTGAGATCGCTCGAGGCGCGTGATCGCGTGCGCGTGATGCGCGCCGAGGCCCCGAGGCTGCGTGTCAGCGAGGGAACGGGCGCGGCGGCGGGTACGCTGCTGCTTCAGTCCGCGCCGGACGATCTGCTGGTTGCGCGCGCCCTTGTCGCCACGCGCGCGGATGGATCGAGGGGATTGGCCAGGCTGGCCCTGCCGATGCAGTCGCGCCAGGACGGCGGGATGAGCGACCGCGTCGGAGACGTCGTGGCCGGCGAAGGCGGGACGCTGTTCGCGGTCACGAGCAACGGCCTCGGCGCCAGCGACGTGGTGGTGCGGCTCACGCCGACGTTGGTGGCGAACCGGCGTTAAGCCGGTTCGCCTTCTTCATTTTCGGGCGACCCGCGCCCTACTTGATCGTCAGGACCTCCGCGGCACCCGGTTCGAGCGAGTGGTTGTTCACGTAGACCCGCCCCGTGGCGTCCGAGGCCACGCCGGTCGGCGTAGACAGATTCTGCTCGAGCGGCGCGCAATCCCAGCTCCCGGCATTCAGCGAGCACGCGTTCACCGTGCCGCCGATCGGCGTGTGCGTCACCTCCACCGCGAACCAGCTGGCTTCGTCGAGTTCGGTTACGTACATCGTTCCACTGCGATCGAAGGCGCGTCGATGATCGAGGTGAAGCCGTCCGCGATGACCGTGCACTCGGGCGTGACCGCCGGGTCGACCGTGCAGTGCACGTGGTGCGCGGCCGAATCGATGCGCCACACCCTCGACGCGCCCGTCGGTGCCGGGAAGCCTTTCAGCTCGCCGATATAGCCGCCGCCGATGAACGTGGGTCGAGTTCGGCGACGACACGGTGGAGGTGATGGCGATGGGGTGCCGTCTGCTCGCGCGGCTGTGGCAGAGCGCGTGGCAGCTTGGCAAGGGCGACAGCAAGCTGACGGTCAAGACGATCGCGCAGCCGGACCTGGTGAAGTGCTACAGCAAGAAGACCTTCCTCAAGTCGTTCCTGCTGACGGAGATCGGCGCGAGGCTCAAAGGCGTGCCCGCGCCGCCGCCGGGCGGGTTGGCGCCGATACGGCCACGACCGAAGTGAAGGTCAACGCAGCGACAGTCCAAAGATCTCCGCAAGTCGATCGTCGTCGAGATTGGTGCCCCGTGGTCCCCCACTGACAGCGATCGCATCAGCCAGCGGCGCGGCGGGACATAGCGCCGCATCGAGGAGCAGCACCTTCACGCGGTCGGCGCGCCGTTGGGCGAGGCCGATGTTGTCTCCGAACGTCGCCTTCGACTTCTCTCGGAGCGATCGCCGATCATAGTGCCCCACCACAACGGCCGCGCGCACTCCACGGGCAGCGGCGTCACGACGCCAGTCGCAGACGGCGGCGTTCAGGGTGCCGACCGGCTCGGAAGCGGACGCTTCGATGAATGCGGGAAGTCTGTAGCCGCCCACCACAATGGCTTTCGCCTCTGCCGGCGGCTGCGGCTCGGGTGTCGCCGGTTTGGGAAGGAGGGCGGCCCACAGCTGCGCGCCGAACCCGACTGTCAGAATGAACATTCCGATTGCCGCGAGCGCGAACGACAGCGCGGCGTGCCCGTCAGTCAGCTTGGTTTTCTCCTTCTCGAGCTTGTCGATTCCCGGCACCAGGTCGCGGCGATAGCCGTCCTTGACCGTCTCCTTCTCCTGTGGCGAATACACGGCGGCAGGGAGCTGGTCAGTGATGTCCTCGAGTTGTTTGAGGCTCCGTTTGTCGTTCGCGAGTTGCAGGTTCACGTAAACGAGCCGGTTGCGCTTCCGATAGCCCCAGAGAATTTCGTAGACAAGCGCCCAGCTGCCGACGAATCCGAGCACAAGGCCAATGACGTTCAAGGTATCCGCTGACATCATGCGCTCCCGCGTGGAGATGGACGCCGGATGGCGTTCCGCCGGTGCACGAGGATACCCTTGACGCTCGCGCTTAGACGCTCACGAGCGCCGCATCGACGTCGACGATCTCGGCGAAGATGAGACGCCCTGGCGCGCTACGGCCCTCGGCGTAATTCGCCGCGACGTACTCGAACTCCTCGATCAGCAGACGATACGCGCCGGGCGCCGGCTTGGCGGCAAACGTCACCGCGCCCACCCACAGCCCCAGGTCGGGCTGAAAGAGACCCGCGCCCTCGTAGAACTGCGTCGCGGTGGCTTCCGCGGCTGGTGCATCCTCCCACCCCAGCTCACCGCCAGCCGTCGTGGGCTTCTGCACGCGCACCCGCACGTGCGTGGGGCGCGCCGGCTTGTCGGCCGCGGGCCCCGTGGGCGCAGGGCCGCGCGGCGCGACGCCGCTCACGACCACGCGCAACGTGCGCGGATGGTGCGGGTCCGCGGTGACCAGCGCGCTGCGGTCGGGCGTGAGCTGCGCGAACCCGGCCAGCACCACGCGCGAGATCCGCGCGTCGTCGAGTGCATGCGGCTGGTAGCGCACCAGCGCCAGCCGCACGAACGGCGAATAGGCCGCCACTTCGGCCAGGTCGATGGTCAGGTCCGCGAACCACAGCCCGCGCGCCTTGTCGAACTGCGGTGCGAAGCCCACCACGTCCACGCGGCCCGGCTGCGTATCGGAGATCCGGGCGCTGGTCTCCTCGAGCGAGACGAACGTGTCGGACGCGACGGCGTCCGGGAAGTGCCGGATGGCCGGCGCGTTCGAGATCCCGCCGGTCTGCCAGATCGGATCCATGCCCCACTGGGTGAAGAACGGCTTGAACTTGTCACGCGTGACATCGTCGAGGCCGCCGTTGGCATAGTTCCACAGCGCCACGCCGAGCAGCTCGCCGACGCCGGACGAGAACCACCCGCGCTCCAGGTAGACGCGCAGGCCGCCGCCAAAGCGGACGCTGCGCTTCAAGTTGGTGTCGCTCTGCCGCTGCCAGCCGAACGTCGGCACCACGTAGACGATGCCCGGGGCCAGGGGTCGCTCCGAGCACGGCACGTCCACCAGCACGGGCTCGCTCGTGCGGGTGAAGTCGAGGTTGGGGTTCTGCGCGAAGTACTCGCGATAGCGCGACGTGGCCACCGCGGTATAGCGCACCTGATGCCGCCTGGTGTCGCCGAGCTCGTGCTTCGGCGCCGCCTCCGAGAAGTACTTCTCGGAGGTCGCTGCCCTGCCGGCGTGGTCGCCCGAGCGGACCATCGCGATCTGATCGTTCTCGGGGTCGTAGTAGCCGACGCGGCGCGGCACCTTGCCGGGCGCGAAGAGATACACCTCACGCGGCCGTGGGAGCGGCAGCTCGTCCACCGGCGCGCTGAAGCGGCTCTCACCGGGCGCGGGCTGAGTGGGATCGTCAACCGGATCGACCCATTCGGCCAGCAGGTTCACCTTGGCGGTGCTGGCGCCGTGAATGCGCAGTGCGCCCATCAGGAAGGCCGAGGTCTCGTGCGGCCGCCGCCACGCGGTGATGGGCGTGAGCTCCTGCGGGTCGGTGCGCCCGCGGAACCGGTCCGTTTGCAGCGAGTAGTCGCTGACGAGATCGTCGTGGTCCACGTTCAGCGCCGCGAACTCCGGGCGCCCGATCGGCTGTTGGACCGCGTGCACCAGCGTCAGGAGGGTCGGCGGGTTGAGCATCCAGTGCCCACCCTCGACGGCGCGCTGCAGCACGTGCGCGATCAGATCGACAGGACGTTCGGGCAGCAGGTGCGCCGGCTGCGCGCCGAAGATGGTGGCGAGATCGACGAACTCGCGCATCCACTGCCAGAGCGCCATCAGCTTCATGTCGGCCGGCGTCATGTAGCTGCTGAGCGGCACGACCGACGTGGTGCCCTTGGGCACGAACACCGTCAACACGCGCCCGTTCGGATCCCAGTGTGGGCGCGGATCCTTCTGGCCGGTGGCCAGCTCGCCAAGCGCCAGGCGGAACCCGACGGTCTGCTCCCAGTCGGCGGTCGCATTGAACGAGACGAGCGTGGCCGACCCGGGACGCGGATTGATGTCGGTGAGCGGCGTATAGGCCACAGCCCCGGCCGCCGGATCATCCGGCGCGGCGCGGCCGACGGAAATCGCGCTCGACCCGGGCAGGTCGCGAATCGCGGCGCCGCGCGAGAGGAGGTCCGGCAGATACGGCAGCGCATCGATCGACGGACCGGCTTCAATCGGCACGTGGTCCGTGGTCTGTCCGGCGACTTTGATGGTGGCGTCCGCGAACTGACCGGCGTCGCGGCTCACCGCCAGGTTCCACGTGGCGGCGTCGGTCTTGAGCTTCCCGTCGGGCCCATCGAACATGCCCATCCGCTCGGCCAGTTCGACGCTCGTGCGAGGCGGCACGATGTGCCGATCGCTCGCCGTGAGATCGGCGGCGAGCGTGTCCTTGGTTTCGCTGTCGTTGAGGGTGCGCATCACGAGCCGGTGGACGGCTGATCCGGGGCTGGTGAGCGCCTTCTCGTCACGGATGACGACCAGCGGGGCGGCCACCGGCTCGTAGCGCAGGTAGACCTGCCCCTCGGGGTCGCGCGGCAGCCCCATGATGAACGACAGCGCGTTGCCGATCGGATCCTCGACCTCGAGGCTGTTGCCGGCGATGTCCACGGCGCGGGCGCGGATGCGATAGCGCGATCCGAACCGCAGGCGCGGCAGCGAGCCCTTGATCACGCGATACGTCGCGCGCACTTTGAAGGCAGTGATCGCTTCGTCGGTGCGGTAATCGGGATCGTCGCCGTCCGGAGGAATCGCCTTGTCGGGATCGCCGTAGCGGCTCAGCGCCTTGCCCGGGAACGGGACGCTCAGGCTCCAGCCGGCCCAGCGCGCGATCACCTCGTGCACATACAGGTCCTTGTCCGCGGGCTCGGCGCCGGGGGCCGGCTGCGTGGCCGCGAGCTGGAAGAAGCCCTCTTCGTCCGTGGTGTCGAAGGCCACTTCGGCGTCGCCGACGGCGTACTTGCCCGACCGGCGGTGCAGCGAATGCCAGGTGTCGGTGCGCGACTCCCACACGTCGAGGCGGTAGCCGCGCACCAGATCCTCGGCGTAGAACGGGCGCGGCTGCGCGCCGCCCGACTCGAGCGCCTGGTTGAACGCCTTCGACTGCGAGATGGCGTCCACCACCGTGGCGCCGCGACCGTCCACGTAGAGCTGCAGGCCGCCCGAACGCATCGACGGCAGCGTGGCCTCCGGATCGAACACCTCCGGATTCGGCGCCGCCTCGGGATCCACCGGCTTGAGGCTGCGGCCCGGATCCGGGTTGTTGTAGATCTCCGCGGTGGCGATCGTCTTGTGCATCGCCCCGTCCACGTCCACCTGCGCCAGGCCGAAGCGCGCGGGATCGAGGTTGAGCAGGCCGAGCACCTGCAGCGGACCAGCGTCCTTCGATTGCGTCCGCGACGCGGTGCAGAACAGGGTGACGTTGCCGGCCGTGAGGTGAACGCACGCCGTCTCGAGCGGGTGCGACTTGGGGGGCATCTGCCACGCGATGGTGGTGGACTGCACCGACAGGTTGGCCGAGGTGCCGGCCGCCGTGGCCGGCACGAGATCGGTGGGCAGCTCGAGGTCGAAGACGAGGCCCAGCGCGCGCTGCAGATCGGGATGCGCTTCGAGGGCGCTGAGCGCCTGGTGGAAGTCGTACTCGTCCGGATCGACCTTCACCGGGCCGGCCTTCTCCTCGGTGGGCGTCGGCATGTGGTGATACGCCGCGAAGGGGCCGGCAATGTTCTGGAACGCCGACGGGTTGCGCGCGGCGGTGATCAGCCCTTCGCCGTCGAGCGGGCCGTTCAGCGCGCGCTCGGCCGAGCCGCTCAGGCTGCGATGCCGCGCGATGGCGCGCCACCGTTTGGCGGCGTCCTTGTTCCAGTGGACGTCGAGCCCGTTGAGGATCGCGCCCAGCCGGGTCCGGTTGGTGATCGTGGGCGGACGCGTCGGGCCGTCCGACTGCCCCGCGTCCGAATCGTTGGGGTCGCGAGGGTCCGCCGGATCGGGCAGCGCCAGCACGACGCTGGCTTCCTGATACACCGCCTTGAGCGCGCTGAGCGTCTCGCGGACCGAGAACGACATCACGCCGTGGCTGGAGTAGTCGTCGAATTTGCGCGAGCGGACGAACGTGCGGGCGTGGAAGAGCGCCCTCCACAGGTCGGGACGAAGCGGTGCGGTGTTGAGCGGCACGGTGGCCGTCGTGGTCCCGCACTTGAAGACGAACTGCGCGCCCCCCTTCACTTTCTGCGTCCAGTCCACCCAGTCGGGAAAGGCGCCGAGCAGATCGGCGCCGACGAGCCGCGGTGAGACGACGACCGACACCGGGAGCGTCGTGCCGTTGAGACTCAGCCCGCGAGGGATGACCGTGAACAGAACCGTCTGCGTGGCAGCCATCAGGAGAACGCCTCCGCGTATTCGCTCCACGTCTGCGACGCGGGAAAGAGTTGTCCGAACGTCGGGTCGCCGCTCGATCCGCCGAACGCCTTCTCGACCGTGATCTCCACCGACGTGCTGAAGAACACGATCTCAACCTGCACCGTGAGCGTGGCGCGGCCGTACGCCTTGTCGCGGGCGCCGTCGTAGGTGAAGCTGAGCGTGAATTCGAGCGAGATCTTGATCAGGCCGAGGACGCTCAGATAGCCGCCCATGCGCAGGTAGCCGGTGAGCGTCGGCGCCAGCTCGGTGCTCGGCTCCTTCTTCTCCAGCTTGAAATAGATGCCCGCCATGATGTGGACGCCGCCGCTGGCGACGCCCAGATCGATGGAGGCGGTGGCGCCGAACTCGAACGCGGCCTCGACCAGCTTCAAGCCCGCGGTGTCGAGCTGCAGGTGGAAGAAGCCGCCGCCGCCGAAGATGCCGACCGACAGCAGGAACGGATGCGGGCGCTCCGACACGTTGAAGTCGAGCGTCGGGCGGCCGTCGAGGAACGGCAGCGTGAGCGCGGCGCCCAGGCTGACGTCCTTGAGCGCGAACACGCCCACCGCCACCGGGGGCAGCGCAAACGAGAAGCCGGCGCGCACGCCGGTGGGCAGGAGGTCGAGGCTGGGGCCGGCGCCGAAGAGATCCGGCGGGATCGCCTTGCGCAGCTCTTCGACGAACACCAGGTCGCCTTTGAACTCGAGCGGCTTGGCGGGGTCGAGCTCCACCTTCACGTCCGGCTTGGCGCCGCTGCGGGCCACGAAGCCGAACTTGATGAAGTTGATCGAGACGACCTTCAGGACGGTCACGGTGAAGTCGTTGAGCGTGCCCTGGAACTCCGACTTCACGCCCGCGGCCACTGGCGCACCCAGTGCGTCGAACGTGAGCGGCTTCTCGATGCGGCCGCGCACGATCAGCTTGGTCGCGTTGCTCTTCTTGAACTCGGCGATGACCAGATCGAGGTCTTTGACCTTCGGCTCCCAGTCGAGCGTGGCGATGAGGAGCTTCCCACCCGTGATGTTCTGCGACTGCGTCTGCAGCTTCGGCGCGCCCTCGCCCAGCGCCGAGCCGAGCAGCAGGGCAAAGAGATCGAAGGTGCCGAAGAGCGCCGCGGTGCCGGCCGGGAAGAAGGTGGTGGGATCGAACGTATCGGTGACGGCGTCGGCGACCTTGCCGGCGAGCGGTCCGAGCTTCTGCGACAGCGTCGAGACACCCAGGTTCGGCGTGGCAAACCCGCCCGCCTGATCGCTCGAGAACTCCACTCCGACCTTGTCGGGCGTGACCGCGGCGAAGGGGTCGCCGGCGGCCGGTGTCAGCTTGACGATCTCCGCGAACACGCCGGAACCGGCGTCGAACCCGCCGTCCACGAAGCCCGGATACAGGCGAATCGTCGAGGGCGTGTCGGTGCCGAGCAGCTCCTGCACCTGCGGGATGTTGACCTCGGCCTTCAGCAGTCGCGGCTTTTCGTTGTGGATCGCGAAGGTCAGCGTGCGCGTGACGAGCCGTGTGTTGTCCGTCGGGAGCGCCACGTTGCGGTCGGCAAACAGCATCTTGTGGCCCGGCACCACGGCGCTGCGATCCGCCATCGCCTTGATCGTGCTGCTGTCGTTGTAGAGGTCTATCACCTGCTGGCGGACCGTGCCCTGTGCCGCCTGCGACAGGAACATCATCGGGATCGTGAAGTCGCTCTCCTCGCCGCCGCTGTCCCTGCCTTTCGCGTGGAACTTGAAGCGCACGTGGTCGGTTGGCGCCGGGCTGCGCATTACCTCCACCCAGAACGAGCGCGAACCGAACGGCTGGTAGTCGGGCGGGGCGATGTCTGGCGTGACCGTCGTGGTGAGCTCCACCCGCTTGTAGTGCATCCCGCGATCGTCGGCGGCGAAGAACTTCACCGGCTCGCGCACGATGATGAACATGCGCTGGAACAGGTTGGCCACGACGAGCGAGCCCTGCTGCTTGAACTTCCGCTCGGTCACCTTGACCAGCGCGGCGCGGTTGCGGAACGGCAGCAGCTCGCCCTCGTAGACGATCCGCACGTAGTGGTCGCGCCCCTGCGTGGCCACGTGCACCCATTCGGACAGATCGAGATAGCCCTCGGACGGGCCCGGCTGGAAGATGTCCAACCCGAACTGCGGGGCCGGCGCGAGCAGCAGGTCGTTGCCGGCGCCGCCGGGGCGCGGGCGTGGCGCGGGGGGCGGCACCGCGGGATCCAGCCGTCGCATCGGGCCGACGCGCGTGATGACGTCGCTGAGATCGAGCGCCTCGAAGCGGAAGCGGGGCCTGGCCTTGCGGACCAGGTCCCAGTTGCCGCGTGAGCGCAGCCAGCCGCCGAGCGACGACAGCATCACCTGATCGGCGTAGAACGGCTGCGGGACGAACGGCACCCAGTACTTGATCTCGATGCCGGCGCCGGCGAGCGGCGAGAGTGCCCGCGCGCGTGTGTTGATTCCGCCGAGCGTCACCGGCAGCGCGCCACCGGTCGTCACGACGCCGCCGAAGGTGAAGGACACCTCGCTCTCGAAGCCGTGAAACGCGGAGGTCTTCACCACGATCTGGTGGCGATCGTTGGGCGACATCGCCGCGCGCTGCAGATCGGGGTCCGGCGCGTCCGGGTTCAGGCCTACGGCGGTGTTGAAGTTGTCGGACCAGATGGCCCGGAGAGACGCGCGATTCTTCGGGGTCAGCTCCTCCGGCCCCGTCGCGCCCGCCGACTGCATCCGCGTGTGCCACAGCTCGGTGCGGCCGCGCGCCGTGAACGGCGCCAGCCGGTGACCCCAGCGGACGGCTGCCGTCGGCGAGACGATCAGTTGATACGGCAGCTCGAGCGCCGTTTCGGTTTCGGCCGGTCTGGTGATCGCTGGAGCGCCGGCAATCTCCGCGGGTGTCGGTTTAGGGCCGATGGCGGCGATGCCGTTGACGCTCAGCTCGAGCGCCGACCAGTCGAGCAGGCCGGCCACCGTGAACGGGATTCGTGTCTGCGCCGTCACCTTGAACACCAGCCGGCTGCCTCGCGCGACCCGCACGGGCACGCTGCCCGGCGCGGGAGGTGTTTCGATAGTGACGGGCGGCGCGTCCGGCACGACACCGGGCGGCAGGTCTTCTTCGACGATCGAGGCTTCGAAGTAGGCGCCTTCAGCGATGGCTTGAGGGGGAAAGTTGACGATCAGAAAGGCGGGTTGCGCGGCGTCGTCGATGACCAGGCTCGTGCCGGTGGGGCCGCGATCGACTTTCAGGTTGCGCGCGTCGACGCGCAGGCGGAGGAGGTCGTCCGGCCTGGTGATCTCGATCGAGAAGTTCATGGCTCCCTCCGCGCTCCGCGCGCACGTCCTCCGAGACGCGCGTGCGGTACACGCAGCGCCTACCTGTGACTAACGCCGGCGGCCGACAAAGCAAACGGATGTTTGACGCGTGTCTCGAACGGCCTGAGCTCGAGGGAGGTGCGCAGTATGTCGAGCGGATGTAACCGGCGCAAGCGCGAAGACGTGACGCTCGCGAAGCTCGACCGTGGAGCGAATGGGAGGCAGGGTTTCGAACCCTTACTCTCTTGCTTCTGTATTGGACTAGGAAGGTAGACTCACCAGCACGGCTCTCCTTGAACATCGCAGCGCCTGCCCGACCTCGCGTCCTCCTGGCCGACGATCACATCCACGTTCGGGAATCGGTGAGCCGCCTTCTTGCCGCAGCTTTTGACGTCGTGGCCACTGCCACCGACGGCCGTCAGGCGCTGGACCTGGCAAGGCGCCTCCGGCCCGACGTGGTCGTGCTGGACATCACCATGCCCGATTTCAACGGCTTTCAGACGCTCGAGCAGCTCCGGCGAGATGGCCCGGAAACAAGGGTTGTCTTCCTGACGATGCACTCGGACGACGAATTCGTCACCGCGGCCATCAATGGTGGCGCGCACGGCTACGTGCTGAAATCGCGCATGCACTTGGATCTGATCGGCGCGATCGACCACGCTCTCGCGGGGCGGCTGTTCCTGCCATCCCTGACCTCGCTCTCGACTGTCGCAGGCAGCCGGCACGCAGTCCAGTTCCATGCCAACGAGAGCCACCTCCTGGACGAGGTCAGTCGACTGGTCCGTGCGACACTTCGGTTGGGCGAGCAGGTCGTCCTCGTCACCAGCGAAGCGACCCGCATTGGCGTCGCTCAGCGCCTGCAGGCGCATCGGATGAATCTCGCCGTGCTGGCAGAGCAAGAACAGTACGTCGCGACCGATTCCGCACTGGCCTTGTCACACGTGATGCACGAAGGGAGACCTGACAAGGAGCGCGTCGCGGAGATGGTCCACGGCCTCGACCTGTTACGCCAGGCCGTTCCGAATAGACCGCGAGGTCGTCTGACGATCGTCGGCGACATGAGCGCCTCCTTGTGCCGGAATGGCGATTTCGAGGCGGCGCTGGAGCTCGAACGGATCTGGGACGACTTGACACGCGCGTTGCCGTTTTTCACGGTCTGCTGCCACCCGATCGACTGCTTCGAGAACTCAGAAGCCCTGAATCTGCTCTCAAGCGTGTGCGCTGCGCACAGCGCAGTCACATCCGGAACTTCGCGCGGCGCTCGCGCGACATGAACTGAGGTGGCCAAATGAGCCTCGGCACGCCTTCGCCCCAAGAACGCGAGGGGCTGTTCCGGCTGATGGCGGATAGCCTGCCGCTACTCGTCTGGATTTCTGGCTCCGACAAGCGCTGCA
>DASRPM010000152.1:0-10284 GCA_035646375.1 Vicinamibacterales bacterium
GCGGTTCATTTCCGCTCCTTCGCGAGGCTGCGGTAAATCGCCTCCACGAAGCGGTCCGTCGTCCAGTCGCCGCCCGCGTTCCCGTACCGGCCGGCATAGCCGTTCGCCGGGTTAGCGGCCTTGGCCTGCTCGAGCGAGCGCCCGGCGGCCACCAGATCGCGGACGCGATCGCGAATGATCGTCACCATGTCGCGGTATTCGATGACGTCGTACTGATCGTAGAGCCGGCCGTGGCCGGCGACGACGATGGTGCCGGCCTCGCGGATCACGATCGGGATGGAGGCCACGGCGATCTCGCTCAGGCGGTTGAGTGCGGCAATCTCGCCGTCGATGCTGCCGCCGCGGTCCACGTCGATGACCGGAAACCTCCGCGTGTCGACCACGTCTCCGGCCACCACCACATCCGAACGGCGGAAGAAGACGAACGCGTCGCTGTCGGTGTGCGCGGCGGGCTGGTGCAGGATTTCGATCGCCTCGCCGTTCAGATACATGTATTTCCGCGGGTGGTGAAACGATTCGGTGGGCCAGGCGGCCGCCGGATACGCCGGCGTCGAGCCGGACGGCGCCGACATCCGCCGCAGGACGCCCTCGGTCGAGAGAATCGAGGCGACCGGCGCCATGAACTGTTGCTGCTGACCGCCGAGCCTCATGCTCGTCAGGATCGTCTCGCCCGCCTTCGACAGCGTCTCGTTGCCGCCGACATGGTCCGCGTCGGGGCCCGTGTTGATGATGTAGCGAATCGGCTTCGGCGTGATGCGTTTGATCGCGGCCACGACGTCCGCCGCGCGCGCCGCTGATCCCGCATCCACCACCACGACGCCGTCGTCGCCCACCTGCACGCCGATGTTGCCGCCGGCGCCGGCGATGACGAAGAAGTTGTCCCTGACCGTCAGTACCTCGATGCCACCCGGGGCGGGCGGTGTCTGTGCCCGCGGGGCCGCCGCGGCCGCCAACGCGGCGAGGAGCAGCACCATTCTTCTCATCGTGCGTCGCCTGCCAGCGCCATGACGGCCCAGTTGGTGGCCGCCGCTGAAATGAACTGTTCCGGTCCGTGAGGGAACTCGCTGTCGAAGTACGGCTGGACGGGGATCGCCCGGCCGCGCACGTACCAGGATCCGTCCTCGAGCTGTGTGTCGAGCAGGAACCGGACGCCCTTGCGGTACACCGCATCACCGCGCTTCACCGCGCCGCTCCTGAGCAGCGCCGCCAGCGCTTGCCCGGTCGCGTAGGCGTCGCTCGACAGCGTGGGCAGCTGGCTCCATCCGCCATCCTCGCGCTGCCGCGCGACGAGCGCGTTCGCGGTCCGGCGGATCGCCGCCTGCCCCCCGCGTGCCCACGTCAGCCCCAGCAGCAGGAAGGCGTGATCCTCGGTGGTCTGTGGTGTCGCGGCGGCCAGCCATGCCACGCCACGCTGAACCGCGCCTTCGTACGTGGCTTTCATCGGTGCCGGCGCGTAGGCGCGCAGCGAGCGGATTGCCACGGCCGTCGTCGTGATGTGGCTCGATTCCATCGGCGGCCGGTGCGATGCCACGCGCCAGCTGCCGTCCGCGTATTGCCGGCGCGCCACGTAGCGGGCGAGTGCGTCGGTGGCGGCGTCGGGCGGATAGGGCGCATCGGCCAGCCCCGCCAGAATGTAGGCGATCGTGTCGATCTGGCCCGGAATCCCAATGTCCTGCAGCACGCGCTCGCGCCAGCTCGCGAGATAGGCGCGCGTCCTTGCCATCTGATCGCCCACCGCGGCCTCATCGATGCGAAATCCGAGTGGTTGTACGGTCGCGGCCGTCATTTGAAAGAGGCTGTTGTGGTGGCACGAGATGCAGCCGGCTGTCTTCAAGAACACGGTGTCGGCGCGCTGGAGGAGCGGCAGGCTGGCGTCGATGGCCGCACGTGCCGTGCGCGGCGCGGCGGGCTTCTTCAACGCGGGGCTCGGCTGTGTCACGTCGGCCACGCCGGCCTTCCGCAGCGCCGCCACGACGGGCGTGTCGCCGTGCCGCGCGGCCCAGTGCATGGCCTGCTCGTCCCGCGCACCGCGCGCGAGCAGCGCCGCCACGCCGTCGGCGGGGAGGCCTTCGGACGCCGCGGCGGCACGCAGCGCGGCGGGGGTGGGTTCGGCGCCGCGCGCGAGCAGCCGCTGCATGCCGGCCGAGTCGCCGAATCGCCCCACGGACTGGAGGGCGTTGGCAAGACTGGGCGGGCCGGCAACCGCGAGCAGCAGATCCGCGCAGTCGGTGCAGCCCGAGCGCATCGCGAGGTCGTTGGGCAGGGTCCCGGTGTCCACGCCGCGATCGAGCAGCAGCCGGATGGTGGCCGCGTCGCCGGCCCCGCCGGCGGCCACGAGCAGCGGTTGGCGTTCGGCCTTCGCGCCGCGATCGAGCAGGAGCCTCACTACGTCGCTGCCGCCGGCGCGCCCGGCGGCCAGCAGCAGCGGCGTGCGGCCGTCCACCGATCGCGCGTTCGCGTCGGCGCCGCGATCGAGCAGCAGCCTGATGACCTCGAGATCGTCCACGGCCCACATCAACGCGGTGGCGCCCGCGTCGTTCTGTGCGTTGACGTCGGCGCCGAGGTCGAGCAGCTGGCGCAGCGAGGCGACGTCACGGTAGAGCGCCGCATGCATCAGCGGCGTGATGCCGCCCGATCCCTGGGCGCGCGCCGAGGCGGGACTGTCCTTCAGCAGCCGCGCGATCGCCGGGCGATTCCCGAGGCGGAGCGCCTCGAGCAGCTGGTTCGCGACCGGGTCGCGCGGCGGCGAAGGCTGCTCGCCGTCGAGCTCGTCGGGCCACGGCGCGCCCTGATCGATCCACGCCTTGATCGTGCTGATCTGTTCCGGTGGCAGGGTGCCGCTCGGCGGCATCTGCAGGCCGCCCTGGCTGCCGGCCACCCGCTGGTACAACCGGCTCGCGCCGCTGTTGCCGGGCACGACGCGCGCGCCGTTGGCGCCGACGCGGTTGGGTAGCGAGTCGCGCCGGCGATCGAGGCGGAAGTTGCCGCTCTGCAGCGCCTCGCCGTGGCAGCTGTAGCAGTTGGTGCGCAGCAGCGGCTGGACGTCGCGGGCGAAATCCACCGTCGTCGGCGCCTGCGCGGACGTCGGGCCCGACGCGACGACGGCCAGTGCGGCCGGGACGACGACAAAAAGCCACTGGAGACGCATGTCTGCCCGGATTCTAAACCCTCTCGGGCGCCCGGCCGTGATTCGGTAGAATCGCCGGCGGAGTCGTGACGATGAGGAACACGCTGTTGCGCAGTGTCGTGGTCGTTGCCGTGGTGGTGTGCTCGGCGTCGCTGTCGGCGCAGTGGCCGAAGTTCCAGGACAGCGGCGTGCCGCGGGACGCGCAGGGACGCGTCAGCATGGAGGCGCCGCCGCCGCGCACGGCGGACGGCAGGCCCGATCTGTCCGGCGTGTGGCTGCGCGCCGACCCCGAGCCGTTACCGGCGGAGCTCGCCGGGCTCTTCTCTCAGGCGAACCGGGATGCGAGCGGCGACGTGTCGCAAGAGGTGTTCGCGAAGCCGTTTCCTCCGGATCCCAAGTCGCCGCCGCTGGCCGCGTTCTGGGACATCGAAACGAACGTCCCTGGCGGGCTGCCGAAGACGCCGTGGGCCGCCGGGGTGAAGAAGCAGCGGATGGCGAACGAGATGAAAGACAACCCGGACGCCAACTGCATGCCGATGGGCATCACCCAGTTCCACATGCAGCCGCAGCCGCGGAAGATCATCCAGACGCCGAAGGTGATCGCGATCCTCTACGAGTCCAACTACGGCCAGCGCACCATCTACACCGACGGCCGGCCGCTGCCGAAGCAGGGCGAGCCGCAGCCCTGGTGGTACGGCTACTCGGTGGGACGCTGGGAGGGCGACACGCTCGTCGTCGAGACCAACAACCTGCGCGGTGCCGAGGACGGCCTCTTTGACGGCTGGCTCGACGTGCGCGGCACGCCCTACAGCAATCAGGCGAAGTTCATCGAGCGGTTCCGCCGGCCCATGTTCGGCAAGCTGGAGATCGACGTGACGATCGAGGATTCGAAGGCGTTCACGAAGCCGGTCACGGTACGCATCAACCAGCGCGTGGTCGTGGACGAGGAGCCGATCGAGTTCATCTGCAACGAGAACCAGCAGTTCCGGCAGCGCATCAAGATCGGCTGAGCGGATTGGCGCGCGCGGCCGCCACGAACGCCAGCGTGGCGCACACCACTTCGAACGCCAGCGCGCCGAAGAGCACCGGTTTCGGGCCGCCGATCACGACCATCCCGATACCGCGCGCCACCGCGAAACCGGCCACCGCCCAGCCACTGGCCAGGAGCCCCAGCCTGACGCGCTCCGGCCGCCGCAGGCACGTGAAGAGGAAGATCGCGAAGCCGATCTCGAAGCCGCCGTAGGTGGCGATGAAATCGATCGTCGCCGTGTTCGTTGGCAGTTCGATGTCGACCAACGCGGCCGTCTGATGCGGCGCGACGGCAAACAACAACCCGAAGACGGCGAACAGGACCGCCGCGGCCGCGAGGACGAGACGGGGTAGCGTCGGTGACGCCACGATTTCGCCGTTATTTGGGAGCGAAACGGTTGAACGGGGTCGGCGCGTCGACGGTCTGGCCGCTGGCTTCCTGCACGCGCGCCGCGCGCAGGATGTTGGCCACGCCGTAGTTCCCCTCGTGGCAGCCGTACTCGTAGATCGGCCCCTCGAAGCGCCGCAGCGGCGCCTCGCCGGACCACGACCGCGTCCAGACGGACGGGTCCTCCACCGTGAAGCGGTAGTCCATGGTGTCGCGGCCGGTCATCGTGAACCGCTCCACGACGCGCATCGTTTCGCTGGCGAAGATGTCCTGGCGGGTGCTCTGCGGCGACCCGCGGAAGTTGGTCTTGCTGGTGAAGTTCGTGGTCTCCACCACGAGCGTGTTGCCTTCCCAGCGGCCGCGCGAGATGCCCGCCAGCTGCTGCACGGCGCGGCCCGGCACCCGTGCGCCCGCCACGGGGATCAGCCGGACGTCGTGCATCATCTCGTGGCGCAGCACGACGTGGTCGGGCGACTGCAGGATCTGGAAGTTGGCGTTGTAGGCCGGCGGCAGCATCGGCGGACCCACGTTGCCCCACGCGATGCAGCGCTCCGCGAGAGTGCGCACCTGCACGTTGTCCGCGGGGCCCACGCCCTTGCGCGCCTGGAGGCGCGCCGCCTCGCGCTGTTTCGCGGCGTCAGTGAGCGGCGGGAGCTTCCCGTCCGGCGGGTCGTAGATGATCGACGTGCGCATGTGCGCCGTCTTGGCGTAGTTCTCGGCCTGCCACAGCGCGTCGTCGTAGTGGATGTCGGTGCGCGACTGGGCGAGCAGGCGGTCGAGGCGGCTCTTGAAGAACGCCTGTGCCTCCTCGGCGGTGAAGAATTCCTTGCCCTTCGCCTCGTCGGGACGTTCGAGCGGCACGTAGCTGTCGTTGGTCCAGTAGCCCTGCAGGTCGGGGTGCCCGTCAGCGGTGCGCGGCGGGCTCCAGTTCCCGGTACCCTGGCCGCCGAGCGTTGCACCGGCCACGACGAGCGTGGCCGCAAGCAGAGCCGGGAACGTGTAATGGCGGCGCCACATGTGGGTTGAATTCTATGTCGATCCGGCCCGGGGTCGTTCGACGTGTGTATAGGAGGGCGGACCACAGGGGCCGCCGCAAGGAGGAGCCGTGCGGAAGCTGATTGTGTCGGAGTTCATGACGATGGACGGGGTGATTCAGGCGCCGGGAGGCAAGGACGAGGACCGCGACGGTGGCTTCGAGCACGGCGGGTGGACCTGGCCGTACTGGCACGACGATATCGGCGCCGCCTTCGGCGCGATGATGGCCGATACCGACGCCTTCCTCCTTGGCCGGAAGACGTATGTGATTCACGGCAACGCGTTCGAGCCGATGCCAGAGGGCGATCCGTTCGGCGACATGATGAACACGCCGAAGAAGTACGTCGTCTCGCGGACGCTCGAGAAGCCGGTCTGGCGCAACACGACCATCATCCGCGACAACGTCGTGGACGAGGTGCGCGCGCTGAAGGCGCAGCCTGGCAAGAACATCCTTCTCGATGGCAGCAGTCAGCTCGTGCACACGCTGCTCGAGCACGACCTCGTGGACGAACTGCACCTGCTGGTCTATCCGCTGATGCTCGGCAGCGGCAAGCGAGTCTTCGCCAATGGCGTGCGTCAGGAGTTCAAGCTGACGTCCTCCACGCCATATCCAACCGGCGTCGTCGGACTTCACTACGTCCGCCCTCGTACGTAGCCGCGGGCCTTCAGGCCCGCCTCGCAGGTAGTCGCGGGTCTTGAGACCCGCCTGGAGACGCTCATGACACGCACCAAGATTTTCACGCACCTGTGGTACGCGAAGGACGCCGATCACGCGGCGAGCTTCTACGCGTCGATCTTTCCCGACTCGCGGGTGGAACGCGTCTGGACGCTGCCCACCGAATCGCCGAGCGGCCCCGCGGGCGCGGTGAAGATCGTGGACTTCGTGCTCTTCGGCCAGCGCTTTCAGGCGATGACCGCGGGCCCGCACCACGACTTCAACGACGCGATCTCCATCGTCGTCTCGTGCGACGACCAGGCCGAGCTCGATCGCTACTGGAACAAGCTGCTCGAGGGGGGTGGCCAGCCGCAGGCCTGCGGCTGGCTGATCGACCGCTACGGCGTCCGCTGGCAGGTCGTGCCGGCGCGGCTCGACGAGCTGATGATGGACACCGACCTGGTGCGCGCCAAGCGGGTGGCGGATGCGCTGTTGAAGATGGTGAAGCTCGACATCGCCGCGCTGGAACAGGCCTCTCAGGGGTAGGCCCCCTTCACCCTCCGGCTCGGGACCGCGGTTTGCATCCCATGGTTGTGCGGCGCGACCACCGCCGTCGTTTAACGACATATGGGCCGGCGGATTACCGCCGGCGGTCGCCGATCCCGGAGGTTTGTGGTGCTCCTTCTCCCCATTGCTCTCGGCACGGTCCTCGCCGCCGCGCTCGCCGCCCCGTTGCTGATCGATCTCACGGTGTTCGCCCGGGCAACCGCCGGGCACGACGGGACCGCCGTCGTCGGCGGTACCGTGACATGTTCGGCCGAGACGCTCGTCAGCCTCGAAGGCGTGGTGGTCGAAGCCCTCAACCGTTCCAACGTCGCCGTTGGCACCTTTGCGACCGAAGTGCTGTGCGGTACCACCGCCACGCTGTGGAGTGTGACGGTGACCTCGGACAGCGGCGTGCCGTTCAGGCCGGGATCCGCGACGGCCGATGTGGTCGCGACCGGCTTCGACCCGGAATCCGGCACCTTCTCAGGGGTTCAGGGCCTCGCGCTTGTGCGTCTGACGCGGTCGCGGCGTTGACCCCCGGCGCGGTCACGAGCCGAACGTGAGCGACGCACGCACGCCTTTGCGACCCGGCGTCAGGATCGGGCGCAGGGTCACCCTCGACGACGTGCCGCGCCGCGCGTAGATCGCCTGTTCGCTCGAATGCATGGCGTCGAGCCCGGCGCCCGCGCCCGCGCCAATCGCGCCATAGACGAGCCCGAGAATGGGAATCAGCGCCACGCCTCCATCGTCGTACTCGCGGACGATCGCGATGCCGCCCAGCACGCCCAGGCCGGCCCCGACCGCGAACCCCCACTTCGCGCCGTTGGCAATCGAGTCGGGGCGACGCTGATAGATAGACGCGATGTCACTCTCGAGAAACGTCCGGCGGACTCCCGAGACCTGCAGGGCCAGCGACGAGGCCGACAGCTCGGCGATGGAGCCCCGGATCACCTGGCCGGTCTTGTCGGTGACGCGCAGCGTGTCGCCTGGTTTGACGAGCACCCGGAGCTGATCGAACGAGCCGGCCAGCTCTTGGGCCTGGCCCGGGGTGGCGAACGATACGAGCAACAGGACGAGCGAGACGACGCGCGAGGCAAGAGGCTGCATACCCGCAGCCTACGGGGCGCGCGCGCGTGAAGTCTTGATGGAACCCTGAAGAATCCTGAAAGCCTCTCGCCTCTTGCCTTTGGCCTCTAGCCCAGAGGCTAAAGGCTAAGGCTGAAGGCCAGAGGCTAAAGGCTAAAGGCTCAGCTTGCCGGTGCTATGGCCGATCTTCTCGACGTCGGCGCCCGCGAGATCCGCCATCGACAGGAGCAGGTTGGCCGTCGGCGGCTTGTTCTCCGCCACGATGTGGCGGTTGCCCTTCAACTTGCCGTTGGCGCCGCCCATCAGCAGCACCGGCGGGTTGTTGCGGTCGTGGGCGTTGCCGTTGCCCATGCCGCTGCCGAAGTAGAGCAGCGACCGGTCGAGCAGCGTGCCGTCGCCGTCCTTCGTCTCCTGCAGCTTGCCCACGAACTCGGCCAGCTTGCTGACGTGATACGTCGTCAGCTTGACGTACTTGGCGATGCCCTCCGGCGTGTCGCCGTGGTGCGACACGGGGTGGTGCGGCTCGGGGATGCCGATGTGCGCGTAGCTGCGGCCGCTGCCCTCGTGCGCCACCATGAACGTGAAGACGCGCGAGATGTCGGCCTGGAAGGCCAGCAGCATCAGGTCGTAGGTCACGGTCAGGTGGTCGTCGATGTTGTCCGGCAGGCCGAGCGGCGCCACCGCGCCTTCCGGCGTCGCCGCCGCGCGCGTCTCCATGCGCTCGATCTGCTTCTCGACGTCGCGGATGTTGGTCATGTACTCGTCGAGGATGGCGTTGTCGGCCGCGCCGAGGCTCCGGCGCATGCGGCTCGCTTCCTCGGCCACCGAGTCCAGCAGGCTCTGCTTGCGGCGCATGTTCGCCATGCGCTTCTTGGTCGATCCGGTCTCGCCGAACATCCGCTCGAAGGTCACGCGCGGGTTGACGGCGACCGGCAGCGGGCTCGTGTCGTCGCGCCACGAGATGGCGTTGAAGAACACGCACGGGTAGCCGTCGCACGCGCCGGCCGACGTGCCCATGTCCTCGGTGCCCACCTCGAGCGAGCGCAGCGGCGTGTCGCCGGCGATCGCGTCCGCGATGTGCTGGTCGATCGACTTCTTCGACTGCACGACGAACTTCGCCATCTCGGTGACCGGCCCGGTGCCGTTCAGCCACGCCGCGCTGGCGCCCATGTGCACGCCGCCCATGTCGGGATTGCCGTCGGGCGCCTTCATGCCGCTGACGGTCACCAAGTGGCTGCGGAACGCCTCGAGCGGCTGCATGACGGGCTTGAACTCGAAGGCGCTGCCGGCCGCGTCCGGATGCCACTGCTGCGGGAAGATGCCGTTCGGGATGTAGATGGCCCCGAAGCGCATCGGCCGCGCCTTGGCCTGCGCCGAGAGCGCCGGGATCATGGCGTCGAGGAAGGGCATCGCCATCACCGTGCCCAGGGCACCGCGAAGGAACGTCCGCCGCGGAAGGTGCTTCTTGGTGACAATCATCCGACTGCTCCCGGCAGGCCTGAAGGCCTGCAGCTACGAATCTGCTTCACCGCTGGGCGCTGGTGGTCACTGGCGCGGCGGCGTCCCTCAGGGTCGTCCGCATCTGAAATGGCACGCTACGCACGATGCCGAGCACGATTGACTGCATGGCATAGTTCTGCGCAGCCGAGTTCTTCACGATGCTGCGCACCACGGGCATGTCCACCGGCTCGAGGCCGCGGCCCAGCGCGTAAATCAGCATCTTTTCGGTAATCGTCCCGGCGAACACGTCGGGCCGGGCCAGCAGCGCCTTGCGCAGCGCCAGCGGGCTGTCCACCTTGCTGCCGTCCGAGAGCACTCCGGCCGCGTCGATCGTCAGCCCCTCGCGGGTGGCCGTCCGCCACTGGCCGACGGCGTCGAAGTTCTCGAGCGCGAACCCCACCGGATCGATATTGCGGTGGCACGCGGCGCACACCGGGTTGGCGCGGTGGCGTTCGAGCTGTTCCCGCACGGTGGACGGCTTGTCCTTGTGCGCGCTCTCCGCCAGGTCCGGCACCACGGCGGGCGGCGGCAGCGGCGGCGTGTTCAGCAGGTTCGAGATGATGTACTTGCCGCGCAGCACCGGCGACGTGCGGTTGGCCACCGACGTCATCGAGAGGAGGCTCCCGTGCCCCAGGATGCCGCGCCGGTTCGGATCGGTCACCGGCACGCGGCGGAAGCGCGAACCGTAGATGCCTGCGATGCCGTAGTGCCTCGCGAGCCGCTCGTTCACGAACGTGTAGTCGGCGTCGAGCAGCGTCAGCGCCGAGCGGTTCTCCCGCAGGATGCTGGCAAAGAGCAGCTCGGTCTCGCGGCGCATCGCCTGCCGCACGTTGTCGTCGAAGTCCGGAAAGAGCAGGACGTCGGGCGTCACCTTGTCCAGGTTCCGCAGCTGGAGCCACTGGCCCGTGAAGGCCGACA
>DASRPM010000153.1:0-2603 GCA_035646375.1 Vicinamibacterales bacterium
TCTGCAGGTTGGCCTTCATCGGGAAGCCCGTGCGGGGCAGGTTGACCGTGTCTTTCCAGTCGGGCATCGCAGTCGATTGTATCGCGGGCTCTATAATCGAACGGATGTCGCCGGCAACCCAGGCCGTGTTCTTCGACGTCGATTTCACCCTGATCTATCCCGGGCCGACGTTTCAGGGCGTGGGCTACCGGGAGTCGTGCGAGCGGCACGGGATCGCGGTGGACGAGGCGCGCTACGACGCGGCCGTCCGCGCCGCGCTGGCCTCGCTCGATCACGAGCAGGTGGTCTACGACCACGAGATCTTCGTCCGCTACACCCGCTGCATCATCGAGGGCATGGGCGGCACCGGCGATCGGGTGGACGCCTGCGCCCGCGAAATGTACGTGCAGTGGGCCGCCTGCCACCACTTCCATCTCTACGACGAGGCCGAGGCGGTGCTGCGCGAGCTGGCCGCCCGCCAGCTCAAGATCGGCCTCATCTCCAACTCGCACCGTTCGATGGACGAGTTCGTGGAGCACTTCCAGCTGCACGGTCTGGTGGCGGCCGCGGTGTCGTCAGCGGATCACGGCTACCTCAAGCCGCACCCGAGCATCTTCGAGGCCGCGCTCACGCAGGCGGGCGTCGAGGCGCGCGCGTCTTTGATGGTGGGCGACAGCCTCGCGCACGACGTCCAGGGGGCTCGCGCCGTCGGGATGCGCGGGGTGCTGCTGCACCGCGGCGGCGGTCCGCTGCCCGACGTCGGTGTCCCGGTCATCCGCAACCTCACCGACCTCCCGCCCCTTTTGTAGAGGGCGGTCTTCCGACCGCGCTGACCGTCACCCCTTGTCCGTGAGCGAGAACGACAGCGACACGGACAGCACGAACGGCACCGCCGTCCCATTCAGCACGACCGGCGAGTAACGCCACTGCCGCACGGCGGCAACCGCTTCGCGGTCGAGCATCAGGTTGACCGATCGCAGCACCTTCACGTCGGTCACCCTGCCCTCCGTATCCACGATGGCTTCGAGAATCACGATGCCCTGCACGTGGGCACTCACCGCCATCGGTGGATAGGCCGGCTCGACGCGGTGCACCAGCGTCGGCGGCTTGATCTGGCCACCGACCCGGACCGGACCGCGTTGGACCGGCGCTGGTGGCGGCGGCGGTGGTGGTGGCGCCTCGGGAAGGCCGCCGACCACGCCCCCGACGACTCCGCCGGGCACGCCGCCCTCGACGCCTCCCGGCACGCCGAGGTCGTCTTCACCCGCGGGCTCCGGCGCCACGCTGACCGGCGCCTCGATTGGCGCCACGAATTCAGTATGCGCGGCGGGCGTGGTCGGCGCCGTGGCGGGCTTCTTCGCCGCGGCCGGAGCCGCCGCGGGCGGCGGCGGGGGGGCTGGGGGCGGCGGCGCGGCGACGAACGCCAGCATGGTCGGCGGTTCGGGCAGCTGGCGAGTGACGAAGAGCAGCGGGATGAGGATCACCGCACCGGCCACCACGACGTGTGCAGCCGTGGATACGAGGATTGGGATGCGGCCGCCTCGCGGTGTGTGTGGTGCCGTGCCGGCAATGAGATCGAACATAACGACCTCCCTCGCCTGCGTCCCGCAGGCTGTTGAGTGAGAGTGCAAGCCGGCGGCCAGCGGATCCGGTGGCAATTGCTCGATCGAGTGAGGGCGGCCGGGGGATCCTTCGCCACGATCGGGGAATCCTTCCCGCAGCCGCCGCTCGCCGGAGGCTGCCGCCAGCGCAGGAGCCCGTACGCCGCGAGGCACGGGCGTTGCACCTATCAAGAGCGAACCAAGAAGGAAAAGGAAGGGAGGGTCGTCATGGCAACCACCAACAGAGAACTTGCAAAGGCGACCGCGCCGTTTGGGTACGTCGAGCCGTTCTTTGGCCGCCGGTGGATGCGGGAATTCGATCGCTTCTTCAACCGTGAGTTTCCGCTCGCGACGGCGCACGGAGAACTGGACTTCGGCTGGGTGCCGGAGATGGAGGTGTTCGAGAAGAACAATCGGCTGACCGTTCGCCTGGACGTGCCGGGACTCAAACCGGAGGAGCTCACCGTCAATGTCGTCGAAGGACGGCTGACGGTGGAAGGTGAGCGGAAACACGAAACCGAGGAGGAGAAGAACAACTGGTACAAACGGGAGCGGACTTATGGACGGTTCTGTCGCACCGTGCCGCTGCCGGAAGGGGTGAACGTCAAGGAAGTCGAAGCGACGTTCAAGAACGGTGTGCTCGAGGTCACCGTGCCGCTGCCCACGGCGAAGGGCGTGGCGCCTCACAAGGTCGAGGTGCACGCACCGGACGAGAAGGTGACTGTGGCGGCCTAGGCCGCGGCCGTCGCCTCATCGTTCGAGAACGCGGGCCCCGGCGCCCGCGTTCTCATGTACAAGGGGCCATGAGAGGATGACGCATGGCCGACTGCCTGTTCTGCAAGATTGCCGCGGGGCAGATCCCGTCCACGAAGCTCTACGAAGACGACACGGTCTTTGCGTTCAAGGACATCAACCCGCAGGCGCCGCTGCACGCGCTGGTCATTCCGCGCGAGCACATCGCGTCGCTGAACGAGCTCGGGGCCGGGCACGACGCCATGGCCGGCGCGATGCTGCGCTGCGCGG
>DASRPM010000154.1:0-10363 GCA_035646375.1 Vicinamibacterales bacterium
AGCACGCTGCCCTGGCCGAGCAGGCCGCGCCGGGCCTGATTGGTCAGGGTGACGCGGCGGAAGTTGCTGCCGTAGACGTTGGGAATGCCGTAGTGGCGCGCCAGCCGCTCGTTGACGAACGTGAAGTCCGCGTTGATCAGATCGAGGACGTTGCGGTTCTCCTTGACGATGCTCGCGAAGAAGAGCTCGGTCTCGCGCCGGAACGCCTGGCGCAGCTCGTTGTCGAAGTTCGGGAAGTCGCCCGGCGTCGGCACGTGGCCCCTCAGGTTCCGCAGCAGCAGCCACTGGCTGGCGAAGTTGTCGGTGAGTGCGCGCGCCTTCGGGTCCGCGAGCATGCGGGTGACCTGGCGTTCCAGCCCGGCCGGCGTGCCGAGCCGCCCGCTCGCGGCCGCATCGATCAGCGCGTCGTCCGGGACGGAGCTCCACAGGAAGAACGACAGCCGCGACGCGAGCTCGAGGTCGCTCACCGGGCCCGGCTTGTCCACCGCGCGCTCGACGCGGAAGAGGAACTTCGGGTTGGCGAGGATCAGGCGCAGGCCGTGCTCGATGCCGGAATCGAACGAGCCCGCCTTCCGGCCCGCCTCGTACTGCTCCATGACGGGCGCCAGGTCGTCGGCTGTCACGGGCCGGCGATAGGCACGGCGCGCCAGCGTCGAGAGCACCTTGCGCGCGCAGGCGATCTCCTCAGGCGAGGACGAGGACTCGTCGCGCCGTAGCCCGGAGGGCGAAGGCGGACGACAGATGAAGATGCGACGGCGGCTGGGCGTGTCGCCCGGTCCGGTCGGCTCGAACGGCCCCGTCAGGTTGACGTGGTCGATCTGCGGCAGGCCGTTCATGTCCTGCAGGTCGTGGTGGCGCTCGTGCGGCTGCAGCGGCTCGTCCGACTCGGCGTGATTCCGCTTGATGAACGTGACGGCCACGGTGCGCGGGCCCGCCTTCACCTTCACGCGCGTCTTGAGCCGCCCGTCGATGGCGTTGGCCGCCTCCGACATGTTCTTGTCGGAGGCCACGTTGTCCTCTTCGCCGCCTACCTGCGCGATGAACACGCGCTCGCCGTCGATCGAAATCTCGAGCTGGTGCGCGAACTCGAGGCCGGTCATGTAGCCCACGATGTTGCGCATCAGGAACACGCTGAACTCGTACTCCGCGTCCTGCGGGAACGTGTGCGGGAACGACAGGCCGCCACGGGTCCCGAGCGGAAGGCCGTCCACCTGTTCCTCTTGCGAGTCGTCGGGCGGTACGCGGAACCCGAGTCGGATGACGTCCTTGTCAGTGCCCACCGCAAGGCTGCTCACCTTGCGCGCGGCGCCGAGGTACTGCTCGAGCAGCGACGGCGAGATGCGCAGCACGCCGGCGATGTTGTCGAAGCCGTAGCTCTCGTCGTCGGCAGGCAGCAGGCTCGCCGCGTCGATGTCGAGATCCAGCAGATCGCGGATCGCGTTGCCGTATTCGGTGCGATTGAGGCGGTGCGGCGGCTTGTGGCCCGGGTTCGTGGCGCCCACGGCCTGACGATCCAGTTTCGCTTCGAGTGAGGTGACGAACGTCTCGAGCGTCGCGGCGTCGGGCCGCGGCATGCCCTGCGGCGGCATCATGCCGCCGTGCAGCTTCTCCAGCACCTTCTCCCACAGCTGGCCGTCGATGGCCGGCGCGGCCGGGTCGACGTTCTGCAGCGAGAGGCCGGCCGTCTTCGTCCGATCGCTATGACAGGAGACGCAGTACTTCTGGACGAGCGCGCCGTCGGGCGGCGCGACCGGGTGTGCCGCGTTCGACGAGCGCACGGGCACCGGCGCAGTCTGGCGCGCCGCGGCCGCCGCTGATGCCGGCTGGGATCGCGCGGCCTGAGCCGCTTGACCGCCGTCGCCGGTCGCCTGACTGTGACCGACGGCGAGCACGGCGAGTACTACGACCAGGAGCGCGTCTCGGCGCATCCAACCTCCCCGAAAGCGGGATTCGCCACGCCCGAAGGCGTGGAATACACTACCGAGGCCTTGCCTCGGACCGACCACCTATTATGACGCGCAAATGGCTGTGGAAGCTAGGGATACCCGTTTTGGTGACCCTTGTGGCCAGTGACGGGAACACCGCGCAGCGCTGGCTACGGTCCGGCGAGCATCTGCCCGCTACCACCGGCATGCCCACCGAGTTCACCCTGCCGAACCCCGGCAGCGGCCCGACGACGATCGCCCTTACTCAGGACGGCACCGTCTGGTTTACCGAAAGCGCTGGAAATCGCATCGGCCGCATGCAGCCCGACGGGACCGGCCTGGTCGAGTTTCCGCTCCCGAATCCCAACAGCGGCCCCCGGATCATCGCCCTGGGATCCGACGGCAACCTCTGGTTCTCCGAGCACGCCGGCAACCGGATGGGCCGCATCACCCCCGCCGGCCAGATCACCGAATTCGCCATTCCCACCCCCAACGCCTTTCCGCGCGCCATCGCGCTCGGCGCCGACGGCAACATCTGGTTCGGCGAGTTCGGCGGGGGGAAGATCGGAAAAATCACCCCGGCGGGCGTGATCACCGAGTACCCGATCCCTACGCCCGACAGCGGTCCGCGCGCGCTCGCGGCCGGCCCCGATGGCAACGTCTGGTTCTCCGAGTTCAACGCCAGCAAGATCGGGCGGATCACGCCGGCCGGCGTGATCACCGAGTTCCCGCTGCCACGCCCCAATTCGGGTCCAGGCGACATCACCGCCGGGGCGGACGGGCACATGTGGTTCGTGGAGCTCTCGGGGACGATGGACGGGCGCAAGCCGGATGGCAACCGCGTCGGCCGGATCACCATGAAGGGCGAAATCACCGAGTTCCCGATGGCCACGCAGACCGGGTCGCCGATCAACATCGCCGTCGGCCCCGATCGGAACATCTGGTTCACCCGCGGCGGGCTGCTCGGGCGCGTGACGCCCGACGGCACCATCACCGAGTTCCCGCTGCGCGTCCCCAACGCGGGCGCCACCGGGCTGACCGCGGGCAGCGACCGCCAGCCACCTACGCGTCTGGGGGATAGACTCTGGTTCACCCAGTCAGGTATCAACGGGCTCGCCTACTTCCAGTTCAAGTAACCATGCCCAAGCCTCTTTCGATTCTCGTGTGGGTGCTCGTGGCCGCGGCCGGCGCCGGCGCCTTTGGCGTCATCGCCCTGGCGCGCGGCGAGACGATCTCCGCCGCCTGGCTCGTGGTGGCCGCCGTCTGCTCGTATCTCGTGGCCTACCGCTTCTACTCGCGGTTCATCGCGAACAAGGTCTTCGAGCTCGACGCGAGGCGTGCCACGCCGGCCGAGCGACACAACAACGGGCGCGACTTCGTCCCGACCTCGAAATGGGTGCTCTTCGGCCACCATTTCTCGGCGATCTCGGGCGCCGGTCCGCTGGTGGGGCCGACGCTGGCCGCGCAGTTCGGTTTTCTCCCGGGCACGATCTGGCTGATTGCCGGCGTGGTCCTCGGCGGCGCCGTGCAGGACTTCCTCATCCTCTGTGCCTCGATGCGGCGCGACGGCAAGTCGCTGGGGCAGATCGCGAAGGAAGAAGTGAATCCGGTGGCGGGTCTGGCGGCGATGGTCGCGATCTTCGCCATCATGATCATCCTGCTCGCCGTGCTCGCGCTCGTGGTAGTGAACGCGCTCCGCGACAGCCCGTGGGGGCTCTTCACGCTCTCGTGCACGATTCCGATCGCTCTCCTCATGGGCCTGTGGATGAACCACCTGCGGCCGGGCAAGGTGGCCGAGGCTACAGCCATCGGCGTCGCGCTGCTCCTCCTCGCACTCGTCGGCGGTCAATGGGTGTCGCAGCACCCGACGCTCGCGCCCGCGTTCACCTGGAACGGAACCTCGCTCTCGTGGGCGGTGATGATCTACGGCTTCATCGCCTCGGTGCTCCCGGTCTGGCTGCTGCTGGCGCCGCGCGACTACCTGTCCACGTTCATGAAGGTCGGGACCATCATGATCCTCGGCGTCGCCATCATCTTCGTGATGCCGCCGCTCAAGATGCCGGCCGTGACGCAGTTCATCGATGGCAGCGGCCCGGTGTTTGCCGGGAGCCTCTTTCCGTTCGCGTTCATCACCATCGCGTGCGGGGCTGTCTCGGGGTTCCACGCGCTGATTGCGAGCGGCACGTCGCCCAAGATGCTCCGCTGTGAGACCGACGCACGCCTGGTCGGCTACGGCAGCATGCTCACCGAGTCGCTCGTCGGCGTCATGGCGATGATCGCGGCCGCGACGCTCGACCCGGGCGTCTACTTCGCGATGAATGTCGGGCCGGCCGTCCTCGGCCCCGACGCGCAGTCGGCGGCGCAGGCGATCGCGCAGTGGGGATTCATCGTGACGCCGGAGCAGCTGAATACGCTCGCCAAGGACATGGGCGAGTCCACCCTGCTCTCACGCACGGGCGGCGCGCCGAGCCTCGCCGTCGGCATGGCCGGCATCCTGTCCGGCGTGTTCAGCGGCAGCGGGCTGGCGCTCTGGTACCACTTCGCCATCATGTTCGAGGCGGTGTTCATCCTGACGACGATCGACGCCGGCACGCGTGTGGGCCGCTTCATGCTGCAGGAGCTGCTCGGGCATCTGTCGCCCGCGCTCGGGCGCACGTCGTGGTATCCCAGCATCCTGCTGTCGTCGTTCCTCGTGGTGGCGGGGTGGGGCTACTTCCTTTACCAGGGCATCATCGATCCGCTGGGCGGGATCAACACGCTGTGGCCGCTCTTCGGCATCGCGAACCAGCTGCTGGCCGCCGTGGCGCTCTGCGTTGCCACGACCGTGCTCGTGAAGATGGGGAAGATGCGCTACACGTGGGTGCCGCTGCTGCCGCTCGTGTGGCTGGCCGCGGCGACGCTCACCGCCGGATGGCAGAAGGTGTTCTCGCCGGATCCCAAGCTCGGGTTCCTGTCGCACGCGCAGACGCTGGTCGGTTCGAACAACCCCAACGCCGCGCGGATGATCCTCAACGATCGCATCGACGCGGGGCTGGCCCTGTTCTTCATGGCCATCGTGCTGGTGGTGATCGCGGCGTCGGCGCGCGAGTGGTGGCTGGTGGCCGCGCGCAAGAAGACGCCCGCCGTGAACGAGGCGCCGTACGTCGAGTCGCGCCTGAATGCCGCTGCTGAAGCCTGAAGCCCGAAGCCCGAAGCCTGGAGAATTCGTCAATTCTCCGAGTGATACGCGAAGCTCGTGGCGAATCCGCAGCGGGCTTGCACGCCCCAGATGAGCGGCGAGTCGTTCACCTGCATCACCTCGGTTCGCAGCTCCTCGCCGGGACGATCGTGCCCGGGAATGTCGCAGGAGATCGCGAGCGGCGACTCCACCGGAGTCGCCCCGCGCACCGCCACGTAGTTGTCGGCGCGCATGCTCCAGTGCTGGCGCCGGTGGTCGAGCTCGATGTGCGCGCGCCGCACCGCGTACACCTCGCCAATCACCAGGGCGTAGTTGCGCAGCGCGGTGCCTCCCGCCTGACCCGTGAAGATCGCGGCCAGCGCCGTATGTTGTTCACTCGAGGCCCGTTCGTCCACGTACAGGCAGACGCGCCACGGCGTCCCCGGCTCGTCGTCCCGATAGGAACCGGCCATGATCACGCCGAGGCCATCCAGCGACAGCCGGCCGAAGGCTCCCTGCATCACCTGCCACGAGAGGGCGAAATCGCAGACGCCGTACGTCGATCGGCCGGCGGGCTTGTGGCCGCCGCGCCGGCGGCAGGGACAGATCGCCTGACAGTTGCAGGCCTCGAAGTACGAGCCGGTGACGTGCCAGGGTGGAGCCTCGACGATGGCCATTCCGGCCGCGCGGCCTACTGGGGCCACAACCATGCAAACACTCCCGCGGTGACGATTCCGTAGACGAGCCCGTCGAACGTGGATGTCAGCGTCGTGACCCACGACCGGCTGTACCAGATCGTCTGCTGCCAGAGCGCGAGCGCGAAGCCGATGAACGCGGTGGCCCCGGCGAGCTGAACACCTTTTTCGCCGCCGCAGCGGGCGGCAGCGCCGCGCCGGCGATGTAGGCGGCGCACAGGGCGACGACGATGCAGTACACAAACCAGAGCACGAGGCTCTTCGCGATCACGACCTCGCCCGGGAGCACCGTCATCGCCACCGTCGGGCCGCGCTTGGCGAGCGCCGCGAATTCAGGCGACGCGCCTTCCTTGCGGCTCGAGGGCCGAGGCACGACGTAGTCGCCCGGCTGGATGTTGAAGGACCGCAAGGCATCGAGCACACGGGCCTGATCCGGCACGGCTCCGAAGTCGCCCTGATGCCAGGGGGTCGCCATGTGGATGATCGAGCTGACGATGAACACGCCGGCCGCGGCCAGCAGGATCGGCAGCCACAACGATGCGAGCGGAGTCATTGAAGCCTTTCCTCTGAGGCCGAATCCTAGCAGAGGATGAGCTTCGGCGGGATCAGTCCTCTCGCATGACGGTCAGCGAGTCGAGTCGGGCGGCGCGGAACGCGGGCACCAGGCTCGCGGCCACGGCGGCGAATCCGAGCGCGGCGGTGACCGCCAGGAGCGTCAGGGGATCGGACGGGCTGACCTCGAACACCAGCGTACGCAGCAGCTGCGACGCCAGCAGCGCTCCGACCGCGCCGGCCACGATGCCGGCGGCGGCCGGCTTGACGCCCTCGAGGACGAAGAGCCGGAGCACATCGCTCGTCCGCGCACCGAGCGCGGTCCGGATGCCGATTTCGCGGCGGCGGCCGCGCACGATATACGACAGCACGCTGTAGATCCCGATCGACGCGAGTGCGAGCGCCACGACCGCGAACGCGCCGAGGAGCAGCGTCACCGACCGGTAGCCCACGAGCGTCTGCCGCAAGGCGGTTTCCATGGTCCTGACGTTCTCGACCGGCTGCTGCGCGTCGAGCTGTCCGAGCACCGCCACGACCGGCCTGGTCAGCGACTCGGGCGGCACGGTCGAGCGCACGGCGATCGACAGCGTCCGCCACTCGCGCTCGCGCGCGTACTCGTACACCGTCGGCATCGGGTCGCCGGTCAGCTCGTCCTGCTTCACGTCGCCCACGATGCCGACCACGCGCTTCAGGACCGTCTTCGACTGCAGCGGCAGGGTGACGCGCCGGCCGATCGGGTCGGCATCGCCCCACAACAGCCGCGCCGCGGAGCGGCTGACGAGCACGACATCGCCGTCGGACGCGTCGATGTCGCGGCCGCGCAGGAGCGGAATGCGCATGGCCGCCAGATATCCCGGCGTGATCTTGCGGATTGCGGCGGTGGGTTGATCGCGCGGCAGCGCCTCGGGCTCGCCTTCGAGCACCACGGCCTGCACGGAGCCGCCGCCCAGGACCGGGAGCGAGTCGATCACGCCGGCCGCCTCGACGCCAGGGAGGGCCTTGATACGCGCCAGCGCGGTGTCGAAGAACGCGGTGGCCTGCGTCGCCGTCTGATACCGGCTGCCCGGCAGCGCGACCTCCATCGTCAGCACGTTCCGCGGGTCGAAGCCGGCGTCGATCCGCTGCACCGCGCTGAGGCTGCGCAGCATCACCCCGGCACCCATCAGCAGCACGACCGAGAGCGCCACCTCCGCCATGACGAGAAGGCGGCGCGTGCCGATGCCCAACGCGCTGTCGGCGCGCCCGCCCTCGTTGAGCGTCGCGGTCAGATTGGTCTGGCCGGCACGCAGGGCGGGCAACGCTCCGGCGACGATGCCGGCCAGGAGCGATGCGCCGAGCATGAAGAGGAGGACGCGCAGATCGATGGACGTCTCGTCGGCCCGCGGGAACTGCTCCGTGAACAACGCGGCGACCGTCGCAAGACCGGCCTGCGCCACGAGCAGCCCGGCGACCGCGCCGATGCCGGCGAGCACCAGCGCCTCGATCAGGAGCTGCTGGAAGACGCGCGTTCGCCCGGCGCCGAGCGCGGCCCGAATCGCCAGCTCCTTGCGCCGGCCGAGTGTGCGGGTGAAGAGAAGGTTCCCGACGTTGGCGCACGCAATCAGGAGCACCAGACCGACGGCGCCGAGGAGCAGCACGAGAAAAGCTCGCGCCTCGCCGACCAGCAGTTCGTGCAGCGGCACGATCGTCGCACCCCACCCCGCGTTGTCCTGGGGATGTGCGCGCTCGAGCCGCGCGGAGATCGATTCCAGCTCCGCCTGGGCCTCGCCCAGCCGCACGCCGGGTTTCAACCGGCCGATCGCCGGAACGTTGTGATTGGCACGGACGGCTCGTTGGGCGTCCGTGAAGGCGAGCGGCACCCAGAAGGTGCTGCCCATCACGTCGCGAATCGTGATGCTGAACTGCGGCGGCATGACGCCGACGATCGTGTAGGCCTCGCCGTCGAGCGTCAGCGTCCGGCCGACTGCGTCGGGCGCGGCGCCCATCCGGGTGCGCCAGAACCCGTCGCTCAACACGACGACCCGCGCGCGGCCAGGCACATCCTCGTCGTCGCGGAACACGCGGCCGAGCGCCGGCCGCATGCCGAAGACGTCAAAGAGACCGGCGGAAACTGCGCCTGCGACAATCGCTTCGGCGCGGCTGCCCATCAACAGCTGGAACCGCCGCGGACGATAGATCGCCATCGCGTCGAAGCGCGTCGCGTCCTGCTTCCAGTCGTAGAAGTTCGCCGGCGACAGCGGGAAGCGCGGGATGCCCGGAAACGCATCCTGCGGCGGCACATGGAACAGGCGCACGATCCGATGCGGTTCGGGATACGGCAGCGGCCGCAGGATGACCGCGTTGAGGATGCTGAAGATGATGGCGTTGGCGCCGATGCCGAGCGCCAGGATGGCGATCACGCCGGCGGCGAACCCCGGCGCGCGGCCGAGGACCCTGAAGGCGTAGGCGATGTCGGAACCGACCGAGCGCAGCATGCGGTCGGCGATCACAATCCGTGTGCCACGTTTTGTGGCCGGAAAAGGCGGGGAATCGGGTCCAGCGCGTCCGCTTGCGGGACAGCCCTGTTCGCAAGCGGACCTGAAGGTCCGCCTCTACCGTACGTGGCCCGGGCCTAAGCCGACGCGGCCCGGAGCGGGACGACGCGCGAATCGCGCTGCTGGTCGCGGATGAATTCGAGCGTGGAGTGGAGCGACGAGATGATCGACTCGACGTTCGCCTCGGCCTCCCGCCGCCGCAGTCTGAGGCCGTCGATCTCGCGCTGGGCGTCCTCGACGCGGTTCTGCGCCGCCATCATCATCAGCTCGGCGCGCCCCTGCGCTTCCTTCACCAGGCGGTCGGCTTCCTGCGCGGCGTGGGTGCGGACGTCGTCGGCCACCTTCTGCGCGTGCATGAGGGTGCTCTTCAGGCCGCTCTCGAGATCCTGATACTGGCGAATCGAGCCCTGCAGCCGCTCGATGTCCTGCCGCAGCCGCTCGTTCTCGCGCAGCGCCATCTCGTAGCTCTCGGACGCGTCGACCAGGAACGATCGCACTGCCTCGCGCGAATAGCCGCGCCAGCCGGACGCAAACGATGTCTGCCGCATCTCGAGCGGCGTGATGGGTGTGGCGCGTTCCGACACCGGCGACGTGATGTCCGTGGTGGGCTGGTTGACGTTCAACATCTTCTAACGGCTCCCGAAAATCGCCGTCCCGACCCGCACAATCGTGGCGCCTTCCTCGATGGCCACCTCGAAGTCGCCGCTCATGCCCATCGACAGCTCGCGGAGCATGGACGCGGGGACCCCGGCGGCCAGCCACTCGTCCCGCAGGGTGCGAAGCCGTTGAAACCACGGCCGCGCATCTTCGGGTGTGTCCGGCACGGGCGGCAGCGTCATCAGCCCCACCACGGTGGCGGCGCGGCATGCGCCCGCGGCGTCGAAGAGCCGCTGTATCTCGCCAGGCTGCACCCCGAACTTCGTGGCTTCACCGGCAAGATCCACCTGGATGAGCAGTTCCAGCGTTCGCCCGGCTTCGAGGGCGGCCGCATCGAGCTTCTGGATGAGCTCGACGCTGTCCACCGACTGCACCAGCGCGAAGGCCGGCCCCGCCTTTCGGGCCTTGTTCGTCTGCAGGTGGCCAAGCAGATGCCACCTGATGTTTAGGTCGGTTGTTTCCCCGATCTTCTGTAGCCCTTCCTGGACACGGTTCTCGCCGAAGTCGCGCTGCCCGGCCGCGTAGGCCTCGCGAACTGCTTGTGCTGGAAAGGTTTTCGAGACCGCGACCAGGCGGATGGAGGAGGGGTCGCGGCCGGCTGTCCCGGCCGCCGCCGCCATGCGGGCGCGGACCTGGGACAGCCGTTCGGAGATGGAGGACAGCCTCTAGCCTCTAGCCTTTGGCCTCTAGCGGTTGGCCTGGCTACTTCTTCAGCATCCCTTGGAGCGCGGGGAGGGAGGCCTTCACCTCGGCGGCCTTGGGGCCGTTGGGGTCGATTTTGAGATACGCCTCGAGCGCGGTGACGGCATCCTGGATTTGCCCCAGGTTGAGCGACGTCATGCC
>DASRPM010000155.1:0-5011 GCA_035646375.1 Vicinamibacterales bacterium
AGATACCCGGTGCCGGGGCCTGACTTGTAGATGGTCAGCCCTTCGACGTCGGCGGTGAGATACGGCGACCCCAGGCCGGGGTCCTGCGAGTAGTCGAACTCGCAGCTGAACTCCTCGTCCTCGTCATCGGACTCGCGCGTATACGGCACGCCGAACTCGCGCACGCGATCGACGAGCGAGAGGTTCGCCGACGGCTGCGACACCGACGTGGCCCACCACCCCACCTGCTCCTGCCCCAGGTAGAGGATGCCGGAGTAGTCGTCCACCACCATGCCTTCCACCTGCGACAGCTCGCCGTCGTCGTCGTGGCACGCGCGCCACGTCCCGCCGCTCGGCAGCGCGAACGTCTCGGGCAGGTCGAACGTCTCCACGATCTCGTAGCCGACCCGCCCCTCGGCCGTGGCGAAGAGCCGCAGCTTGGCGACGCTCGTGAAGGCGCTGCGGCTCACGAACGCGAACGCGTGCTTGCCGTTGGGATCGGTCTGCGTGACGGCGAGCCCGTAGGCGGTGTCGGCCTCCTTGAGCTCCTCCGGCGTGTCCACCCAGATCCACGGCAGGCCGGGTGCGGTGATCTCGGAGAGCGGGTCGCCACCGGCGGCCACCGCGTCCGGATCGATCGCGAACACGCGAATGGTGTCGTTGTAGCGATCGCTGGCCACGGCCAGGTCCACCTTGTCGTTCTTCAGCTTGAAGCCGTAAATCAGATCGACGTTGTTGTAGCGCGCGCTGTTGAACACCAGGCCGGGCCCGGCGGCGTCGGGCGCCACGTGCTGCACCAGTACTCCTGACAGGTCGTAGACGTCCAACCCGCCCTCTTTCAGGGTGCTAACAACCAGGCTCCTCGTCGCGTCTGTAGGGTGAACCCAGATGGCCGGGTCGTCGGCGTCGTCGGCGTCGAGCGACGGCTTGGTTTCGAGCACGGCGGCCACGGTGGGCAGCTCGCCGCGGACGACGGTGTGCCATCCGAGCACGACGAACGTTACTAGGAGCAGGGAGCACGACAAGCGGATTAGCGTCGGGTGCGTCATGGACACGCATCATTCCGTGCGGGAGTAACGGTTGTGTCGCGTTTCCGCGACGCGCGTGTCGAACTCGGGACGAACAAAGGCGCTCACGGGCGTCCGAACTAGCCCAATCGTGCTAACCCGAAATAGAAACCGGGAGTTGTGAACCGATTCGGGCTACGGGGCGTCTATGGGGATATCCAACCTGGAAGGGTTCACCAGGGTCGTAAGAGGTAGTTCCGGGCAAGAAGGGCGGGACGCCGGCGCGCGGCAACGCGACGGCGTCCCTGGTCGCAACCCCGCAAGCAGACTGCGGGCTGGATCTTCGCCGCGAAGGCCGGCCTCGCAATACGAGGCTGGCCATGTGGACCGCTGAAATCGTACTCGTGTGCGCGCTGAACATGCTGGGCCGCTCCGAGCGCTCGTTCCCCCCGATCGAGTTCGTTCGCACGCCGCCGATCGAGGTGTCCAGGGGCGCCGAAGCCTACGTGCGCCGGGACCAGAACCGGATCTACCTCGTCACCTCGAGCGCCAACTTCCGGCGCGCGCAGGAGTCGATGGACCGCTGCGGCGACGTGATGGCGATCCGCAAGGTCGCCAGCGTGCTGATTCACGAGGAAGTGCACCTGAAGCAGGGCGCGAGCGAAAAGTCGGCGTACGAGGCGCAGCTCACGACGCTCACGATGCTCGGCGCCGGCCCCGGCACCCCGCCCTACCAGCAGGTACGGGCCGCCCTGCTCCAGACGATGAAGCAGGACCGCCGCAAGCCAGCGCCGACTGGGCTGCTGGCGTCGGCGGTGCCCTGAGTGATGGTCGGGCACATCTAAAGATGTGCCCCTACGAAGGCGGACGGGCTTTGAAGAGGGTCGAGGCGTCGACGAAGCAGAGCGGGTTGCCCGACGGATCCTGCATGTAGAACGACACCTCGCCCCACGGGCGGCGCGCAATCTCGCCCATCTTCAGCCCGCCGTCGCCCACGTGGGTCGAGAGGCCGCCGACGCGGCCGGCGCGCGCGAACACCGCCGGCAGATCGTCCACCGCGAAGTAGAGGTGATCGAAGTTGGGCCGCGGCGTGCGGTCGTCGCCGTCGGCGCGCGGCTCGTAGAGCGCCAGCATCACCTCCCCGCACGCGACGTAGTGCCGGCCGGGCGAGATGCGCATGCCAGCGTCGTCGAGGAGCATGGCGTAGAACGCCGCGGCGGCCTCGATGTCGGCCACGGGCAGGATGACGCGGAAGAGACGCGCGGAAGCCATGTCCGCACTCTAGGGCTCCGGCGCGGCGAATGACAAGAGGGCACTTTGAAGTACCCTCCCGCCCATGAAACGCCTTGTGCACGACAGCCAGCGCGAGCGCGCGGCGTGTCCGCTGTATACGGCCATCGGCGTCATCGACGGGCGCTGGAAGCCGATGCTGTTTCAGCGGCTGCTGGAAGGTCCGCACGGGTTCGGCGAGCTCCGGCGCGCGCTGCCCGGCGTCAGCCCGCGCGTGCTCCGCGCGCAGCTGCGCGAGATGGCCGGCGACGATCTCGTGGAGCGGCGCCCGCTCACGCCGCGGGCGGCGGGCGTCCGCTACACGCTCACGCCGTACGGCCGCACGCTCGGCCCGGTGTTCGAGACGCTGTGGCGCTGGGGCACGTCGCACCTCGCGCGCACTGGCGCCGGGCGCGGCACGCAGGTGGTGCCGCCGCGCGCCGCCGTGTCATGACAGGCGCCGTTCGTGCAGCGCGTTATGGCGGAAGCGTTGTCGCCGCCAACGTAGGACCCACGAGCGAACGGTACAGGCCGTCCACCTCGCGCGGCGACAGCGGACTCCGGCTGTCGATCCACCAGTTCAGCACCAGCACGAACGTCGTCGCGAGGTAGTCGATCAGCAGCTCGCGCGACAGCGCGGCACCGGACCGTGGCGCGGGCACCGCTTCGTCATCGGTCAGCCTCTCCACGAGCACCTGGCGTAGATGCTCGTGCACGATGGCCCGCCCCCGAGCATCCATGCCGATGTGCGACGCGTGGCGCCGCCGGCCGACGTACTCGAGCACCGGCAGGCTGAACCACAACCCGCGGTCGTTCGGGGCGGCTGGCCGCGCGGCGTCCAGGATCTCGTGGATGCCGCTCGCCAGCAGCGAGTCCTTGTCGTGGAAGTGCGTGTAGAAGGCCGACCGCCCGACGTCGGCGCGGCCGACGATCTCTTTCACCGCGATGGTGTCGTAGCTCTTCTCGTGCATCAGCGAGGTGAGCGCCTCGCGCAGCACCCGTTCGGTCTTCTGCACGCGCCGGTCTTTCTTGGGTGCTGCCACGACGTCCCCTCCCGTCCCGTCGAGTTCGCGGACACCAACGCCAATGTGTCCGGAATCACACCCATCGCGCGTGGTGTGCTTGGTCGCGATCACCGCCCAGTCTACGCTCGGCGGCATGCACACCAACGGCCTCGTCATCCACTGGGCCGCGCGCTACGACCTGCTGGCCTTTCTCTTTACGGGCGGCCGCGAGCGGGCGTTCCGCGAACGGCTCCTCGACCTCGCGCGAATGCAGCCTGGCGAGGCCGTGCTCGACATCGGCTGCGGCACGGGCACGCTGGCCATCGCCGCCGCGCGGCGGGCCGGCCAGGGCGCCGACGTACGCGGGCTCGACGCGTCGCCCGAGATGATTGCCCGAGCCACCCGCAAGGCGGCGCGCGCCGGCGTGTCCGCTGCATTCCAGGTCGGCACCGCGGAGGCGCTGCCGTTCGAGGACGGCCGGTTCGACGTGGTGCTGGCCACGCTGATGCTGCACCACCTGCCGCGGCGCACACGCGAGCAGACGGCGCATCAGGTGCGGCGCGTGCTGAAGCCGGGCGGCCGCGTGCTCGCGGTCGACTTCGGCCAGCCGTCGGGCCACGGCCTGCTCGCACACCTGCATCGGCATGGCCACGTGAAGCTCGAAGACATGACCACGCTGCTCGAGAGCGCGGGGCTGGCTATCGTGGAGAGCGGTCGCGTGGGCGTACGCGACCTTCACTTCGTGCTTGCGAGCCGATGACGCTCGCAGGCGTTGCCCTGCTGCTCGTCGTGCTCACGCACGTGGGCGCGATCGGGCTCGTGCTCGCGCCGCTCTACGCGGCGCTCAAGCGGATTGCGCGACGCGGGGATGCGCATCCGGAATCGGACGCGCGTGCTCCGAGATGAGCGAGCGGAGCTCGGAAATCCGCGCCGGCTTCCAGATGTACTCGATCGCCTGCAGGCGCGTCTTCTCCTCCTGCAGCACCGGGCGCCCGCTCATGATGATCGTCGGGATGTCGGCCAGCCGCGGCTGCGCGCGCTGCAGTTCGCGGAAGCGGAAGCCGTCCATGCCGCGCATCGTCAGGTCGAGGATGAGCAGCGCCACCTGGTCGCCGTGCTCGGTGAGGAGCTTCAGCCCCTCGGTCGCGTCGGCCGTGAGCGGCGTGTAGCCCGTGCCCTGGATCACCCAGGAGAGCACGTCGCGCACCGCGACTTCGTCGTCCACGAGGAGCACGATCGGCGGCTGCTCGTCGTGAGCCGCTTCGTTGACGTTGACGCGCTGGGACCGCCTGGGATGCATCTACACTCCTCCGGGAGCTGGGGAAAGATGGATCTACCTCGTCTGCCCTAAGAGATCAAGACCAGCTTGCACGAAGAAGGTGCTGGAACACCCGCGGCTAACACTGTGGCGGGGCCCAGGCGGGTCTAAAGACCCGCAACTACGAACGAAGGCCGGGTCTGAAGACCCGCTGCCACGTACGGGTTTACAATCCCCGCCGACGGTTTCATTCCGGAAACATCCCCTTCCTGGAGTCCCACATGCGTCTTTCCGCGTCACCTCGCCGTGCCAGGCTCGCGCGTCTGCTGACGGTCCTGCTGGCGTTCGCGATGGCCTCGCCCGCCGTCGCGCAGTCGAGGAACGAGAAGTGGGTGGCCACGTGGGCCACGGCGCTCGTGTCGCGCCCCTTGCCCGGCCCGCGCGGCGGGGGTCCCGGCCCCGGCGGCCCCCCCGTGGCACCGGCGATCGTGCTG
>DASRPM010000156.1:0-2003 GCA_035646375.1 Vicinamibacterales bacterium
CCGCAGCGTTTCCTGCAGCGGCAGACCCACCTGCCGGGCGTTCCAGCCCCGTGCCATGCGCTCGCGCACGAGCTGCCTGCGGGTCACCTCCACGCGGAAGCACTCGAAGCACAACGCGCGCGGCCGGTCGAGCGTGGGGTCGTCGTCATCATCCGGCCGGAACCCGTAGCGGGCCTCCTTCTCGCGGCAGCCGGCGCAGAGCCGGCGATGCGCCTGCGGAAGCTGCCGAGGCGGCGCCGCGGGTGCCGCGCTTTCGGGGGGGGTCGCGCTTTCGTAGAGTCCCAACTGTCGTTGTGCCTGCGCCATATGGCCTCCTCAAAACACTGCCCGACCGGGTATGAGGCTCGAAGGAACGCCCCATGCAACTCACTGTATTGGGAGGGTGTGACAGACTAGGTCACGTCATAGCGATGGACCTCTCGGCCGACCTCGATGCCTTGTTTCAGCTGCCGCTGAACGAGTTCACCGGCGCCCGGAACGCTCTAGCCTCGCGCTTGCAAAAGGCTGGCCGGAAAGAGGAGGCAGACCAGGTCCGACGGCTGACCAAGCCTCCGGTTTCGGCCTGGGTGGTCAACCAGCTCTTCTGGAAGGAACGCCCCTGGTTCGACCGTCTGCTGGAGTCGGGAGCGAAGCTCAGGCAGGCGCAGGCCGCGGGGCTCGCCGGCAAGCCGGTCAACGTTCACGATCCGTTGAAGGCGCAGCGCGAGGCGCTGAACGAGTTGTCGCGGCAAGCCGCGGTGTTTCTGTCGCGGGACGGTCACGCGCCAAGCCCGGACGTGCTGCGTCGCGTGACCCTCGACTTACAGGGATTGGCCGCGCAGGGTGGGGTCGCCGACGGGCCCGCCCCCGGGCGTCTCACCGCCGACGTGGAGGCGACGGGCTTCGATGCGCTGGCGGCTCTGGTACCCAAGCCTGGTGATGGTCCATCACGCGGCGCCGCCGGCACCAGCAAGGTGCTGTCGTTCGCGCCCACCCGCCAGCCGGCCGTCGCGAAGTCCGCCGGCCGCGGAAATGACGAGGCGCGCCGCGAACGGGAGCGGGCGCAGGCCGCGGCGGCCCGCCGCGCCGTCCAGGACGCTGAACGGACGCTCGCCGCCGCGCGACGCGACGCCACCAAGGCCGAAGCGGCGATGAAAGCCGCCGCCGCGCGGCTGAAGGAGTTGGAGCGCGAGAAGCAAAAGGCCGAGGCCGCGATGGAAAAGGCCGCGGCTGCCGCCGACACGGCGCGTCAGGCCGCGCGGCGCACCGCCAGCGAAGCCGCCGACGCCGCGCAGGCCGTGGACGACGCCGAGCGCGCTCTCGAGCGCGCCAAGAAGAGTTCGAGCTAGTGGGCTGATCGAACGTTCATCTCGCCGGTCCAGCGGGCGGCGCCTTTCACTTCCACGCCGAACAGATCCAGCAGGCGCGCCACGGTGTGGTTCACGATGTCGTCCACCGATTGCGGCAGCGTGTAGAACGCGGGCACCGGCGGCATCACGATCGCTCCCATCCGCGACAGCTTCAGCATGTTCTCCAAGTGGATGTCGCTCAGCGGCGCTTCACGCAGGGCCAGCACCAGCCTGCGGCGCTCTTTCAGGGTGACGTCGGCCGCGCGGTGCACCAGGCTGTCGGCGTAGCCGTTGGCGATCGCGCCGAGCGTCTTGGCGCTGCACGGCGCCACGATCATGCCATCGGTCTTGAACGAGCCGCTCGAGATCGCGGCCCCCATGTCGGCGGGGTTGTACGACTGCGTGGCCAACGACTCGACGTGCTCCTTCGAGTACGGCGTCTCGTGCAGCAGCGTTCGCGCGCCCCACTTGGTGAGCACGAGATGCGATTCGACACCTGCCTCGCGCAGGCGCTCGAGAACGCGCACGCCGTATACGGACCCGGTGGCCCCGGTGATGCCGACGATGAGACGCATGCCGTTCCAACAGGCTATCATCGACCTCGTGTTTGGACGCCAGCGAACGGGCTCCCTGCTCTGTACCTCGTGCGGAGTGCTGGTGGGCGTGAACGACGCC
>DASRPM010000157.1:0-8603 GCA_035646375.1 Vicinamibacterales bacterium
GGCGCCTTTTCACTCGTCGCGCTGGCGCTCGTGGCCGTCGGGCTCTGGTATCGGCTTCTGCCCCGCGTCTGGGTGATCTTCACCGCGGTCTTCGCCTGGCTGTCGCTCGGTCCGTTCATGCACGTGGCCGGCGTGGACACGAACATCATCGGCCCGTGGGCGCTGCTGCGCTACGTGCCCGTGATCGGCATGGCGCGGTCGCCGGCGCGATTTGCGATCGTGGCCGCGCTGGGTCTGTCGTTGCTGGCGGCCTTCGCGATCGCGCGCCTTCGCGAGCGAGCTCACTGGCGCGGCGTCTGGATCGTCCCGCTCCTGGCGGCTCTCCTGACGTTCGAGCTGGTGCCGGCGCCGAGGCCCCTTCATTCCGCGGCCGTGCCGGACATCTACAGCCTCGTCGCCACGCGCACGACGCGCGACGAGGTGGGCCGCCTGCTCGAACTGCCGACGGGCGTACGGGACGGAACGTCGTCGCTCGGTGACTTCAGCGCGTCGTCGTCGTACTTTCAAACCAGCCATCGCCGTCCGTTGGTCGGCGGTTATCTCTCGCGAGTCTCGAGCTGGCGGAAGGCCGAGAAGCGGCGCATGCCCATGTTCGGGGCGCTGATGACGCTCAGCGAAGGCGGCACACTCGCGTCCGGAGAGGCGACGCGTGCCCGTGACGCGCGCGACCCGTTTCTCGCACGCTCGTGCACCCGGTTCGTTCTCGTCGATCGCCGGCGGGCCTCGGCCGCGTTGCACGACTTCGCCGTCTCGAACCTCAGGCTGACGCTGGTCAGACAAGACACGGACTACGCGCTCTACACGCCGGCGGATCCACCGTCGTGCCGTGCGCTGTCACCCGATTCGCGGCGATTGTCCGACGTCAGCTGGCTGTGGCAGCCGGCGGAGTAAGGCGAGCCAAGGATCGCGCGCCCGCCGACCTTTATTCCAGCGCGAACGTCATCGCGCCGTCCACCACGACGTGACCACCCACACGCGCGAAGCCCTCGAGCTGCCCCATGCGGCTGCGGAGGCGCTTCACGCGCGCCTCGATCTCCACCGTGTCGCCGGCGTAGACCGGACGCCGGAAGCGCACGCGCTCCATGCCTCGGAAGAGAATCAGCTTTCCCTGATTCTCGGGCTTGGACAGGATGAGAATGGCGCCGACCTGCGCGATGCACTCGGTGAGAATCGTCGGGGGCACCGCCGGCGGTTCGCCTGGCGAATAGGAGAGGTAGCTCTCGTTGTGCGACACGTTCTTGATGCCGACGATCCGGCTGTCCGGTTCGAGCTCGGTGATGCGATCGACGAGCAGAAACGGGTAGCGGTGCGGCAGAATTCGTGCAATCGCCTCGTACTCGAGCGGCAGCGTCAGCGGTGTCGTCAATCCCCGCCAGTATAATTCCAGCAGCCCCGATGACCTGTTTCGTTCCCCATGAGTGAGCCCGCGCCCGGCGCGGCCGATTCCCGCGGGCAGGCGCGTCCCGCCGCCGATTCCGAGCTCCTGTCCACGCTCTTCGAGCTCGGTCGCGAGGTGACTTCCGTTCTCGATCTCGAGGAGCTGCTGGCGAAGATTCCGCAGCTCATCGCCCGGCTGACGAAGTTCAACGCCTTCTCCGTCTACCTGCTCGACGAGAAACGAGGCGAACTGCGCATCGCCTACGCGGTCGGCTATCCAGACGCGCAGCCGAACATGCGCCTGCGCGTGGGTCAGGGCGTCGTGGGGGCGGCAGTGGAGGAAGGCCGGCCCATCCTGGTGAACGACATCCGCCAGGAGCCGCGCTACATGGGACCCCTGCGCAACATGCTGTCGCAGCTGGCCGTGCCGATGCGGCGCAAGGGCAAGGTGATTGGCGCGCTCAACCTCCTGAACGAGACGGAGGGTGCGTTCACCTCGTCGGACGAGGCGCTGCTGCGGCAGTTCGCGGCCCACGTGGCCGTGGCCATCGAGAACGCGCGCCTCTTCCGCTCCGAGCGCCAATACGTGGACACGCTCGAGACGCTTGCCGAGATCGGCCGGGAGATGTCGTCGATCCTCGACCTCGACGCCCTGCTCACGCGCATCGCCAGCCTGACCAAGCGGCTCGTGGACTACCGCACGTTCGGCATCCTGCTCCTCAACGAGACCACCCAGGATCTCGAGATGAAGCTGGCCGTGCGCTACGGCAAGGGCGCCGAGTCGAAGCACGTGCGGCTCGGCGAGGGGCTCGTCGGCTGGTCGGCGCTGCATCGCGAGGCGGTGCTGGTGTCCGACGTGTCGAAGGACCCGCGCTACATCAACCTCGTGGACGACGCGCGTTCCGAGCTGGTGATCCCGATGCTGATCAAGGATCGCTGCATCGGCGTGTTCGACCTCGAGAGCCCCGAGCTCGACGCCTTCACGAAGGAGCACAAGGAGCTGCTCACGCTGCTCGCGAGCCAGGCCGCCGTGGCGATCGACAACGCGCGTCTCTACGAGGAAGTGCGGCGGAACGAAGAGCGGATCGAAAAGGAGCTCCGCTTCGCGCAGCGCGTGCAGATGGCGCTCCTGCCGACCGAGCTGCCGCGGCCGCTCGACGACGTGGACGTGGCGGCGCGTATCGAGCCGGCGCGGGAGCTGGGAGGCGACCTCTACGACTTCCTGATGCCGGATCCGCGCACGCTGGCCGTTGCGGTGGGCGACGTGTCCGGCAAGGGCGCGCCGGCGGCGCTCTACGGCGGGTTCGTGGCCGAGCTCGTGCGATCGCGCACGATGCGGCGGCGCTTTTCACCGGAACTCTTCCGCGTGTCGGGCGTACTGCAGGCCATGAACACCATCCTCCACGAGCGCCAGCTCGAGGAGTACTACTGCACCCTGTGCTACGCGTTCTTCGACCTCGATCGGCACGTCGTGACGATTGCCAACTCGGGCCTGCCGTATCCGATCTACTGCAGCGGGGAGAGCTGCTCGCAGATCGAGCTGCCGGGCGTGCCACTCGGGTCGTTTGCCGGCGTGACCTACGACGAGATGGAAATGGAGCTGCGGCCGAACGACCTGCTGGTGTTCTGCACCGACGGCATCTTCGAGAGCCCGGACGAGCGAGGCTCGGAGTTCGGCACGCGGCGCGCCTGCGAAGTCGTGGCCCGCCACCGCAACGATCCGGTGCAGACCATCGTGGACGCGATGTTCGACGCAGTGATGCAGTTCCGCGGCGCCGCGGCGCAGACCGACGACATGACGGTCGTCGCGGTGAGATATAACGGAGAGCCTTCAGCCTCTGGCCTTTAGCCTCTTGCCGGAGCTTCCCGGCAAACAGAGGTAGTACCTAGAGGCCAAAGGCTAGAGGCTAATTCTTGCTTTTCCTGCTCTCTTCTTCGATGTGCAGGCCGATGCTGCGGCCGCCGAACGACGCCACTTCGCCGACCCGCCCCTTCACCTCGACGCGCGCTCCCTTGGCCGGCATGCTGCGCGCGCTGCGCGACAGCACCGCAATCTCGCCCGTGCCGTCGTCGACGTTGTAGTACTGGAACGGGACGAGCGCCACGCCGAAGCTGGACGTGACCGTGCCCTGGACTGCCACCGTCTTGCGATCGAAGCGTCCCGGATCCGTCTTGATCTCGGCGATGCGAACCGAGGACGCGCATCCGGTCAGCCAGAGGGCGCTCACGAGCGCCAGCGCAATCGCGGAAGTTCTCGTCATAATGTGTCACTCCTCACCGCGCCTGGGGGGAGGCGGCAAGCGGCGATGCTCAATGGTCGCGCACGGGCCGTGAAGGTGCAAAAGCCGGGACACGGCGATGCCAGCGCCTGCCTGAAGGTTACGTGTCCCGGTTGGTCCGGCGCGACCGCAGACCCGAGCAATCAAAGAGCGTGCCCGGCCTCGCGCACGCAAAATTCACCAGAATCAGCTGATTTCGTGACGCCTGCCGCGTTCGCGTCACCTGAGGGCGTCAGTGGGGGAGGACAGCGCACGATTTGGTCAGGTAGGTAAAGCCTCTGCAAGCGATCTTACCCACCCGACCCACCTGACCCACCCGACCCACCTGACTAGTACGTATTCAGATACCGCTCGATCTCCCACGACGACACCTGCCGGATGTAGCTGTCCCACTCGGTGCGCTTGGCGGTGATGAAGTGGTCGAAGATGTGCTCGCCGAGCGTGTCCTTCATGAGCGCGCTCTTCTCGAGCTCGTCGATCGCTTCGCTCAGGTTGCCGGGCAGTTCGTCGATGCGCAGATGCCGCCGCTCGCGGTGGCTCATCTTGTAGATGTTCTTGTTCACCGGCGGGCCGGGATCGAGCTGGCGCTCGAGGCCGTCGAGCCCGGCGCGCAGCATGACCGCCAGCGCCAGATAGGGGTTGCACGACGGATCCGGCATGCGCAGCTCGATGCGCGTCTTCGGCCCGCGCCCGACGGGCACGCGGATGAGCGGGCTGCGATTGCGCTCGGACCACGCGATCGCGGTCGGCGCTTCGTAGCCTGGCACCAGCCGTTTGTACGAGTTGACGAGCGGGTTGGTCACGGCGCAGAACGCCTTGGAGTGCTTCAGCAGGCCGCCCACATAATGCAGGCACGACGCGCTCAGCTGCCGCTCCGCCTTCTCGTCGAAGAACACGTTGCGCCCGCGCGAGAACAGCGACTGGTGCGTGTGCATGCCGCTGCCGTTGACGCCGAAGACCGGCTTCGGCATGAACGTCGCGTGCAGGCCGTGACGGCTGGCCACGTTCTTCACGACGAAGCGGAACGTGCTCACGTTGTCGGCCGTGAGCAGCGCGTCGTCGTGGCGGAAGTCGATCTCGTGCTGGCCCGGCGCCACCTCGTGGTGCGCCGCCTCGACGTGAAATCCCATCTGCTCGAGCGAGCGCACGATCTCCCGGCGCACGTCCTCGCCCAGATCGACCGGGGTCAGGTCGAAGTAGCCGCCGGAATCGTGCGTCTCGGTCGTCGGCTGCCCGTCGCGGCGCTGAAACAGGAAGAACTCCGCCTCCGGACCGGCCCGCATCGCGAAGCCGCGCGACGCCGCCAGCTCGATGGCGCGCTTCAACGTGGACCGCGGGCAGCCCGCAAATGGCGTCCCGTCCGGGTTGACGATGTCGCAAATCACCCGCGCCACGCGCTCGGAGCCCGCGTAAGTCCACGGCAGGACCTGGAAGGTGGAGAGGTCCGGCTTGAGGTACATGTCGGACTCTTCGGTCCGGACGAAGCCCTCGATGGACGAGCCGTCGAAGGTGATGTGCCCGTCCAGGGCCTCGCCAAATTGCCGATCCGGCACCTCGACGTTCTTGGTGGACCCGAGGATGTCCGTGAACTGGAGCCGCATGAACCGGACCTGTTCCCGCTCCGCGCGCTCCAGAATGCGGGCCTTCGAGTCGTCCCTGGCCATAGGGGCGAATTATGCCAACTTTTCCCGGGGTGACCCCGTCAGAGAGCTAGCGAGGCTTCGCCTCGGACCAACGAGCATGCAGGCTCCGCCTCGCTAGTGCAGTGTTTGATTGCCCGCCCTTCGGGCGGGCGGGGCAGGAGCTGGAGGGACGTATGAAGGGGTTGATGGGAAAGGTGTTGCTGGCCGTCGCGGTCGGCGGGCTGGCCCTGGCGGCGTTGGGCGCTGCCGGCGTGATCCGGCCCACGGTGGTGTGGGCCCAGGACCAGGGGTTGCGGAGGCTCGAACCGCAGCGGATCCAGATCGACGGGATCGGCGGGTCTATCGGCGTCACGGTGCGGGACGTCTCGGCCGACGAGGGGCAGCGGGCGAAACTGTCGCCGGCGCAGGGCGCTTTCGTCACGGGGGTCGAAACTGGCAGTCCGGCCGAGAAGGCCGGGATCATGACCGGCGACGTCATCGTGGAGTTCGACGGCGAGCGCGTACGCAGCGCGCGCCAGCTCTCGCGGCTGGTGCGCGAGAGCCCGGACGACCGCCCGGTGCGGACGGCCATCGTTCGCGACGGCAACCGCCGGACGGTGGACCTGACACCGGAGAGCAATCGCGCGTGGTTCACGATGCCGGACCTGAGCGGCCTCGATCGGCAGATGCGCGACATGGCTCGCAACTTCGAGTTCCGATACGACGGTCCCGGCGGACGCGGATTCGGCACGTGGGTCGGCGGCCCGCGCGCCCGCTTCGGCGTGCAGCTGATCCCGCTCACCGATCAGCTCGCGACCACGTTCGGGGTCAAGGGCGGCGTGATGGTGACGACGGTTGAGGCCGAGTCGCCGGCGGGCCGCGCCGGGCTGAAGGCGGGCGACATCATCACCGCCATCAACAGCCGCACCGTGAACGAGGTTTCGGACGTGACCCAGGAGGTCGGCCGCGCCGCCGACGGCGGCATGCTGGCCCTGACCGTGACGCGAGACCGGAAGGAACTGAAGCTGACAGCGACGCTGCCCCAGCGCGAGCGGCCTCCCGTTCGGACGGGTCGGACGATCTAAGGCGGGTAGGGCGGGTGAGTGAGGCGGGCAGGGTGTAGCGGACGGTCTTTAGACCGCCCGCTTACGAGCCGGTGGCCTCAAGGGTCGCCGCGGCCGCCGGTTCCGGCTGCGGCGACACGGCCGTCGCGAACTGCGCGGCCAGAATGCTGGTGAGCGCGCGCGGCAGCGCTTCGGCCCTGGCGCCGTCCAACTCCACCGACAGCACGCCCGTGCGGCGCGGCCCCTGGAACATGGGGGCCGCGATCGCGCCGCGCGACCGCGCGTCGCCATCGACCCACTGCAGCTGCCCCGAGTGCCACGCGCGCGTCGTCATGTTCTCGTCGGCCAGCGGCAGCGTGCCCAACAGCGCGCGCGCCTCCGGCCCGTATCCATGCACGAGCACCGGCACGAGCTCGTTGTCACTCCCCGCCAGCCAGACGACGATCCCCGAGGCCCCGATCACACCGGCCGCCCGGCCCACCAGCGCCGCCAGCGTTTCGCCGCTGTCGGCGCGCGCGATGTCCGCGCACAGTTCCGCGGCCGGCACCAGATCGACCGCGGATGGGGCGTTCTCGATGGGAGCGGGCGCCTGGAGCGGCGCCGGCTCCGCCGGCAGCGCAATCGCCGCGTCGCCAGCCGGCTCCGCGAGGATCGACAGGCTGGCCGGCGCGGCCGGAGAAGCGACCGTCTGGCGTGGAGCGAGCAGCAGCACGCCGATCGCCCAGAACGCCAGCGTGCCTCCGAGCACGGTCCACAGCTGTTGAAAGAGCGCCGTCCGCGCCGCGTCCGCCGCGTTGGCTTCGGCCGCCCGCCACTCGAGGACGGCGGCCCGCATCGCCTCGGCGCCCGGCCGAGCCTCGTCCTGCACCAGGTCGGCCGCCATCAGATCGTGGCCGTCCCGCAGGTTTTCTTCCGCTCTCGCCACGGCCGACACGACGCGCCCGGTGACGTCGTCGAAGGTGCGCGCCGCGGATGCCGCCGCCGCCGAGGTGTGCAGCTCCTTGGCGCCGGACTCGATCTGCGCCAGCAGCCGTCGCACGCGCGCGAACCACTCGGTCCCGGATTCACGCGCCGGGTCGAAGAGCTGCTGCGCGGCATCGAAGCGCGCGATCGACTGCACGAGCCTGTCGAAGCGCGACGACGCGGCGTGCTCCCCGGCGCCGAGCGCGGTGAGCCGTTGATCGACGCTCCAGGCAAACGCGCCCGCGCCGGCCGCGGCCGCGAAGAGCAGCACGACGAGCCCGTGGCGAAGGCCGCGCCGATGCATCAGAAGAGTCGCATCTCCTCGGACAGAATAACAGGTCGCGGATCAGGCGAGCGGGAGAAGTGGCACGAGCGCCGCGGCGATGCTCGGGAACAGGCCGCTGACGATCAGGAGACCGCTCAGCGTGACCACGCCCGCGGAGATGAGCTGGATCGTGTCGCGCGACGACCCAGCCGCCGCCGCGCGTTGAAGAGTCGCGCCGAGCGCAAGGGCCAGGGCCGCCAGCGGCAGCGCGCGCCCCGCGGCGTTGACCGCGAGCAGCGACAGGCCGTGCTCGATCGTGTCGGCCGAGGTAGCGATCGCGAGAATGCGATTGAGGACGACGCCCGCCACCGGGGTCCAGCCGAACATCAGTGCGGCGCCGGCCACGAACGCCGCGGTCACGGTGCTCGCTGTCGCCCGTTCGGGCGCGCCGGTCTCGGGGCTGGGCCCTCGGCTCCAGGCCGCGCGCATGTCGCGTATGCCGAGCGCCGTCAGCGTGACGCCGGCCGCGCGCTCCGCCAGCGTCAGCTGCTCGAGCAGCGCTTGCCCAACGCTCGTGGCACCGGCCCCGAGCGCCACGAAGATCAGTGAAAAGCCGAGGAGAAACCCGGCGAGCTGTGCGAGTCCGCGATTCCAGATGTAACCGGCAAACCCCGGAAGGAGCGGTGCGACCGCCGGCGACGCGATCGACAGGGCGCCCGCGCCGAAGGCGGCGAGCACCGTGGGCGTCTCGTCCATCCCGGAGTTCCTACGGGCGCGGCCGCAGGATGGCGTAGGTGGGCAGGCCGATGCCGCCGAGCCGTTCGATGACGTCGCGGGCCGGTGATTCGTCGAGGTGCTCGGCCTGGAACTTGATCTTCACGTAGCCGTCGAGCGCCGCTTTCACCGCGGGATCGGCGAGCGTGGTCTTGTCCATCGTCAGGCAGTTCTTGCACCACGTGGCCCACATGTCCACGAGCACCGGCTTCCGCTCGCGCCGCGCCTCGGCCAGCCCGTCGTCGAGCGAGGCATGCCA
>DASRPM010000158.1:0-2104 GCA_035646375.1 Vicinamibacterales bacterium
GGTGCTGACCGTGCCGGCCGTGCCGACGACGAGCATCGGCACATCGCCACTCGACCGGTCGGCGACCAGCTGCCGTTCGAGCGCGGCAGTCTCCAGCCACTGTTCGGCATCGGCGGGGATCCAGCGGATCGAATCGGTACCAAGACCGAACAGGTCGGCGGCCTTCTGAATCCACGTGTGCGTTTCCGACGACGCGTAGACGCGCAGCTGAGCCCCGGCGCGAATGCCGCCGCTTCGCACGTGCTCCGCTTTTGCCGCGCGCGCAGCCAGGAAGCACACGAAGTTCGCCATGTTGCCGCCGCTGACCAGCAGGCCGCCCGCGTCGCGGGGAAATCCAATCAGCTCCGCGATCCAGCGAATCGTCTGAAGCTCGATCTCGGTGGCCATCGGCGACAGCCGCCACGCGCCAACGTTGGCGTTGATCGCTGAAGCCAGCAGATCGCCGAGTGCACCGATCGGCGCCGGACTCGACGTGATGTAGCCGAAGAAGCGGGGATGGCCGTTGAAGAGCGAGTGCTGAAACAGCAGTTGCGTGGCTTCGTCGAGCAGCGTGCCGGCGTCGGTGCCCGCGTCGGGGAGTCCGCGCGCGGCGTCGAGTGCACGGCGGACCCCCTCAGCCGAGTCCTGCCGCACGACCGGACCGCCGGGCATCTGTTCGAGCCAGTCGGCGATGCGGTTCACCAGCTGGTACCCGGCATCCCTGAACTCGGCGGCGCTCATTTCGATGGGAGCCGTGCGGCCCCTCAGTGTCTCGACATCTTGTACCGGTGTCATGACAGTCCCTCGAAGAGATCGGACTCGCGCGCGCGGCTGCCGTTCACGAGGCTGAACGCGCGATAGAACTCCTGAACGCCCCACAGCGCGCGATGGCGCTCGGGCGACAGTTGCGTGAGTGGCGCATAGCCGCCCATCTGGGTCTGATGGCACTGGACTGCGCGCCAGACGGTGGGCCACACGGCGCTCGTATCGAGCCGGGTGGTGATCTCCCACTCCGGTGTCGGGTCCACCTGCCGCTCGACGCCATCGACGGTGCTGGTCAACTTCTTGAGCGCCGCCTGATACTGGGCCCACACCGGCGCGCTCCATGCGATGTAGTACAGCTTCGACACGGCATGGTCCGCACCGGCCGCGCGCACGACGGCCGCGGTGGTCAACTGCGACACGGCGATGTGATCGGGATGGCCGTACGCGCCATCGGGCCCGAACGTGACCACGACCTGCGGTCTGATGCGGCGGATCTGATCGGCGATGGCCTGCTGCGCGGCTGCGGCAGGCACGCCATCGAGCCTCCCATCCGGATAGCCAAGGACGACGACCTCACGGACGCCCAGCTCGCGGGCCGCCGCGCGGAGCTCGGTCTCGCGAGTCTGACCGACTACCGCGTCAACGGGCCGCTCTGAGCTCGTGCCGAAGCGTCCGCGCTCTCCTCGTGTCGCCGTCACGAGGCAGGTCTCGACGCCTTCCGCCGCGTACTTGGCCAGCGTCCCGCCCGTTCCCAGCGATTCATCGTCGGGATGGGCGAGGACGCACATCAGTCGTTTGGTCACCGCACGATCACCGTTTCGAGATACTCCGCCGGCACGACGAGGCCGGACGCGCCGCCGCGGTCGTGTGTCCGCAGGAGCGCGAGCATGTCGGCTTCGAGCGCCGCCTGGCCGCTGGCGTCGAGCGCAGCGAACGCTTTGTGGACGGGGCCATAAAACGTTCGGAAGACGTCGACGAAGTGTTCCGGCGAGCGGTAGCGGAACGCAAATGTCCTCGTGGTATGCGCGACGGACGTGGCGCCCGCGAACAGACCTTGAAGATGATCAGGTGTGCCCCACAGCAGCGGCGAGCGAACGCCAGCCGGCGGCGGCACATGCTTGCCTACCGTTCGAAAGAGCCCGCCCAGGAAGCCCTGCGGCGTCCACGAGGCCAGGCCGATGTGGCCTCCCGGCCGGCACACGCGAAGCATTTCCGCCGAGGACTTGTCGTGGTCGGGCGCGAACATCACGCCGAATGTCGAGAGCACGACGTCGAAGCTCGCATCCGCATAGGGCAGCGCCTCGGCGTCGGCGGTCTCGAACGTCACCTCGAGGCCTTCCGCGCGGGCCCGTTCTCGTCC
>DASRPM010000159.1:0-3986 GCA_035646375.1 Vicinamibacterales bacterium
ACCAGCAGGTCGCTCTCGTGCATGCTTGATGCTTGGACGGTGGCACGGGCAAAAGGTTGGCGTGCGGCCGGTCGCCGACCGTGCGCCGCCGGAACCGGCCGTCCCACGCCCGAACACTCCGAGCCCGCCGTCCTGGACGCCCGCATGCGGCGATAATCGCCGCTTTTCGCTCCAAACCGCTACTTCGACCCGCGGCCCCGGTGCTGGTACGCCGCTTGATGCTCCAGCCCGGCATGTCCGCCGCTCCGACGCCAACCGTACTCGTCGCCGACGATCAGCCCGACGTGATCGCCGCGTTGCGGCTGCTGCTCAGGACGGCCGGCTTCCACTCGCTGGGCGCCGCCTCCGTCGAGGACGTCCGCGCGCACCTGGCCACACACGACGTCGATGCCGTGCTCATGGACCTCGATTACGCCCGCGACACCACGTCCGGCGTCGAGGGCCTCGATCTCATCTCGGACCTGCACACCACGCAGCCGCACCTGCCGCTCATCGCCATGACCGGCTGGGCCAACGTGGAGACGGCGGTGGAGGCGATGCGCCGCGGCGCCCGCGGCTACATCCCCAAGCCGTGGAACAACGACGCCCTGGTGCAGGTGCTGCGCGCCGAAATCGAGCACGCGCGTGCCGAGCGCGCCGCAACACAGCCGACGCCAGAGGCGAGGCCGTCACACACCGCACGCGAGTGGCGCGAGGCGGAGGCGATCCACCGGGCCCTGCTGCCGTCCGTGCTGCCGGAGGTGCCCCGCTGCCGCCTCGCCTGGCGTTGGGAGCCCGCCTCGGGATTTGGCGGCGACTATTACGACGCGATGCTGCTCGGCCCCGACCGGCTGGCGATCTGCATTGCCGACGTGTGCGGCAAGGGGCTGCCGGCGGCGCTGCTCGTGTCGAGTCTGCAGGCCACGGTGCGCGCGTTCGTCGTCGAAGACTGCGCGCCGCACGAGGCCGTGGCCCGCATCAACCGGGCGCTGTGCCGGCAGGGGGCGCACGGCCGGTTCGTCACCCTGTTCGTGGCGGTGCTCGACCTTGCCGAGGGCGTGATCCGGTACTGCAACGCGGGCCACAACCCGCCGATCCTGGTCCGCTCCGGCGGCGCCGTGTCACGGCTCGACGCCGGCGGCGCCATCGTGGGCGTCTTCGACAGCGCCGTCTACGACAGCGGCCGCGCCTTGATTGAAACCGGCGATCGGCTGCTGCTGTTCACCGACGGCCTCGTGGAGGCCGGACTCTCGGCCTCGCGCGAATACGGCGACGAGCATCTGGTCGGCACCCTGGTCCGCCACCGATCCCTCGGCGCCAACGAGATCCTCGATCAGGTGTTCGGCGACGTACACCAATGGGCGGGCCGGACGCTCGACGACGACGCCACGGCTCTGGCGATCGCCTTTGACGCCCGCCCGGAGGGCGGGCAATGGGACACCGGGCGCTGACGTGCGGGCACGAACAGCGCCGTCCCACGAGCGAACAGCACAAGCGGCCCCGGCGGTCCCCGGGTTGGTCTGGAGCCGCCAAAATCGCCAAAATGGGCCCGCCGCCACGGCCGCGATGTGGCACAGCCTTTGAGGACACCAGGGACGGACCCATGCCCGATATCGCCCGCGACCCCGCCATTCTCCGCCGCAAGAGGATCCGTCAGGCCGGTCTGGCCGTCGCCGGTGTCCTGATCCTGGTTGTCCTCTCGGTGGCGCTGGCCCGGATGGAGCCAGCGGCGCCATCGGTCGAACGCGCCACGGTGCTCGAGGACACGGTCAAGCGCGGCTCCATCGTGCGGCAGGTGCGCGGCGTGGGCACGCTCGTGCCCGAGGACACCCGCTGGCTGCCGGCCACCACCGAGGGGCGCGTCGAGCGCATCCTCCTGCGGCCCGGCGCCACCGTTCAAGCCGACTCGGTCATCCTCGTCCTGACCAATCCGCAGGTGGAACAGGAGGCGCTGAACGCGCGCCTCGCGCTGCAGTCCGCGCGCGCCGCGCTCGACAACCTGCGCGCCCAGCTGCAGAACGACCTCCTCACGCAGGAGGCGCTCGCCGCCTCGATCCAGTCCGATTTCGAGCAGGCGAAAATGGAGGCCGAGTCCAACGAGGCGCTGGCCAAGGAACAGCTCGTCTCCGAGCTGATTCGCAAGCAGTCGCACCTCAAGGCCGACACGCTGAAGAACCGCGTCGCCATCGAGACGCGGCGCATGACGGCGGCGCGCGAGTCGATCGAGGCGCGGCTGCGCGGGCAGCAGGCCACGGTGGATCAGGCGCAGGCCGTCTCCGATCTCTACGCCAGCCGCCTGCGCGCGCTGCAGGTGACGCCCGGCTTCAGCGGCGTGCTGCAGCAGGTGCCGGTCGAAGCGGGCCAGCGTGTCGCGCCGGGACAGAACCTCGCGCGCGTGGCCGACCCCGGACGGCTGAAGGCGGAGCTCAGGGTCGCCGAGACGGAAGCCCGCGACATCGAGGTGGGTCAGCCGGCGGAAGTGGACACGCGCAACGGCGTCGTCAGCGGGCGCGTCAGCCGCAAGGACCCCGCGGCGATGAACGGAACCGTCACGGTTGACGTCTCACTGACGGGCGAGCTGCCTCGGGGCGCGGTGCCGGACTCCAGCGTGGACGGCACGGTGCAGCTGGAGCGGCTCGAAGACGTGCTCTACGTCGGACGGCCGTCGCTCGGCCAGGACAACAGCACCGCCGGCCTGTTCAAGGTGATCACCGCCGACGGCGACGCCACGCGGGTGCAGGTGAAGTTCGGCGTCAGCTCGGTCAACGCGATCGTCGTGCTGTCGGGACTGAAGGAAGGCGACCGCGTGGTGCTCTCGGACATGTCCACATGGGACGCGTACGACCGGGTCAGGCTGCGGTAACGAGGCAGAGTGGGCGGAGTAAGCAGAGTAGGCGGAGTGGGTCAAAGGCTTTCCCTAAGCCCTAAGCCCTAAGCCTTAAGCCGACAAGGACACACGATGAGTCAGCCGCTGATCAAACTCGACGCCGTGAAGAAGGTGTTCCTCACCGACGAAGTCGAGACACACGCACTCGACAACATCAACATCGAGATCCATCGCGGTGAGTACGTGTCGATTGCCGGGCCGTCTGGCTGCGGCAAGTCCACGCTGCTGTCGATCCTGGGGCTGCTCGACACGCCGACCGACGGCACCTACACGCTCAACGACCAGGCCGTGGCCAAGCTCACGCTGGCGCAGCGGGCGCGGGTGCGCAACCGCGAAGTCGGCTTCATCTTCCAGAGCTTCAACCTGATTGGCGACCTGAACGTCTTCGAGAACGTGGAGCTGCCGCTCACCTACCGCGGCATGCGCTCCGCCGAGCGCCGGGAGCGCGTGACGGCGGCGCTGGAACGCGTCGGCATGGCCCACCGCGCCAAGCACCTTCCCAGCCAGCTCTCGGGCGGCCAGCAGCAGCGCGTCGCCGTGGCGCGGGCCGTCTGCGGCGAGCCGTCGATTCTGCTGGCCGACGAGCCCACCGGCAACCTCGATTCCAAGAACGGCGAGGCGGTGATGGACCTGCTCAAGGAGCTGCACATGGCCGGCGCCACCATCTGCATGGTGACGCACGACGCGCGCTACGCGCAGCACGCCGCGCGACACATTCACCTGTTCGACGGCCGGGTGGTCGAGGAATCGCTGGCCGTGGTCTGAAGCCCATGTTCGACAGCCTCTGGCAGGACGTGCGTCACGGCGCTCGAGCGCTCCGCCGCTCGCCCGGCTTCGCGGCGTCCGCCGTGCTCACGCTGGCGCTCGGCATCGGCGCCAACGCCGCCCTCTTCTCGGTGCTCGACGCCGTCGTTCTCCGCCCGCTGCCCTACAGCGAGCCGGAGCGCCTCGTGGGCGTGTGGAACAGCTGGACGGACACGCGGCGCGCCACCATCTCGTCCATCGAGTACTTCGACTACCGCGAGCAGCTGCGCTCGTTCGAGCACTTCGGCGTCATGGCCGGCGGCGCCGTGACGCTGACCGGCGAGGGCGAGCCGGCGCGCATCCCGCTCGGCGTCGT
>DASRPM010000160.1:0-2469 GCA_035646375.1 Vicinamibacterales bacterium
GTCGGCTGGTTCGGCTATGCGAACCTCACGACGCGGCCGTTCTCGCCGGGGCCGTCGGTCGACTTCTGGCTGCTGAGCCTGCAGGTCCTCGGCGCCTCGTCGATCATCGCGGCCGTGAACTTCATCGCCACCATCCTGAACCTGCGCGCGCCGGGCATGACGCTGATGCGCATGCCGCTCTTCGTCTGGATGGCGCTGGTGGTGCAGTTCCTCATCGTGCTCGCATTCCCGGCGGTGACGGTGGGGCTGATCTTCCTGATGTTCGACCGGTTCTTCGGCACGCACTTCTACGACGTGGCGGCCGGCGGCGATCTGCATCTCTGGCAGCACCTGTTCTGGATCTTCGGACACCCGGAGGTCTACATCCTCATCCTGCCCGCGTTCGGCATCGTCTCCGAGGTGCTGCCGACCTTCTCGCGCAAGCCGTTGTTCGGCGCTCAGGTGATGATCTACTCCGGCATCCTCATCGGGTTCTTCGGCTTCGGCGTCTGGAGCCATCACATGTTCGCCGTCGGCATGGGGCCCATCGCCGATGCCGCCTTCGCCATCGCCACCATGATCATCGCCATTCCCACCGGGGTGAAGATCTTCAACTGGCTGGCCACCATGTGGGGAGGCCGCCTGCGTGCGAGCGTCGCCTTTCACTACGCGGCGGGGCTGGTGGGGCTCTTCACCATCGGCGGACTCTCCGGCATCATGCATGCCTCGCCGCCGGTCGACCTCCAGCAGCACGACAGCTACTTCGTCGTGGCCCACATGCACTACGTCCTGATCGGTGGCAGCCTGTTCGGGATCTTCGCCGGGCTCTATTACTGGTGGCCCAAGGTGACCGGCCGCATGCTGGACGAGCGGCTCGGCACGCTGCAGTTCTGGGTGGTGGCCGTCGGCTTCAACGTGGCGTTCTTCCCGCAGCACTTTCTCGGCGCCCTCGGCATGCCGCGGCGGATCTACACCTACAGCCACGGCTCGGGCTGGGAGCTGTGGAACTTCGTGTCGAGCCTCGGTGCCTATGTCCTCGGGCTGGGCGTGCTGCTCTTCGTCGTGGTGGCCGTCCGCTCGCTCCGCGGCGGGGCGCGCGCGCCGGCCGATCCCTGGGACGGGCGCACGCTCGAGTGGCGCACGTCGTCGCCGCCGCCCGTCCACGACTTCGACGCCATCCCGCCCGTGTACGGCCGCGATAGCTTCTGGCGCGAGAAGTACGGCGACGCGCGCGGTCAGAAGCCGGCCCCGCGCGTGGAGACTCCCGATCCACACGGCATTCATCTGCCCTCGGCCTCGATGTGGCCGATCGTCATCGCGCTCGGACTCGGCATCGCCGCCTTCGGCGCGCTCTATCACCTGGCCCTCGTGGTGATCGGCGCCGGCGTCACCGTCATCGGCGCCTTCGCCTTTGCCCTCGAGCATCATCGGAACCCGGCCCACGCCGACCAGGTCGGCAACCTCGGCGTGGACCATCGCAAGCTGGCGATGTGGACGTTCCTCGGCTCCGAGTGCTTCCTGTTCGGCACGCTGATCGCGACCTACGTGGCCTACAACGGCCGGAGCGTGGTGGGGCCGCACCCGCACGAGATCCTCAACATCCCGCTGACCACGCTCAGCACGTTCGACCTGCTGATGTCGTCGCTCCTCATGGTGCTCGCCCTGGCCGCCGTGCAGCGAGGCGACCGGCGGCAGGCGCGGCTCTGGCTGGCCGGCACCGCGCTCTTCGGCGTGATCTTTCTCGGCTTCCAGGCGTACGAGTTCACCGCGTTCGTGCACGAAGGGCTGACGCTGCAGACGAATCTCTTCGGCTCGACGTTCTTCGTGCTGACCGGCTTTCACGGCGGCCACGTGACCGTCGGCGTGGTGTGGCTGCTGAGCCTGCTCGTGCTCGATCTGCGCGGCCGGCTGGGGGTACAGGACGCGATGAAGGTGGAGGTCGCCGGGCTCTACTGGCACTTCGTCGACGTCGTCTGGATCGTCATCTTCACCGTGGTCTACCTGATCCCATGAGCGCGCCGGCCGACCACGCGTCGATCGGGACCTATCTGAAGGTCGCCGCCATCCTGGCGGTGATCACCGCGCTGGAGTTCGGCGTCATCTATATCCGGCGGCTCACGCCGATCCTGGTCCCGCTGCTGATCATCCTGTCCGTCGGCAAGTTCGCGCTCGTCGTCATGTACTTCATGCACCTGCGCTACGACACGAAGCCGCTGACCTTCCTGTTCGTGGCGCCGCTCCTGCTGGCGGTCGCCCTGGCTGTCTCGCTGATGACGCTGCCCGGCGACTTCCTGCTCTTCAAGCGCTGATGTCACCCCCGCCCTTCCGGTGGCTCGGCGGCGAGATTCACGCGGAGGTCGTGGTCGGCGTGCTGCTGCTCGCCGCTCTGTATACGTACGGCGTCGTGACAAGCCGCCGGCGGATCCCGCTTTCCCGGCCACTGGCGTTCTTCACCGGCTGCGCCGCGCTCCTGCTGGCGCTCAACGGCCC
>DASRPM010000161.1:0-5182 GCA_035646375.1 Vicinamibacterales bacterium
CAGCTGATGGACGGCCCGAGCAACCCGCACGACATCCTGCGGGTGCTGGGCGAGAAGGAGCTGCAGAAGTACCTGGTCAACGAAATCCAGGAGGTCTACCGGCTGCAGGGCGTCAACATCAACGACAAGCACATCGAGGTCATCTCGCGGCAGATGATGCGGTGGGTGCGGATCGAAGATGTGGGCGACACCGAGTTCCTGATCGACGAGCAGACCGACAAGTTCCGGTTCCTCGAGGAGAACGAACGGGTGATCCAGGCGGGCGGCCGGCCGGCGACGGCGCAGCCGCTGCTGCTCGGCATCACCAAGGCGTCGCTCTCGACCGACTCGTTCATCTCGGCGGCGTCGTTCCAGGAAACGACGCGCGTGCTCACCGAAGCGTCGATCTCGGGCAAGATCGACCATCTGCGCGGCCTCAAGGAGAACGTCACCATGGGCCGCCTGATCCCGGCTGGCACCGGGTTCGAGTGGTATCGCCACGTGCGCATCCCGGCGGACGAGCCGCCGCCGCCGCCGCTGCCGCCGCAGCCGGCGGAGGACGAGCTCGATCTCGATCTCGATCGCGACATGGAATACGCGTTCGAGCCCGAGGAAGCCGTGGGCGGACGGCCGAGCGGCGACGTCGAATAGCGCAGCATCACCGCGCCGCACAGCGCAATCTGGCACGGGCCGGGTCCGCCAACGGACCCGGCTCCTTCTCGTGAGGCTCTGCTCCCTCGGTGATCGTTCACATCAACCACATAGCCCCCAGTAAGAAGAAGGCCGCCGGTCAGCGTTCGGCCCAGAGCGAACTGGCCGGGCTCGTCACCGGATCGATGATGTCGATGGTCGAGGAGGGCATCCTCGATCCGAAGCTCGCGCCGTCGCTGCGCGTGCATCTCGATTGGATTCAGTACAAGACCAACTTCCGCGATCCGGTCGTCGTGCGGCGCACCGCCGACAGCTGGGGGAAGCTGCTGCCGCTCGCCGAGATTGCGGTGGACCTGCGGCAGGCCACCGGCGACCGCCTGCCCGAGGAGCTGGCCAAGGCGGTGAAGAGCCTGGCCGACGCGCCCGACGCCAACCCCGAACGCCACGTCTATCTCGACGTCTACAAGCCGTATCGCGACTGCCTGATCTGGGAGTTCAACCGCCTGTTCTGGCGCCATCTCGCCGACTGGGAAGCGGCATCGGGCAAAGGGTTCGAGGCGGCGCTGCCGGCGGGCTCGTCGGACGCCAACCATCCCGACGCCGTCGCGGCGTCGGCGCGCGAATTCCTCACCCGCGTCCAGACGCTCGAGGCCAAGGGCCAGTGCCCGCAGGATCTGGTGGGGCTGGAGATCGGCGTCGGCACCGGCGCCCGCGCGGCGTCGTGGCTCGACAAGTTCAAGGAGTTCGACGCGGCGGCCGGCGGCAAGTTCTATCCGCGGATGCACTTCCTGCTCGGCGACTACTCGCCGACCAGCCTCGAGCGCGCGCTCGCCGCCGTGGCGCATCACGGCGACCAGGTGAGCGGGGTGCCGCTCGACGCGCTCAATCCCTACCGGTCGCTCGGGCCGTACCGCTTCAAGATCATGTACGTCCACTCGACCAACACCTACGACAACCTGCCGTTCGACGACCTCGTGCGCCGCGACGGCAAGCTCTACCTGGTTGAGGTGCGCGCCTATCTGAACGGCACCGCGGCGGACGGGCTGGTGAAGGACTTCGGCTTCTCTCGCGAGGAGCTGCCCGACGTGTCGAAGCGCCTGCTCGAGGGCGGTCCGTATGCGGTGTTCCGCGACGAGCGCGGCGTCGAGGTGTGGCGGCGTCTGTGGGACGCCTTCAAGCTCGAGGAGCGGCTGCTGGCGCTCGACGATCGCGACGATGCGCACGTGCCGCCCGGCTTGCGCAAGGAGCACCTCGAGGACCTGCTGGCCGAGGCGCCCGACGACGTGCGCTTCCATATTTCGCGTGGCGCAGGCGAGAGCTTCGCCAACACGCTGCCGCTGCTGCACCCGCGGGGCTACCTCGAGGTGCAGGACATCTTCGTCAGCGACATGGACGACTACCGGAAGGGGTTCCGCGGGCCCGGAAAACTCGACGGATCGCTCGTGACCTGGGTGAACGGCGCGCTGCTGCGCGCGGTGGGGGCGCGGGCCGGCTACGACGTCCACTTCGCGCCGTTCCCGTACCGCCCCGGCACCAAGACGACGATTCTCTACACGACACAGCGTGATTAGCGAGGCTCCGCCTGTGAACCTGGAGGCTTCGCCTCGCTGACAGTATCTAATTGCCCGCCCTCCGGGCGGGCGGCTAGCGGGAGGGCCCGACCCCCCGGGCCCTTCAAGGATAATTGGATCATGAGTTCCACACTGCCGCTTCTTCCGACCACTGTCATTGGCAGCTACTCGATGCCGGAATGGCTCGAGCGCGCGAAGAACGACTACCTGTCACGGCGGGTGAGCCGGCGCGATCTCGACGAGATGCACGACGCGGTGCGCAAGGCGGCGATCAAGGACCAGGAAGCGGCCGGCGTGGACGTCGTGAGCGACGGCGAGGCGCAGCGCGACAACATGATCGACTACTTCACCGAGCGGCTGCCCGGTGTGCAGCTCGATCAGAGCTCGAAGCGCTTCTACTACGATTTCTACGACAGCATGGTGCGCTCGAAGCTGGCCACCGGCTCGCTGGGGCTCGCCGAGGAGGCGCGCTTTCTCGCCCGCTTCACGCGCGCGGTGCCGAAAGTGTCGATCTCGGGGCCGCACACGCTGGTCAAGCGCATCCAGAACAAGTTCTATCCGAGCGAGGAGGCGTTCGCGCTCGACCTGGCGCGCGTGCTGAACTTCGAGCTGAAAGAGCTGGTGAAGGGCGGCGCGCAGCAGCTGCAGATCGACGAGCCGTACTACTCCGGGTTTCCCGAGGACATGCCGTGGGCGCTCAAGGCGATCAACACGCTCATCGAGGGTGTCACCGTGCCGGTGACGCTGCACATCTGCTACGGCAACCGCTACGGCAAGCCGTCGTTCGAGGGCAGCTACCGGTATCTCTTCCCGGCGATTCTCGATACCAAGATCTCGGCGGTGTCGCTCGAGTTCGCGCGGCGCGGTGAAGAGGACCTGCAGCTGTTCAAGGAATACGACGTGCCGTTCCAGCTCGGGCTCGGCGTCATCGACGTCAAGAGCCAGGAAGTGGAATCACCCGCGCTCGTGGCCGACCGCATCCGGCGCGCGCTCGAGGTGGTGCCGCCGGAGAAGCTGGTGATCAACCCCGACTGCGGCTGCGTCCGGCTGCCGCACGACGTGGCGTTCAACAAGCTGGCGGCGATGGTGGAAGGCACCAAGATCGTCCGTAAGGAACTGGGCAAATGAGTGAGCCGGCCGTCCAGGCCAACGTGCTGGCCGAGCGCCTGCGCTCGCGGCAGTTCGCCTACATGGCGGAGCTCGTGGCCTCGGCGACGAAGCGCGAGGAAGAGGTGTTGGAAGTCGCGGCCAAGATGGGCGCGGTGTCGCAGATCGCTGCGATTGGCGTGACCAGCTACGCCGGCGGCGCCACCGGCCACGACCCGCTGCGCATTGCCGCGGGCGTCGCGTCGCTCGGCCTGACGCCGAACATCCACATCACGTGCGTCGGGCAGGATCGGAAGGGCATCGCCAACACGCTGGCGACGCTCGAATCGCTGCGCATCCACAACACGTTCTGCATCAGCGGCGACTGGCCGAAGAACTCGCCGACGCCGCCGGTCTTCGACGTCGATTCGGTGCAGCTGGCGAGTGCCGTGGCGGAGCTGCGGCGGACGCACGGCACGCCGTTTCATGTGTCGTGCGCCGTCTCGCCGTTCAAGTACCAGCGCGAGGACCTCCTCTACCAGTACCTGAAGCTCGAAAAGAAGATCGCCGCGGGCGCCGACATGGCGATCACGCAGGTCGGCTGGGACGCCAAGAAGTTCATCGAGCTGAAGCGCTATCTCGACGAGCGCGGCATCACCACGCCGATCATCGGCAACGTCTACGTGCTCGGCGCCAAGGCGGCCGAGCGGATGGGCACCGGCAACCCGCCCGGCTGCTGGGCGTCGCCGGAGCTCGTGGCGGCTACCGCGCGCGACGCGGCGGGGCCCGACAAGGGGCTTGCCGCGCGCATCGAGCGCGCCGCCATCACCGTGGCGATCCTGAAGGGCATCGGCTACGCGGGCGCCTACATTGGCGGCACGCACGATCCCAATCACATCGCGCGCATCATCGATCGCGGCGAGGAGCTGGCGCCGCGGTGGAAGGAGCTGCTGCCGGACCTGCAGTTCGGGCGCGCCGGCGGCTTCTACCTGTACGAGCCGCCGCGCGAGCCGAAGCCGAAGCGCACCTTCCTGCCGGTGCTCCTCGACGCCGCCGCCACGGCGCTGCCGGTGCCGTGGGTGAAGCAGCCGCAGGACACCGCCGGGCGGCGCGTGCTCAAGGGCGTGTTCGCATGGCTCGATCGCCACCCGGCGCTCAGCCACGCATTCGAGCGCGTCGAGTACCTGTCGAAGAAGGAGATCTTCGGCTGCAAGAACTGCGGCAATTGCGTGCTCGGCAGCATGGAGTACGTCTGCCCGCAGACGTGCCCCAAGCAGATGCGCAACGGCCCCTGCGGCGGCACCGACCACGGCCAGTGCGAAGTGATCCCCGAGCAGCCCTGCATCTGGGTGAAGGTGATGGAGCGGGCCGAGGCGTCGAACGACATCGAGAGCCTCAAGACCTTCATTCCGCCGCCGGACCGCGCGCTCACCGGCACCGCGTCGTGGCTCAACTACTATCTCGAGCGCGACAGCCGGCCGGGCCGGCCGAAGCAGGGGATCGTCGAGTCGCAGACCACCTCCGACGACGCCCGTTGACCGAATTGAAACGACGAGAGTGAACAGACGATGAAATCAGCGCTGGAGATTGCCCAGGAAGCCAAGCTGCGTCCGATTACCGACATTGCCGCCGCCGCCGGCATCGAGCCCCATGAGCTCGAGGCCGCGGGGCAGTATCGCGGCAAGGTGCTCCCCGCGCTGCTCGAGCGCCTGCAGGGGCGCTCGAACGGCAAGCTCGTGATCGTCACGGCGATCACGCCGACCAAGGCAGGCGAGGGCAAGACGACGACGAGCGTGGCGCTCACGATGGGCCTCGGCAAGCTGGGTAAGAAGGTGATGCTGTGCCTGCGGGAGCCGTCGATGGGTCCCATCTTCGGGATCAAGGGCGGCGGCACC
>DASRPM010000162.1:0-2136 GCA_035646375.1 Vicinamibacterales bacterium
TCCTTCTATCAGCAGGAGAAGACAAAGACCGGCAATTTCGAGGCGGGCATCGAGATGGCGCTGCGGCGCGTGCTGGCCGATCCCGAGTTCATCTTCCGCTTCGAGCCGACACCGGCTGGTGTGGCGCCCAAGACGCCGTACCGCGTCAGCGACACCGAGCTGGCCTCGCGCCTGTCGTTCTTCCTCTGGTCGTCGATTCCCGACGACGAGCTGCTCAAGCTCGCCATCGACGGCACGCTGCATCAGCCGGCCGTGCTCGAAAAGCAGGCGCGCCGGATGCTCGCCGACCCGAAAGCGCGCGCGCTGGTGGAGAACTTCGCGAACCAGTGGCTGTTCCTGCGCGATCTGAAGAGCATGAACCCGGACATCACGGTGTTTCCCGACTTCGACGACAACCTGCGTCAGGGATTTCAGCGTGAGACCGAGATGCTCTTCGAGAGCGTCCTGCGCGAGGACCGCTCCGTGCTGGACCTGCTCGACGCCGACTACACGTTCGTGAACGAGCGCCTGGCGAAGCACTACGGCATTCGCAACGTGTATGGGCCCGAGTTCCGTCGCGTGCCGGTGCCGAGCGACGCGCGGCGCGGCGTGCTGGGCCAGGGCAGCCTGCTCCTCGTCACGTCGAACCCCAACCGCACGTCGCCCGTGATCCGTGGCAGATGGATTCTCGAGAACCTGCTCGGGAGCCACGCGCCGGCGCCGCCGGCCGACGTGCCGCCGCTCGAGGAGAAGCCGACCGCCACGGCAAAGTCGGTGCGCGAGCGCATCGAGCAGCACCGCGCCAACCCCGCGTGCGCCAGCTGCCACAAGATCATGGACCCCATCGGGCTGTCGCTCGAGAACTTCGACGCCGTCGGCCGCTGGCGCAGCGAGGACGAGGGCGTGAAGATCGACGCCTCCGGTCAGCTCGTGGACGGCACGGCGGTGGACGGGCCCGCGGCGCTGCGGAAGGCGCTGCTGGCGCGGTCGGACGTGTTCGTGGCCGTGATCACCGAGAAGCTGCTGATGTACGGCGTCGGCCGCGAGACCAGGCACACCGACATGCCGGCGGTGCGCCTCATCATGCGCGACGCCGCGAAGACGCGCTATCGGTTCTCGGACCTGATCCTGGGAGTCGTGAAGAGTCCGGCGTTTCAGATGCGAGTGGCCTCGTAGGGGAGCGCATATGTTCATCACCAAAAAACACCTGCCCCGCCGCACGTTCCTGCAAGGCATGGGCGTGACGCTGGCGCTGCCGCTCCTCGACTCGATGATTCCCGCCGCCACGGCGCAGGCGAAAACGGCCGCCCTGCCCAAGAGCCGCTTCTGCGGCATCTACATCCCGCACGGCGCCACGATGGACAAGTGGACGCCGGCCACCGAGGGCGGCGGGTTCACGTTCACCGAATCGCTCAAGCCGCTCGAGAAGCTGCGCGACCGCCTGGTGGTCGTGAGCAATCTGGCGCACCCGATGGCCGGCGGCAAGGGATCGGACGCGGGCGCCGATCACGCCCGATCGGCCGCCGTGTTCCTGAGCGGCGCGCAGCCCTCGAAAGGCACCGTGCACGGCGGCAAGACCGTGGACCAGGTGCTGGCGGATCACATCGGCCAGGACACGCCGCTGCCCTCGATCGAGGTCTGCCTCGAGGAAGTGGCGCTGAACTGCGGCGCCGGCTACGGCTGCGCCTACTACAACACCATCTCGTGGCGGAACGACACGCTGCCGCTCCCGATGGAGAACAGCCCGCAGGTCGTGTTCGAGCGGCTGTTCGGCGACGGCGGCAACGCCGCGCTGCGCCTGTCGCGCAAGCAGCAGGACCGCAGCATTCTCGACGCCGTCACCGACAAGGTGGCGCGTCTCCAGCGCGGGCTCGACGCCGGCGACAAGGCGCGGCTCGGCGAGTATCTCGACCACGTCCGCGAGATCGAAGGACGAATCCAGCGTGCCGAGCGCCAGGCACAGGCACGCCCCGATGCGCCGAACGCGCCAATCGGTATCCCTGAGACGTGGGAAGAGCACGCCACCGTCATGTTCGACCTGATGGCGCTGGCGTGGGAAGCTGATCTCACGCGCGTCTTTTCGTTCATGCTCAATCGCGAGGCGAGTCAGCTCGTGTTCCCGAACCTCGGGATTAACGAGCCGTGGCACCACGTCTC
>DASRPM010000163.1:0-10280 GCA_035646375.1 Vicinamibacterales bacterium
GGGAAGTTGCACGAGCCGGTGGAGAGCGACGCCATGTCGGGCCGCAGGTGCAGCATGCCGCCGCGCTCGGAGCCGACGCCCGATCGGCCGCCGGTGGAGAACTGCACGATCATGCCGGGGCAGTGGGGCCGGACTCGCTCGAGGAAGTCCGCGAACTTGTCCGGATTGGAGGTCGTGGACTGATCGTCGTTGCGCACGTGTACGTGCACCAGCGCCGCGCCCGCCTCGTAGCAGGCGTGCGTGGACTCGATCTGCTCGCTCACCGTGATCGGGACGGCGGGGTTGTTCTCCTTGCGCGGTACCGACCCCGTGATGGCGGCGGTGATGATGCAGGGCGCCTGTGACATCAGCGCTTGCGGGTTGCCGAGCGAAGCGTGCTTTGATGAATGCCGAGCACGTCCGGTCCGCAATCGAGCGGCCGAGGACGCGCGTAGGCCAGCGTGTTCACGAGCCGCAGCAGCATCTGTAGGGGCCGCCTTCAGGCGGCCCTGCCATGTTAACGGAAGTGCTTGGTGGACTGCTCGTTCTCGAGGCAGACGAACTCGATGAGCTCGTCGTCGGCCATCAGCCGCTGCTTGATGGTGACGGTCCACGGGCGCGTGTAGGTCTTCGGATCGTCCACTGTCACCTCGACGTCCATGAAGCCATAACTGGTGCGGCGATAGCGCTCCGTCATCCGTCCGCGATCGCTCAGCGGGCTGCCGTTCACGTCCAGCCAGCCACCGTCGCGGAAGCCGGTCGTCTCGACCACCAACGTGTCGCCCGCCCAGCCGCCCGTCGAGTAGCCGAACCACCACGGCTGCGGTTCGTTGGCCGGCAGCGGCCGGCCGTCGGTGAAAAGCTGCCGCACGCCGCCGTTGCCCTCGTAGAGCATCACGATGACGTCCGGCGTCTGAATGATCTTGCGCGGCTGCGGGTGCGTGTGGAGCTGCAGGTTGCCGAGCGGCAGGCAGTGCGCGTCCGGGTTGTCCTTGCTGTTGTCGGCCATGCGCTGCTTCTTGAGCGCGGCGGCCGGCGGCTGCAACGGCAGGCCGCCGGCGACGCCGGTGCCGATGTCGAAGAAGAGGCCCGGGCCCGAGGTGAGCACGCCGGTCGCGCTCGCGACGATCGGGCGCGTGCCGGGCGAGCCGCCCGTGCCGCTCACGTCGTTGCTCTGGGCCTGGAGCTCGCGCCACCCGATGTTCTCCCACACGCCCGAGAGATCCGGCGTGCCGGCGGGCGTGCGCGGCACCGGCCCCTTCATGTCGGGCTTGCTGTCGGCGGTGCGCGGCGCGGACGCGGAGCGGTGCGTGGGCCACTGCGCCGTCAAAGGGGCGACGGCGGTGGCCAGCACAAGCGCGGCGAGGACGGCGCGAGCAGGCATCGGCTGTCCGGAGGGCGCTGATTGTAATGCAGAGGCCAGCGGCGCGGCCGGGTGAACTTTCGCCGCGGCGCATCCGTCGAAGCCCCATATGTTCCGACACCGCGGGCCGGGGTACGGCTGGCCGGATCAGTTCGGCAGCGGGTGGCACGGCCGCCGCTCGCCGTTCGGCGGTTTCGTTTCGATGGCCCTCGCGGCCGCGCTCGTTGCCCTCGCCATCTCGTGGTGGAACGGGCGTCGTCATCCGTTTACCTTGTAGGTCTCCGCTCGCGGCCACCGGTTGTCGCCCGCGCGTCGGCGACAATAGGCGGCATCTTGACTGACATCGCGACCGGCATCGCATTTCAGTGCACCGACATCCACAAGCGCTACGGCGACGTCGTGGCCGTGGACGGGCTGTCGCTCGCGGTGCACCGCGGCGAATGTTTCGGCCTGCTCGGCCCCAACGGCGCCGGCAAGACCACGACCATCGAGATCCTCGAAGGATTGCTCGCGCCCGACACCGGCGAGGTGGAAGTGCTCGGCCTGCGCTGGGCGCGCGACGAGCACGCCTTGCGGCAGCGTCTGGGCATCCAGCTCCAGGAGACGCAGCTGGCGGACAAGCTGACGGTCGAGGAGACGCTGAAGCTGTTCCGATCGTTCTACCGGCTCGGCCGGGAGGTGAACGATCTGCTCCGCATGGTGGAGCTCGAGAGCAAGCGTAAGAGCTGGGTCAGCAAGCTGTCGGGCGGGCAGAAGCAGCGCCTGTCGGTGGCCTGTGCGCTGGCCGGCGCGCCGGACGTGCTGTTCCTCGACGAGCCGACGACCGGCCTCGATCCGCAGTCGCGACGGCAGCTGTGGGGCATCCTCAACCGCTTCCGCGCCGAGGGCGGCACCATCTTGCTGACCACGCACTACATGGACGAAGCCGAGGTGCTGTGCGACCGCGTGGCCATCGTGGACCACGGCAAGGTGATTGCGCTCGACACGCCGAAGGCTCTCATCGCCACACTCGGCGAGCCCAAGGTGATCACGCACCACGGCACGCTCGAAGACGTGTTCATGGCGCGCACCGGGCGTCACCTGAGGGAGGAATGACCAGCGAGGCTTCGCAGCCGCTGGTCATCTATTTTCTAGCGCGCTTCGCGCGCATGCCGTCTTGACCGGAGGGAAGGGTTGACTCAAATGCCACAATTCGTGCCGGTCAAGTCGGCGCGAGGCGGCGCGTCCCATCCGCTCGTCGAGCTCACGCTCGCCCGGCTGCGCGAGATCTTCCGCGAGCCCGAGGCGCTCTTCTGGGCGTTCATCTTTCCGATTCTGATGTCGCTGGCGATGGCGCTGGCGTTCCCGTCGTCGAGCAGCACGCCGGTGCCGGTGGGCATCCGTGCGGGCGACGGCGCCGAGGCTCTCCGCGCCACGCTGGCCGCGTCGAAGACCGTGACGCCGCGGCTCGTGTCCGCGGACGAAGAGACCGGGGCGCTGCGCGACGGCGAGGTGGACCTCGTGGTCGTGCCGGGCGACCCGCCGACCTATCGCTTCGATCCCGGGCGCGCCGAGAGCCGGGCGGGGCGGCTGGTGCTCGACGACGCGCTGAAACGCGCCGCCGGCCGCGCCGATCCGTGGACGGCGACCGAAGAGCACCTGGCGGTACCCGGTTCCCGATATGTGGACTGGCTGCTGCCCGGCCTGATCGCGATGGGCATCATCGGGACGAGTGTCTGGGGCATCTCGTTCTCGATCGTCCAGGCGCGCATGCGCAAGCTGCTGAAACGCATGGTGGCGAGCCCCATGCGGCGCAGCCACTACCTGCTGGCGCAGGTGCTTGCGCGCCTCATGTTCCTGCTGCCGGAGGTGGCCATTCCGCTCCTCTTCGGCCGCTACGTGCTCGGCATGCCGCTGCGCGGATCGCTTCTGGCGGTGGTCGTGGTGTCGCTCGTGGGCGCGCTGGCGTCGGGCGGCATCGGCCTGCTCGCGGCAAGCCGGACCAAGACGTTCGAGGCCATTTCCGGGCTGATCAACCTGATCCTGCTCCCGATGTGGATTGCGAGCGGCGTGTTCTTCTCCGCGGCGCGGTTCCCCGAGGTGCTGCAGCCGTTCATCCAGGCCCTGCCGCTCACAGCGATCGTGGATGCGCTGCGGGCAGTCATCCTCGAGGGCGCGTCGCTCGGATCGCGTCAGGTGGTGACGGAGCTGGCCATTCTGGCGGGGTGGGGAGTCGTGTCGTTCGTCATCGCCTTGAAGGTGTTTCGATGGCGATGAGAGAAGGCCTCTAGCCTCTAGCCTTTGGCCTCTAGCGGTTGGCCTCCTGCAAGAGCTTCCCGGCAAACAAGGGTAGTACCAAGAGGCCAGAGGCTAAAGGCTAAAGGGCTAAAGGCTCTGTGAATCGGCGCTATGATCGCGCCGATTCAAGGAGAGCCCCGTGACGCTAGCCGCGATCGCCCCCTACAAGCGGACCCCGCCGCCGCTCCCGATGCGGTTGTTCTTCGCCACGATGCTGGTCGTGATGGGGCCCGTGTTCTGGCTCCTGCAGCGTTTCAAGCTGGATGGCAAGCTGTTCGCCGGGATGCGCGCCCGGCAGCGCCAGGAACTCCTCACCAAGAATCCGTTCAAGGGCTATCAGCCCACCGAACACGACGTGTTCGTCGTGACCTACGTCAAGAGCGGCACCAACTGGATGATGCAGCTCGCGCACCAACTGCTGTTTCACGGCAAGGGCGACTACGAGCACATTCACTGCGTCGTCGCCTGGCCCGACACGGACATGATGGGGCCATTGCGTGGCTACGCGATTCCTCTACGGGACCCGCGTGTCTGGCAGGCGTCGCCCGAAGCGAAGCGCGTGATCAAGACGCACTTCCGGTGGGAAGACGTGCCGTACTCCCCGGCGGCCAAGTACATCATCGTCATCCGCGACCCGAAGGACGTCTTCGTGTCGAGCTATCACTTTTTCGTGAAGAAGGGGCCGCTCAGTTTCACCGGCCTCACCGCCGCGGGGTGGCTCGAGCACTTCCTGTCGGATCAGTTCTTCATGGGCGGATCCTGGGGGAGCACCACCGCGGCCTACTGGGCGCAGCGGGACAAGCCGAACGTCCTCATCTGCTCGTTCAAGGAGATGCGACGCGACCTGGCCGGCTCCGTACAGCGTGTGGCGTCGTTCCTGGGCGTGGACGCCTCGCCCGAGATCGTTCGCAGGGTCAGCGAGTTGTCGTCATTCGACTACATGAAGACGATCGACGACAAGTTCAACACGGGCAAGTTCCTGTCGATCGGCGCGCCGGGCGAGATGATGCGGAAGGGAGGCGAGGGGAGCTCGTCGGAGCTGCTCACGCCCGCGCAGGCGCGGCGCATCGACGAATACTTCATCGCGGAGCTCAAGCGGCTCGGATCCGATTTCCCGTACGACGAGTTCTGCCGCGTGTCGCCCGGCGTGACGGCGGGCACGGCGGCACAGCCCGTGATGGCCAGAGCGTGAGGAGCCGACCTATGCGACTACTGAGCGCGGCGTTCGTCGCCGCCGCTGTTTCGTCGATCGCCGCGCCGGCGCTGGCGCAGGCACAGGCTTCATCCGGAGCCGGCGAGGCGGTCTACAAGCAGAGCTGCGCGGCGTGCCACGAAGGCAACCTGCCGCGCATGCCCAACCGCGCGGCTTTGCGTGAGCTCACGCCGGAGCACGTCGAGACAGCGCTCAGCTCATTCAGCATGCGCCGGCAGGGGGCCAATCTCACGCCGGCCGAACGGCGGGCGGTGGCCGAATTCGTCACCGGCCGGCCGTCGGGGTCGTATCGCGCGCCGCTCGAGATCATTCCGAAGAGCGCCTACTGCGCCGCCGGTGTGTCCAGTGCCGCCGCGCCGTTCGCGGGCGCGAGCTGGAACGGCTGGGGCGTGGACTCGCGCAACACGCGCTTCCAGCCCGCCTCCGCCGCCGGGCTCGCCGCCGCCGACGTGCCGAAGCTGAAATTGAAGTGGGCGTTCGGCGTTCCAGGCGTGTCGGCGTCCGGCTCGCAGGTGTCCGTGGTGGGCTCGCGCGTGTTCGTGGGCGCCCGCAACGGGATGGTCTACTCGCTGGATGCGAAAACGGGCTGCCTGGTGTGGGCGTACGAGGCGTCGGCGGCCGTGCGCTCGACGCCGCTCGTCGTCACCGGGACCGCGGGCGACACCATCTACTTCGGCGATGCCCACGCGCAGGTCTACGCGCTCGACGCGAAAACAGGCGCGCTGAAGTGGAAGACGAAGGCTGAAGACCACCTCGACGCCATCATCACGGGCGGCGTGTCGTACGCCAATGGCCGTGTGTTCGTGCCGGTCGCGTCGATGGAGGAGTCGTCCGGCGCCCTTCCCACCTATCAGTGCTGCACGTTCCGTGGCAGCGTGCTGGCGCTCGACGCGGCGTCGGGCAAGCAGATCTGGAAGACCTACACCATCCCCGAAGAGCCGCAGCAGACCACGCGCAGCTCGCGCGGCGTGCAGCTCTTCGGTCCCTCCGGCGCCGGCGTGTGGGGCGCGCCCGCACTCGACGCCGCGCGCAACCGCGTCTACGTGGCCACCGGCGACGCTTACTCGCAGCCGGCCGCGCCGTCCACCGACGCCATCATGGCGCTCGCGATGGACACCGGGAAGATCATCTGGGTGCGCCAGACGCTGGCAGGAGACGCCTGGAACGTCGCGTGCCTCGGGCCGAAGACGGCGGGCGTCGAGAACTGCCCGGCCAAGGCCGGCCCCGACTACGACTTCGGCGCGGCCACGGCGCTCGTCACCGCCGGAGGGCGCCGGCTCGTGATCGCGGGTCAGAAGTCGGGCGAGCTGTACGCGGTCAACGCCGACAGCGGCGAGATGGTGTGGAAGACGCGCGCCGGTGACGGCGGGGTTCTTGGCGGCATCGAGTGGGGCTTTGCCACCGACGGTACGTCGGCGTTCGTGTCGCTCTCGAGCGCCTTTGAGAAGAAGCCGGGCGAGGCGGGCGGAGTGGTGAGTGTGAACCTCGCCGACGGCAAGCCGCGCTGGACGGCGCCTCCGAGCGCCGACACCTGCGCCGGGCGCGCCGGCTGCAACACCGGACAGCCGGCCGCGGTGAGCGCGATGCCGGGCGTGATCTTCTCCGGCGCGCTCGACGGCCATCTGCGCGCCTACGACTCGTCAACCGGCAAGGTGATCTGGGACGTGGACACCGCGCGCGCCTACGACACGACGGTGAACGGCGTGCCGGCGAAGGGCGGCGGCATGAACGGTCCCGGCGCCACGGTCGCCGGCGGCATGCTGTTCGTGAACTCGGGGTACGGCTCGATCGGCTTCATGCCCGGGAATGCCATCCTGGCGTTCTCTGTCGATGGAAAGTGAGGTCGGGTAGGTCAGGTAGGTCAGGTGGGTCGGGTAGGGAGTCTGGTGGGGAAGTGCGGTTCGGCGCTCACACGCCGATTTCCAAACCCACCTGACTCCCCACCTGACTCACCTGACCCACCCGCCCTACCTGACTGATGTAATCGATTTCTGCGCCGTGATAGCATGCGCCGCCGTGACGAGATCGTCGGCCCTCGGACTCTCGCTGGCGTGCCTCTGGACGCTGGGCGCGGCGCTGGCGGCGCAGCAGCCCGCGGCGCCGCCCGACGGCGGGCGCGGGCGAATCGGCGGCGCCGGGATCGGCGCGTATCCCGTACGCCCTCCCGGTGACCCCGCGGCGCTCGAGCGCGGCACCGCTCTCTACAAGATCAACTGCGCCTTCTGCCACGGCCAGGATACGCGCGGCGGCGACGGCGGTCCCAGCCTGCTGCGCTCGGCGATCGTGCTCGCCGACCAGAACGGCGAACTGATCGGTCCAGTGATCGAGCAGGGCCGTGGCGCCATGCCGAAGTTCGCGTTCAAGCCGGATCAGGTGGCGGACCTCGCGGTATTCCTGCACTCGTTCCGCGTCGCCGGCTACGACCTCTCGCGCCAGAAGCCGGCCACGATTCTCGTGGGCAACGCCAAGGCCGGGGAGGCGTACTTCAACGAAGCCTGCGTCTCCTGCCACTCGGTGTCGGGCGACCTGCGCGGTATCGCCACCCGCATCGCCGACGAGCGCGTTCTGCAGCAGTCGTGGCTGATGCCCGGCAGCATGACCGGGCGCGGCGCGCCCCCGCCGGCCAGGGCGCGGCCGCCGACGGTGACCGTCACCGAACCCGGCAAGCCGCCGGTGACCGGCAGCCTCGGCCGCGTGGATGATTTCGTGGTGTCGCTCACGACCGCCGACGGCGAGTACCGCTCGTTCCGCATCACGCCGCGCACGAAGGTCGAGGTGTCGGATCCGCTGGGGCCGCACAAGGATCTCCTGCGCAAGTACACCGACGCCGACATTCACAACGTGACGGCGTTCCTCACCACGCTGAAATGACTATGCCCCGTCCCCCTGCCCGGTCTCTGGCCGTCGCGCTGGCGCTGGCCGCCACGGGCGCGCTCTTCGCCGCCGGCGGTCTCGATCCCGCGCAGATCCTCAAACCGCTCGGCGACTCGTGGCCCACGTACTCGGGCGACTACTCGGGCCGCCGCTACAGCACGCTTGCCGAGATCAACCAGTCGAACGTCAAGCGCCTGGGGCTGGCGTGGGCCTCGCGTCTCGTGGCGGGGCCCGGTCCGGCCGTGCCGCCGCCGGCGCCGCCGTTTGGACCCAGGCCGTCGGTGACCGTCGTCGGCGGCGTCGGCGACAACGACTTCGTGGGTGGGACGGTGGTGAAGGGTGGCGTGCTCGCGGTGAACGGCGTGCTCTACGTCACCGCCCCCGACAACGTCTGGGCGCTCGACGCGCAGGACGGCCGCGAGCTGTGGCACTTCTACTGGCGCACGCGCGGCGGCACCCACATCGGCAACCGCGGCGCCGCGATGTGGGGCAACTATCTCTTCTTCGTCACGCCCGACGACTACCTGATCTCGCTCGACGCGCGGACCGGTCAGGAGCGCTGGCACAAGGAGATCGCGCCGTTCAGCCAGCAGTACTTCCTGACGTCCGCTCCGGTCGTCGTGGGCAATCACGTCATCGTCGGCACCGGCAACGATCTCGACTCGCCCGGCTACCTGATGGCGTTCGATCCCGAGACCGGTGAGCAGCAGTGGCGCTGGTACGCCGTGCCGATGAACCCTGGCGATCCGGGGCTCGAGACGTGGAAGAACCTCGACGCGGCGCGCAACGGCGGCGGGCACCCGTGGTTGCCGGGCAGCTACGATCCCGAGACACGGCTCTATATCTTCGGCACCGGCAACCCGACGCCCGCATATACGAGCGTCGCCCGCGGCGACGGCGACAACCTGTTCACCTGCGCCATCGTCGCGGTACACGTGGACACCGGCAAGATGGCCTGGTACTTCCAGACCTCGCCGCACGACACGCACGACTGGGACTCGGCGCAGACGCCGATCCTGGTCGACGGCACCATCAACGGCAAGCCGCGCAAGCTGGTGGTGACGGCCAGCCGCAACGGCTACTACTTCACGCTCGACCGGCTCACCGGCGAGCGGCTGGTCACCAGCAAGTTCTCGGACACGGCCAACTGGGCCGACGGCCTCAACGAGAAAGGGCAGCCGCGGCGCATTCCCGCCAAGGATCATCACGTGGCCGGCGCGCTCGTGTCCTCGAACAACGGCGGCGCCACCAACTGGCCGCCGCAGGCGTTCAGCCCCGAGACCGGGCTGCTCTACGTGCCGAGCGCCGAAGCCTACGCGATGTACTACCTGACCGAGACGGACCCGCGCGGTGCGATGGGGCTGGGCGGCAAGGACGAAGTGGGCATCGCCACGATGGGCAGCTACATCACGGCGATCGACTACAAGACCGGCAAGACGGCGTGGCGGCACCGCTTCCAGACGGCGGCCGGCAACGCGGGCCGGGCGCCAGGCCTGCTGGTCACCGCCGGGAAGCTGCTCTTCGGCGGCGACGTGTCGGGCAACTTCTTTGCGATGGATCCGGCCAACGGGTCGCTTCTGTGGCACGCGCGCATCGGCAACGTGTCGAACGCGCCGCAGACGTATCGCGTGGGCGGAAAGCAGCATGTGCTGGTGGCGTCGGGGGACACGTTGTACGCCTTCGCGCTCTATTAGGGCGGGTAAGGCGGGTAGGGCGGGTAGGGCCAGTAGGGGGTGTCATGCGATACACACGACGTGAATTTGGACTCATGGCGATCGCGGGTCTGGCGCTGCCGGGGCGTGCGCTGGCCGACACCATCGTCGGCGGCGTGCGGCTGGGCGTGCAGAGCTACTCGTTCCGTGAGCTGCCGCGCACGCCGGGCGGGGATGCCACCGCCGCCATCATCCAGGCGATGAAGGACACCGGCCTGAGCGAGACCGAGCTGTGGGCGCCGCAGATCGAGCCGGTCAACCCCGCCGGACGCGGCGCGCCGGCCGAGGAGCGGCAGAAGGCGCGCGAGGCGCTCCGCCGCTGGCGGCTCGAGACGCCGCTCGATCACTTCCGTGGGATCCGCAAGCAGTACGAGTCGGCGGGCCTGTCGATTGCCGCCTACAACTACAGCCCGGACCCCAGCTTCACGGACGAAGAGATCGATCGCGGCTTCGAAATCACCCGGGCGCTCGGCGCCGGCTTCATCACGTCGTCCACCACGCTTGCCGTGGCGAAGCGGATCGTGCCATTTGCCGCGAAGCACACGATGAACGTGTCGATGCACAACCACTCGAACACGAGCGATCCCAACGAGTTCGCCACCCCCGAAAGCTTCGCCGCGGCCCTCAAGCTGTCGCCGCACTTCAAGATCAACCTCGACATCGGCCACTTCACCGCCGCCAACTACGACGCGGTGGCCTATCTGCGCGAGCACCACGCCGACATCACCAACCTGCACATCAAGGACCGGAAGAAGAACCAGGGCGACAACGTGCCCTGGGGGCAGGGCGACACGCCCATCGCGCAGGTGCTGCAGCTCCTCAAGAAGGAGAAGTGGCCGATCCGCGCCTACGTCGAGTACGA
>DASRPM010000164.1:0-2943 GCA_035646375.1 Vicinamibacterales bacterium
GGGTGATGGTGCAGGGCCGCCACGGCACCGGCAAGTCGAGCCACGTCGAGCAGGTGGCGGCGCGCCTCAACTGGCCGTGCGTGCGCGTCAACCTCGACGGCCACGTGAGCCGCATGGACCTGATCGGCAAGGACACGATCGTCCTGCGCGACGGCAAGCAGATCACCGAGTTCCAACCGGGCATCCTGACGTGGGCGTTGCAGCGCCCGTGCGCGCTCGTCTTCGACGAGTACGACGCCGGCCGCGCCGACGTCATGTTCGTCATCCAGCGCGTGCTCGAGGTCGAGGGGCGCCTGACGCTGCTCGACCAGAGCCAGGTGATCGAGCCACACCCCGCCTTCCGCCTGTTTGCCACCGCCAACACGGTGGGCCTCGGCGACGCCACGGGCCTCTACCACGGCACGCAGCCGCTGAACCAGGGGCAGATGGATCGCTGGAACATCGTCGTCACGCTCAACTACCTCGCCCACGACCGCGAGGTGGAGGTGGTGCTGGCGCGGTGCCCCGAGTACCGCAACGTCGACGGCCGCGCACGGGTGAGCGCGATGGTGGCGCTGGCCAGCCTGACGCGGCGCGGCTTCGCCGACGGCGATCTCTCCACGGTCATGTCGCCGCGCACGGTCGTCACGTGGGCCCAGAACGCGACACTGTTCAAGGACGACGCGCTCGCCTTCCGCTTGACCTTCCTCAACCGCTGCGACGAGGACGAGCGCGCGATCGTGGCCGAGTACTACCAGCGCAGCATGGGCGACGAGCTCATGTACGACACGCGCCCCGCACCAGGCAAGAAATGACTAGCGTTCTGACCTACCCGGCTTACCTGGCCTACCCGGCCTGCCAGGCCTAGTTGTGCCGGGACCATTCCCGGACACCACGGTCGAAGCCGTCGGCACCTGCCTGCGAACGCTGGCGCAGCAGCCCGACGCCGATGCCCCGCTCGCGTCGGCCACGGCCGCGACGCTCAGCGGTCTGCGCGCGTATGCCGACCGCCTCGCCCTCCGTCGGCGATTTCACGACGCCCATGCCCATAGCGCGTCCCGGCCGGAAGACCCGCACGCCGGCGCGCTCTTCGACCTGCTGGAGCTCGCGCGGCTCGACGCCGTCGGCGCCCGATGGCTCGCGGGCATCGCGCGCAATCTGGTGGCGCATCCCGGGCTCGACGACGACGGCCTGCGCTGGCTGGCGTTCGAACGCCTGAGCGGGCATCGAGCGCCGCCGGAGAAGGCGTCGCTGGCCGCTGTGGTCGCCAAGAGGCTGCCGCAGGCCCTGTCGGCGCGACTCGAGGCGCTCGCCACGCAACGCGACGACCCCGCGGCTTTTGCCGCCGCCGCAGCAGCCTGGGTCCGCGATGCCGCGGCGTACGTCGCGCCCGCGTCGGCCGCGGGCGACGGCGCCGGCCAGGTGCTGCTGCCGCGGCGCGACGCGCGGCTCCGCCAGCTGCCCAAGCGCGGCGATCCGGGTGGCAGCAAGGCACCGTTGCGGCAGGAGCGGCAGAGCGGCGACACCTCGGGCGAAGCCAGCGCGGGCGCCCAGGTGGAGACCACGGCCGACGGACGCGGGTACCACGCCTACACGACGGCGTTCGATCGCGTCGTCAACGCACTCACGCTGGCCACGCGCGCCGAGCTGGTGGAGCTGCACACGCGGCTCGAGACCGAGCTGAGTGCCGCCCGCACGGTGGTCGCGCGCCTCGCCAAGCGGCTGATGCGCGTCCTCATGGCGCGGCAGACGCGTCAGTGGGCGTTCGACCTGGACGAGGGCGTGCTCGACGGATCGCGCCTGGCACGCCTGGTGGCCAGCGGCCGCGCGCGGCCGTTCAAACAAGAGCGCGACTCGCCCTTCCCGAGCACGGTCGTGAGCCTGCTGATCGACCACTCCGGCTCGATGCGCGGGCGGCCGATGCTCATCGCCGCCCTCACGGTCGAGATCTTTGCCCGCGTGCTGGAGCGATGCGGCGTGCGCTGCGAGGTGCTCGGGTTCACGACGCGCGAATGGGACGGCGGAGAGCCGGCCCGCCAATGGGCGGCGGACGGGTATCCCGAGAACCCGGGACGGCTGAACGCGCTCGAGCACATCGTGATCAAGAACGCCGACGTGCCGTGGCGGCGGGCGCGACAGGCGCTGGGCCTCTTCCTCCACGAGGAGATCCTCAAGGAGAACATCGACGGCGAGGCCGTGAGCTGGGCGCACGGGCGCCTCCTCGGACGCAGCGAGGCGCGGCGCATCCTGGTGGTCGTCTCCGACGGCACCCCGATGGACGAGGCCACACTGGCCGCCAACGGCTTCGAGTACCTGGACCAGCACCTCAAGTCGGTGGTCGAGGGCATCGAGCGCTCGTCACCGGTGAAGCTGGCGGCCATCGGCATCGGGCACGACGTCTCGACCATCTATTCCAACGCCACCAGCGTCGCCCGGATCGACCAGCTCGGACCTGCCCTCAGCGAAAAGCTGATCGCTCTTTTACAAACTGTTAACGAGCGCTGACCGATCGCAGGCGCGCGCTTTGCAGAGTCCGCCGCGCCAGCCCGCCATGACCCTATGAAGTGACATCCAGAACCGACACTCGCCGACCGCTCGGGATGACACGCGGCCTGCTCCTGGCCGCCGCGTTCATGTTCTCCGGGTGCGACGACTCCACCACCACCACGTCACCTTCCGACACCAGCACCACCACCACGGTCTCCTCCCCCACCACCACGGAGCTCTTTGCCGGCCGTGTCTCGGTGGGAGGCGCCACGTTCTATTCCTTCAGCGTCGTCGAGAACGGCACGGTGAACGTGACTCTCGCCGACGTCGGCGGCGCCAGCGTGCCGTCGACGGTCTGGCTGGGCCTAGGCCTCGGCACCCCGAACGGCGAAGACTGCTCCACGACTGCCACGGTGAACACGGCTTCGGGGTCGGCGGTCCACCTGACGGCCACCTACGCGCCGGGCGTCTACTGCG
>DASRPM010000165.1:0-3235 GCA_035646375.1 Vicinamibacterales bacterium
TGTACAACACCTATCTCGTGCTCGACTCGTCGCCGATGCGTCGCGTGGAGGACTTCGATCGCGACGGCCTGACCGTGGCGGCGGTGCGGGCGCAGACGCAGGACATTTACCTGAGCGCCAACCTGAAACGCGCGCGTGTGAAACCGATCGAGTCGCAGCCGCCGCAGGCCGAGCTCGAACGCATGCTCGCCGCGAAAGAGGTGGATGCCATCGCATTGAACACGCAGCGCGCGGCCGAGGCCGTGGCGGCGGCAAAGACGCCGGTCCGGGCGCTGACCGGCAGCTACGTGGCGGTGGAACAGTCGTTCGTCGTGAAGAAGGGCGACACGGCCAACGCCGCGATGCTCGACGCGTTCGTGGACGAGCTGCGGGCATCGGGATTCATCCGGGCGTCCTTGGATCGGGCGCGGCTCGGCACCGTGGGCGTCGCGCCGGCACGGCGCAAATGAGCGACGCCGGCTCCACGCGCCCGGACGCACTGTCGCGCCGAGCGCTGCTCGGCCGCGTGGGCGCGGCCGGTGCCTTCGTCGCCCTCACCGACGTTCTTCCGCCGGCGGCGGGTACGGCCGACGCGCAAACCGCACGGACGCCGGCGCGCGAGCCGCTCGAGACGCTGACGCCGGCCGAAGCCGCGACGCTCGAGTCGATGACCGCTCGCCTGATCCCAAGCGACACCACCAGCCCTGGCGCCACCGAGGCGCGCGCCGCGCACTATATCGACCGCGCGCTCGGCGGCGCGCTGGCTGGCTTTCGAGGGGCGTACGGGGCGGGGCTGGCCAGCGTGGACGCGTACGCGCGCGCGTCAAAAGGCGCGCTCTTCGCGCAGCTCTCTGCCGCCGATCAGGACGCCGTGCTCGGCGATCTCGAACGAAACGCCGCCACGGGGTTCGAGGGCGGGTCGGCAGGCTTTTTTGCGCTGGTGCTCTCGCACACGATGCAGGGCACCTTCTCCGATCCGTTCTACGGCGGCAACCGCAACTTCGCCGGCTGGGATCTGATCGGCTACCCCGGCGTTCGCCTCGCGGCCACCGCGGAGCAGCAGAACCTCGACGCGAAACCCGCGCCCACCCGGATGTCGGCCTACGACTACTCGATGTTCTCGCGCCGCAAGCCGTCGCGCGCGGGCGCCGGCGTGAAGCACGACACCCATGGCGACTGAGCTTCGCCGCACCGACGTGGTGATCATCGGGCTTGGCGCCACCGGGGGCGTGGCGGCGCTGCCGCTGGCGCAGGCCGGCCTCGACATCGTCGGGCTCGAAGCGGGTACCTGGCTGGCGCCGGCGGACATGTCGCCCGACGAGCTCCGCAACAACTTTCGCGGCTGGCCCGGCGCGGTGCAGAAGGCGAACCGCGAGATCCCGACACACCGGCCCGACGCGTCGGCACCCTACTCGCCGCGACTGGCGATTCACCCGATGATGAACGCCGTCGGCGGTACGACGCTGCACTACTGGGCGCAGAGCTGGCGGCTCAGCCCGTGGGACTTCAAGGTGGTGAGCGAGACACGCCGCCGCTACGGCGCATCGAAGCTGCCGAAAGGCACGACCGTCGAGGACTGGCCGTTCGGCCTCGAGGAGCTGGAGCCCTACTACGACCGGGTCGAAGTCGAGATTGGCGTGTCCGGCCAGGCGGGCAACGTCAAGGGGGCGATCGATCAGCGCGGCAACATCTTCGAGGGACCGCGGTCGCGCCCGTACCCGATGCCGCCGCTGCGCGGCACGGGCTTCACCGAGATGATGGCAGGCGCCGCCCGGTCGCTCGGGTGGCACCCGTTCCCGGGACCGGCGGCCGTGACCTCCGGCCGCTACCAGGGCCGCTCGGGCTGCGTGTATCACGGCTTCTGCAATCGCGGCGGGTGCCATGTGAGCGCCAAGGGCTCGACCGCGGTGACGACGATCCCCAAGGCGCAGCGCACCAAGCGGCTCACGGTGGTGACCGAGGCGCACGTGACGTCGATCGACGTCGACGCCCAGGGCCGGGTGAGCGGCGTGACCTATCGCAAGGGCACCGAGGAGTTCTTTCAGCCGGCGTCGGCGGTGCTGCTCGCGGGCTACACGTACGAGAACGTGCGCGTGCTGCTGCTCTCGGCGTCGAAGGGCTTTCCCAAGGGGCTCTCGAACAATCACGGCCAGGTCGGCCGGCACTATTTCAGCCACAACCAGATCGCGACGGTGAATGCTCTCTTCCCGCGCAATCTCAACACCTGGTACGGGCTGCCGGCGCAGGGCATGGCGGTGGACGACTGGGCCGACGACAACTTCGACCACGGCGCGCTCGACTTCATCGGCGGCGGCAACCTGTGGGTCTACTCGGATCGGCGGCCGATCGCCGCCGCCAACATGAGCACGTTCGGGCGCGCGCCGCGATGGGGCGCGCAGTGGAAGGCGTTCATCCGCGAAAACGCCGACCGCGGCAACACCGCCTACCTGCAGCGCACCACCCTGCCTTACGAGGACAACTATCTCGATCTCGATCCCGTGGTGAAGGATCCGGTGGGTTTCCCTGTGTGCCGCATCACGGCGGACTACAAGCAGAACGAGCGGCGGCTGGCGGACTTCATCCAGGACAAGATGATCCAGTGGTACCGCGCCGCCGGCGCGATTGCCACCGAGAAGACGCCGGTGGGCACGATGGGCCCGAGCACGCACGCCTACGGCGGCACGCGGATGGGCGACAGCCCCGAGACCAACGTGGTGAACCGCTGGGGGTTCTCGCATGAAGTGCCGAACCTGGGGATTCTCGGGGCATCGGTGATGGGGACCAGCGGCGCCCGCAACCCGACGCTCACCGCGCAGGCGCTGGCGTGGCGCACGGCGGAACATCTGGCGTCGAATTGGAAATCGATCGCGACATAGCCCTTGGTACGTAGTTGCGGGTCTTTAGACCCGCGCCTCTCAGGAGACCCGATGCCCGAGTACAAAGTGATGGCGATTGATCGTCAATGGGCGATCGATCCGACGATCGATTTGCGGCGGAGCTACTGGGAACGGATGTCCTCGTCGACGTGACCATGGTCGATCACGCCGGTCGAGTGAAGGAGCGGCGCCAGTTTTACGACCAGGTGGTCCAGGCCAGCGCGGGAGACGGCGTGACGGTCGTCGATCCCACGTGGCTCACGAAGTGGATCGTGACGCCTCCGAAACGCCACTGACGTTCGGTCAGGTAGGCCAGGTGGGTCAGGTGGGCCGGGTAGGTGGCTCGCGTCTCCGTTGAAGCAGTGGCATACATTCGCTTC
>DASRPM010000166.1:0-25632 GCA_035646375.1 Vicinamibacterales bacterium
GCGCAGCCACGTCGCGTCGTTGTTCCGCCAGCCGTTCCAGTAGAGATGAAACTGGAGCTCGTTGGTCGTGGCGCCGCTGATGTTGCGCCAGCGGATTGTCTCGCGGCCCTTCAGCTCCTTGCGGACCGGGTCGAGCGTGACACTGATGTCGTAGCTGGCGTTGCGGGGCGACAGCGCATCGGGAAGCGGCTCGTCGAACGCCTGGGCGCCGCCGCGCACGGCGCGCTCCCCGGCAGGCGCCGCGGCGGGACGGGCAGGCGCCGGCGCGGGCTGCTGGCCGGGGATACCGGGCACCCCGGCCGCGATCAGCAGTGCGGCGGCAACGACGAAGAGGACACGCCTGGGCACGCTCAGGCCGGATCTTACTTGTCCCAGCCCGAGGGCGCGCCGATCGGCAGCGTTTCGAGAATCGCCTCGGCGGCGTGAATCTTTCCGCCGTACACCTTGAAGGCTTCGAAGGTCACGACCGTGCCCATCTCCTCGTCCACCGTCACAACGCGGTAGGTCAGGCCCGGCAGTCTGGGGATCTTCTGCGCCTTCATGTTCTGGCAGCTTGGCGGCTGGAACACGCAGCCGGGGCCGGCCATCTTCATGCCGTTCTCGAACCGGTAGGCGTCGTCGGACATCGGTACGTCGGGGTTCAGGAAGCTTCCCGCCCGCAGGCCGGCAGGATAGAGCGAGGCGATTCGCACCAGGTCTTCGCGGGGGTTGCGTTCAGCCGGCGTGGGCACGTAAGTCATGCCCGCGTTCGGCGTCTGGAGATTGTCGGGCTGGAAGAGCACGCCCTCTTCACGGCTGCGCACGACCATCGACTCGATCTCGGTGATTCGTCGATTGACCACTTTCAGCCGCACGGCGACGAGCGCCGGCTTGCCGGCGTCCTCGGCCACCGCAAACGTTGCGGCGGTGCCTTCGCGCACGTCGATGAAGTCCAGCCGGTACGGGCGCAGCGCGGTGATCGTCTTCCACAACCCCTCGCCGAGTGCGATCGGCTTCGTGTCTTCGGTGATACGGACGGTATCGGCGACCGAGACCTTCGAAGGATCTTTCGCGGCCAGTCCGGCGACATAGCCGCTGAGGATGCCGGTGAGGCACGCGCGGTCGCAGGCCGGCGGGGATTGCGCGGCGGCGGACCAGGGTGCGAGGAGCGCGATGGCAACCAGGACGGCGGTTCGGGCGGACATGCGCGGCATTCTATCGCGCTCTTTCGTGCCGGAGACGTGCCGTTGACAGATGTATCTGTAACGGATATAACACGGGCATGCATATCAACCGTCATGTCGTTCACGCACTCGCCACGGCCGTGGCCGTCGCGTGGGCGGCGGCCGCCGCCGCGCAAGCCCGGCCGGACTTCTCCGGCGAGTGGGTGCTGAACCGGCAGGGGAGCACGCTGCCGCCGCCGGTGTCCAACGTCGAGAGCGGCGTCGTCCGCATCGAGCATCGCGAGCCGTCGTTTGCGTTTCACCGCACCTACGTGATGGCCGGCACACCGCGCGAGGCCGGCTTCACCCGGCGCACCGACGGCGCGGAAACCAGCGAGACGGGGCCGCAGGGGCTGACCACCGTGTCCACCCTGCGCTGGGACGGCACGGCGCTCGTGCTCGCGATGCGCATCAAGGGCCCGGGGTTCGAGGCCACCAACGACGTGCGCTACGAGCTGATCGAGGGCGGCCGGCGATTGCGGGCTGCCGAACAGGGGCGCCGTCCGCGAGGGAATCACGACGCGGTCTGGATCTACGATCGGCGCTGAACCATGAGTGCCTATCAACCGCTGACTCCCGCCGTCTTCCACGTGCTGCTGGCCCTGGCCGACGGCGACAAGCACGGATACGCCATCATGAAAAGTGTCGAGGAGCACACCGGCGGCACGCTGAAGATGGGCGCCGGCACGTTGTACGGCACGCTGCAGCGCCTCACCGATGCCGGGTGGGTGCTCGAGGTCACGCCGCCGCAGGCCGTGTCGGTGCGCGACGAGCGGCGTCGCTTCTACAAGCTCACCAGCGAGGGCCGCCAGGCGCTCGGCGCCGAGGTGAAACGTCTCGAGGATCTGGTGCGGCTCGCACGCCGCTCCCGCGGCGTTCCCAAGGGAGCGCGCCATTAACCAGGAGGGAGATCGTGCGCCATGCCTACGACATGCTCCTGCGTCTGTATCCGGAAGCCTTCCGCCGCCGCTACGGCGTGGAGATGGCGCTCGACTTCGCCGACGGGTGGCAAGAGGCAACGGCGAACGGGCCGGCCGCCGCGCTGGTCTTCGCGGGCCGCGTCGCGGGAGATCTGGTCGTGAGCCTCCTGCGAGAGTGGACGCGCGGCGCACGGCTTGCCATCGTGGCCGCCACGGCCGGCGTCACCGTGCTCCTGTGGAGTGTCGCGCTGCGGCCATGGGCGTGGATCTGGGATATCCAGCTCGGGTTGCCTCGGCACGCGTCCGTCACGCAGGTCACCGAGGCCGAACTGCTGGCGCTTGCCGCGGGGGCGTTGCTGCCGGTGATCGTGGTGCTTCTCTTCGCGAGCCGCCTGGTGAAACGACGGGAGCCCTCGCGGCGGCGGTTCTGATACGATTCGCGGCCACCGGAAACCCTTTCCTCGAGGCCGCCATGAATCGCCAGTCCACCGTGTCGTGGGCCGCTGCCGCTCTGCTCGTCACCTCCGTGTCGGCGGGGATCGTTGCGCAAGGTCCCGGCCAGGCATCGCCGCCGCCCAATCTGCCCGCCGAGTTCAACACCCAGACCGGTCAGCGCATCAAGGTCACCATGGTGGCCGGCGGACTCTTCCACCCGTGGAGTCTCGCCTTCGCCGACGCGCGCACGATTCTGGTGGGCGAGCGGAACGGCCGCCTGCGCGTGATCCGCGACGGCGTGCTGCAGCCGGCGCCGGTGTGGGAAGCGCCGCCGCACCCGGCCACCGACAACGGGCTGCAGTTCATCACGCTGCACCCGCGCTTCGCCGAGAACCGCCTGGTGTATCTGTCGCATCCGAAGCGCGGAGAGAAGGGCACCACGCTGGCCGTGTCGCGCGGACGCTTCGACGGCACCACGCTTGCCGACGTGAAGGAGATCTTCGTCGCTGACGCCTGGGAAGCGAGCGGCAACATGGCGGGCCGTCTGTTCTTCGGTCCCGACGGGATGCTCTATGTCACGGTGGGCGACCGCGATCGCATCTGCTGCGACGCGAACCAGCGTCGTTCGGACGGGTCCGATGACAACAGCCTGCGCATGAAGGCGCAGGCGCTCGACAACCACGTGGGCAAGACGCTGCGATTGAAGGACGACGGCACCGCGCCGCCGGACAACCCGTTCGTCGGCCGGGCCGGCGCGAAGCCCGAGATCTTCACCTACGGCCATCGCAACGGCTATGGCCTGTCGATTCATCCCGAGACCGGCCAACTGTGGCAGGCCGAGATTGGTCCGCTCGGCGGCGACGAGGTGAACGTGCTGATCGCCGGCCATAACTACGGCTGGCCGCTCGTCTCGATGGGCCGCAACTACACGGGCTCGCTGGCGTCGGACAAGCCGTGGTTCCGCGACGGCATGGACAACCCGCGCATGTTCTGGGTGCCGTCGATCAGCCCGTCGAGCCTGCTGTTCTACAACGGCGACCGGTTCAAGGGGTGGAAGGGCAGCATGTTCGTGGGCGGGCTCACCAACCGCACGCTGCTCCGCGTGTCGTTCAATCAGCCGTCGCAGGCCGAACGGCGCGAGGCGCTGCTGACGCCGCTCGGCATCCGTCCGCGCGACATTCAGGTTGGACCCGACGGCAACTTCTACGTCGCGACCGAAGGCGCCAGCGGCGGGCAGGCGAGCGATGGGATGGTGCTGCGGATTGAACCGATCCAGTGATGCGCGTGGTCAGGTAGGTCTGGTGGGTCAGGTCCCACCTGACCTTATTGCTTGCCGAAGCGCTGATTCTCCTCGCAGATGAACTCGATGATCTCCTGCTCGGGCATGATGCGCTGGTTCACGCGCACGGTCCACGGCCGGGTGTAGACCTTCGGGTCGTTCACGGTGACGTCGATCGTCATCCGCCCGTAGGTCGGGCGGCGGATGCGCTCGGTGAGCGTGGCGGCGTCGGTGAGCGGCGAGCCGATGATGTCGAGCCAGCCGTCCTCGCGCATGTGCGTGGATTCCACCACGAGCGTGTCGCCCTCCCAGCGGCCGGTGGAGTAGCCGTAGAACCACGGCTGCGGATCGCCGGTCGGCGCCTTGCGCCCGTCCATGAAGATCTGCCGGATGCCGGAACTGGCCTCGTAGAGGATCACGAACAGCTTCGGCGTCTGCACGAACTTCCGCGGCGCGCCCTGCGTGTGGAACTGCATGATGCCCATCGGCAGGCACCACGCCTCGGGGTTGTCCTTGCTGTTGTTGGCGACGCGCTTCTTCAGGAGCTCCTGGCCAAGCGGCGTGAGCGGCAGCCCGCCCTTGATGTTCTGGCCGACGTCTCGGAAACCGGCCGGCGGCGGTGCGTCCGGCTCGGCGGGCGGCGCGGCGCCGCGTCCCGGGAACGCGTTTTCGCCCTGCCAGAGCCCCGAGAAGTCGGGTTTGCCGTCGGCGGTGCGCGGCGTGGGGGCGTTCAGGTTGACCTCGCCGGTCGCGGTCCGGGGGACGGTCGGGTCTGGGTGGTTTGGCCACTGCGCGAACAGCGACGACGACAGCGCCACAACGACTGTGGCGGTAATTGTGAGCAGGGCGTTGGGAATCTTCATCGGTATCTCGTTAAATAGCGAACCGGCGTTAAGCCGGTTTGCCAGATACTGTCGCGCGGCCCGCGTTCTTGGCGGGACGCGCCAGTCATGGGGCGGTATTATGCGCTGGGAGCTGAAGGGATGAGATCCAGGTCGATTGCCGCGTGTGTCGTCAGCCTTGCCGTCCTCGCCGGGTGCGCGCCGCTCGAGGCCCATCACGCCTTCGCGGCCGAGTACGACCGCGACAAGCCGGTGACGATGACCGGCACGGTCACGAAACTCGAGTGGACCAACCCCCACGCCCGCATCTACATCGATGTGAAGAGCGACAAGGGCGACGTCGTCAACTGGGACTTCGAGCTGGGTCCGCCCAACGGGCTCATGCGCCGGGGATGGAACCGCAACTCGCTCAAGGCCGGCCACGTGGTCACCATCGAAGGATTTCTCTCCAAGACCAACCCGCGCGGGGCCAACGCGCGTGCGGTCAAGCTTCCGGACGGACGGCAGGTGTTTGCCGGCTCGTCGTTCGATACCGGTTCCGCTGACGAGACCCCCTCCTCGTCGAAGTAAGAGGCCTCTGGCACGCCTGATGCAGTCCACGAGGCCATGGCCTCGTGTGGCGTCCGCATGCTCGCCGCCGTGCTGGCGTGCGGACTGAGCGCCGGCTGCGCGTCGCGTGCGGCGCGACCCGTCCTGCAACGAGAAGAGCCCGCCCCGCCGCAAGACGAATCGGATAGTCAAGGTTTCAAGAGTTACATTCTTCCGGTCGTCGAGATCGTGGCGATGGACACGGCCCTGAACCTCGTAGGTCGCGTGCTGTACGAGCCCGAGACCTTCGAGGTGTCTTCGGTGTCGATCCGCCGCAATCTGCGCGGCCCCTGGGTGGTCGACGACGATCCCTTCCAGGTCAATCAGTTCGGCCATCCTTACCAGGGCGCGATGTATCACGGGATTGCCCGGTCAAACGGCCTGGGCTACTGGCCGTCGGTGGTCTATACGTTTGCCGGCAGCGCGCTCTGGGAGATCGCCGGCGAAACCACGCCGCCCTCCAAAAACGATCAGATCGCCAGCGGCATCGCGGGCTCGTTTCTGGGCGAGCCGCTCTTTCGCATTTCGCGTTTGCTGCTGGACCGCGCTGACAATGGCCCGGGGGCGTGGCGAAAGCTGGCGTCGGTACTAGCTTCTCCGCCGACCGGCATCAATCACGCTCTTGTAGGGGCTCCCGCGGGACGGCGTTCACCGGACGCGGTACCCTTCTCGGACATCCGCGCCCAGTTCGGCGTCACCGCGATCTCCGAGGGCGGTTCACGCTCGGTGTCCTCGCTCGCGGTGGATCAACCGCGCCTTGCGTTGTCGATGGACTACGGGTATCCAGGAAACGCCGGCTATCGCCACGAGCGCCCGTTCGACTACTTCAGAATCGAGAGCAGCGTCTCGACCGAAGGGCTCGAGCACCTGACGACGCGCGGTCTGATTGCCGGAGCCGACTACGGAGCGGGCCGCCTCGCCGGCATCTGGGGCCTCTATGGCACCTACGACTACTTCGCGCCCGCCGACTTTCGCTTCTCCAGCACGGCGTTCTCGGTCGGCACCACGCTGCAAGCCTCGATAACCGAGTCGCTGCTGGTGCAGAGCTCCGGGCTCGTGGGAGGAGGCTACGTCGCCGCGTATTCAGAGGACCTGCCGACCGACTCCCATTACGGTGCCGCTCCGCAGGCCCTTGCGAATCTGCGATTGATCGCCGGGCGTCGGGCCGCCTTGGATTTGACCGGGCGGGAGTACTTCGTCACCGGCTTCGGCGGGTTCGGCACCGGCCAGCGCGATCTCATCTTCGTTGGAGATGCCTGGCTCGCCATCCGCCTCTATGGGCGCCACGCCCTCGGCCTCACATATCAAGTCGCCGGCCGCAGCTCTGACTACCTCGAGCTGCCGGACCGGACGCGGTCGCGGACGACGGTCGGCGTCTACTATACGTTCCTCGGCTCGGGCGGTTTCGGCGCGGTGCGGTAGCCGGGCATTTCGACCTCTCGGGAACCGTCCGCCGCGTTCGTTCGTCTTACGAGGCGCCAGCCCGCCAGGAGCGCCTCGAGTGTCACCAATGCCTGCGGGCCTGCCCCGCCTCATCCTGCTCGCGTCGTGCGCCGTCCTCGCCGTGCTTCTTCCCGCGGCGGCTCAGCAGCGCGAGCCGTCGGATCTCGACGCCTTCATGTCGCGCGTGCTCGCGCGCCGCGACGACAACTGGAAGCGGATGCAGCAGTACGTCCTCGACGAGCGCGAGACGTTTCAGCTGCTCGGCCCCGGCGGCGCGCCGTTCTACGGATTCCGGCGCGAGTACCTGTGGTTTCCCCGCGACGGCGACGGTGTCTTCGTGCGAAGCCCGCTCACGGTGGACGGTGTGAAGCTCGGCGAGGCCGAGCGTCGCAAGGCCGAAGCGGACTACCTGCGGCGCGAGGAGCGTCGCGAGAAGCGCCGCGAGGAGCGCGAGAAAGAGAGCGGGACGCCGAGCGAGGGTTCGTCGCCAACCGAGGTGACCGGCGAAGGCGTCCGGCAGGCGCTCGAGCCTGGCTTCGTGTCGGCCGCCTACTTCCTGAAATTCAAGTTCGATCCCGGCCAGTACGCGCTCGCTGGACGCGAGACGCTCGAGGGCCGGCCCGTGCTCCGCATCGAGTACTACCCGACGAAGCTCTTCAGCGAGGGGCGCACGCGGCCCAACCGCAAGGTCCGCGAGCGGGACGTGAACATCGAGCCCAAGATGAACAAGGCGGCGCTCGTCTCGCTCTGGATCGAGCCCACCACCCAGCAGATCCTGAAGTACGAGTTCCGCAACCTGCCGTGGGACTTCCTGCCCGGCCGCGCGATCGTGCGCGTGGACGAGGTGACGGCGTCGATGGAGATGGGGCAGCCGTTCCCCGACATCTGGCTGCCGCGGTCGATTCGGATCGCCACCGAGTTTTCCACCGCGGTGGGCGAGCTCAAGGGGCGCTTCGACACCGAATATCACGACTACCGCCTCGCGTCCGTCAGCACGAGGATCCGGTGAGCCGGGCGCGCCTCGGTGCATGGGTCGCGGCCGCGCTCCTGGCCGCGCCCGCGGCGGCGCTCGCGCAGGGCGAGACGATTGCCGAGATTCGCGTGCACGGCAACTACACGACGCCCGACGACGACGTGCTGACGCTGAGCGGACTCAGGACCGGCGACCCGGCCACCGACGAACGCCTGGAGACGGCCCGGCGGGCGCTCGACGCCAGCGACCGGTTCGATGGCGTCGAGGTGCGGAAGCGCTTTCGCTCCATCGAGAATCCGGACGACATCCTCGTGATGATCGTCGTGCGCGAACGCCCCGGCGTGACCGAGGACGACCTCACGCCGGGCGTGTTCAAGCGGGTTCGCGCGCTGCAGCAGTGGATGCCGATCTTCAACTACGCCGACGGCTACGGCCTGACGTACGGGGCGCGCACGACGTTCAGTGGCATCGGCGGACGGAACGGCCGGCTGTCGGTGCCGCTGTCGTGGGGCGGCGAGCGGCGCGCCGCCGCCGAGCTCGAACGGACCTTCGACTCGGGGCCGCTGTCGGTGGCGCGTGGGTCGCTGTTCGTCAACCGTCGCGTCAACCCTCACTACGACCTGTCGGATGTGCGCACCGGCGTGCGCCTCGGCGCTGAACGGGCCGTGACGCCATGGTTGCGCGCGGGCGCCGACGGCCGCGTGGAGCGCGTGGACTTCGGCGGCACGGGTGGCACGCGTCACTCGGCGGTGGGAGCCCGCGTCACGCTCGACACACGCCTCGATCCGTCCTTTCCGCGCAACGCCGTGTTCACGCAGCTGGGATGGGAGCGCGTGGCGTTTCCGTCCGGCCACGCCGGCCGCACCCTGCTCGACGCGCGAGGGTTTGTCGGGATTGTCGGCTCACCGGTGGTGGCGCTGCGCGCGCAGATGGCGCGCGCGGATGCGACGCTGCCGCCCGCCGAACAGCCACTGCTCGGCGGCGGGGCGAGCGTGCGCGGTTATCGCGCGGGGCATCGTGCCGGCGACAGCCTGGCCGCCGTGTCCGCGGAGCTCCGCGTGCCGGTCAATTCGCCGCTCTCCTTCGGCCGCTTCGGCGTGAAGGCGTTCGTGGACGCGGGCACGGTCTGGAACGCGGGACAGCGGCTGTCGGATCAGGCGTGGGATCGCGGCATCGGCGGCGGCGTCTACTTCGGCGCCACCGCTCTGATGCTCGACGTGGACGTCGCGTGGCCCGAGCGCGGTTCCGCGCGCGCCCACGTCTCGTTCGGCGTGACGTTCTAAGAGTTCGTCACGCCTTGACCGGTACCCAGATCTCCACCTCGCCGTTGCCCGTGCGCCCGTCGAAGCGCTCGTCGTAGCGCTCGAACTCCGGTCCGCCGGTGGCTTCGAGCCCGGCCTCGGGCAGCCCCTTGTTCCAGATCGAAAACCATGTCCGGCGGATTGCCGAGATGTGGTCCTTGTGCGTGAACACGGCGTAGCGCTGCGGCGGAATCGTCAAGCGGCTGAATTCTGCCGGCACCTTCGCGAAGTCCCGCACCTCGACGCCGGTCAGATAGTCGGCCTGGCCCGCGTCGTCGCTGTTGTGGACGACGCCGTAGGCGGTGTGCCCGACCTGGCCGGGCACGTGGTCGAGATGCGGCATGAAGCGCTGCCACTGCGACGGAATGGCGGCGCTCGCGGTGTTGCCGTAGCGTTCGTTGAGGCCGGCGATGAGCAGGGCCGGCTGGTCCACGATGCGCGGCGGGTCGAGTGTGGTGAGCATCGAGTCCTCCATACGAAGGGCCTCCACAAGAGGAAGATTGGTCAGGTGTCCTCGCGCCCTCACGGCGTCGGGCGTGAGGTTGAACTGCTCGCGAAAGGCCCGGCTGAAGGCCTCGTGCGATCCGTAGCCCCAGTCGAGCGCTACGCCCAGGATGTCGGGGGCGCCGGCGGCGAGCACCCGCGCTGCCTCGGTGAGGCGGCGTCCCCGGACGTAGGCCATCAGCCCCGAACCGGTGGCCAGCCCGAACGTGCGCGAGAGGTGATAGCGCGATACGCCCGCCACGGCCGCCACGTCGTCGAGCGTGAGGTCCTGCGCGAAGTGGCTCTCGACGAACCACAGCGCGCGGGCGATGGGATCCTGGGCGACGCCGTCGCGAGTCATGGGCCCCAGCGTAGCAACGGCACCGCGGGCGTGCTTGATGCGGATTGCGGTGGGCGCTTCAGTTACCGGCCATCAGGCCGTGCGGCAGATCTTGTTCGATGACACACGTGGACGCGCCGTTGACGCCGCAGTCGATCCCTAGCGGGGCGCGCCCATCCGTGAAGCCGGGCTCGTCGGCGAGGTCCGATGGCAGAAGCGACACGGGCGCGCGGCCGCGCGGCGTCACGGAGGCGTGCTCCTGCAGCACCAGCACGGCGGACGAGACGGCGATGACGAGCGCGGCGGCGGCGGCGATCCATGCGCCGCTGATCCGCACCGAGGGGGTGTCATGACGGACGCGCTCGAGCACGCGCACGTCGAAGCCCCCGGCGTCGACCGCCGCGAAAGGGGTGGAGCGCACCGCCGACCGCACCTGCTGCAATGTGCGATAGCGCCGGGCACACGCCTCGCACGTGTCGAGGTGCCCGCGCACATCGCGTGCGTCGTCGTTGGCGAGCTCGCCGTCGAGGGCCGCGCTCAGGCGCGTCACGGCATCGGCGCAGTTCATGGGCGTAATCCTCTCACACGCTGGCCGAGCGCGTCCGCCAGCGCGGCGCGTGCGTTGTGCAGCCGCGAGCGGATGGTCCCAAGCGGCACCGCCAGCGCGTCCGCCATCTGCTCGTAACTCATGTCCTCGTGATCCCGCATGTAGAGCACCGTGCGATGAGCGGCGCTGAGCGTCTCGAACGCGTCGCGCACCAGGCGATCGCGCTCCCGCTGTTCGAGCAGCTCGAGCGGGTCGAGCGACGAATCGGGCAGCTCGGCGAGCGGTTCCACCGCGCCGAGCGCCGCCGGCGCCGTCTGCGGCGCACGCCGTTCCTGCCGTCGATGATCGCGGCAGACGTTGATGGCCACCGCATAGAGCCACGTCTTCGCGCTCGAGCGTCCTTGGAACGTGCCGGCCTTCCGGTGTACCTGCACGAAGACGTCCTGCGCCAGGTCCTCCACCCAGATGCTTCCGGCCCCCACGCGGCAGCGCACCAGGTGCAGGATGCGCGCGCGATAGCGCTCGAGGAGATCGCCGAACGCATGCGGATCGCCGCGCGCGTGCGCGCGGAGCAGCCGCGCGTCGGCATCGTCGGCGGCCGCGGCGTTGTTATTTTTCAAAGTTGAGGTTCGTCGGCGCCGCCGGCGGTGATGCCGGAGGCAACGCACCCGTTGTCTTGACGGTCGTGGGTACCACCTCGAACTTCAGGTCGTCCATCCACACCTGGCCGCCGCCCCCGAGCAGGACGCCGAACGCCAACCGCTGCGCCTCGTTGGGCACGTCGAGGACGATTTCGTACCGCGTCCATTCGGTCGTGCCCTTGATCGGCCGGTCCTGCATGTTGTCGAACGCCAGCGCCGCGTTGGGGTTCGGGCCGTCCACGCGGAACCACAGGCCGGCCCACTGCGTGAGCTTGTCGGACTTGACGAACCCCGACAGCCGCACGCGCTTGCCGCGATACTCGCCCGGCTGCGTCATCTGCATCAGGGTGCCGAACCCCGAGGGTTTCTCGACAATCGACTTCACCGTGGCGCTCGACTTGCCGTCGCGGCGCACGCCCTCGTCGAGGCCCATGTCGTACTCCGCCGGATGGCTCCCGGCCTTGAACCAGCCGGCAGGCAGGTCGGCAAACGCCGCGAGGGCCGGCGCGCCGAGGGCGCATACGGCGGCGGTGGTCACCAGGAATCGCTGGGCAGTGGTCATCAGGTTTTGCTCCTTGTGAACCTTAGTGGCGGTGGCCGCGGGAAAGTTCATCTTGCGACTTCCCCGCCCTCCCGGCGAAGTGCCGACCGGGCCACCTGATGTCGCACTTGGAGGATACACACGAATCGTCTAATCTTACACATGGAGACACCATGCGGACCAACATCGAGATCGACGACGATTTGATGCGCGAGGCCATGGAGGCCAGCGGCGAAACGACGAAGCGCGCTGCGGTGGAACGGGGCCTCCGACTGCTGATCGACACACGCGCGCAGGGTGGGATTCGCCGCCTGCGAGGCAAGGTGAAGTGGAACGGGGATCTCAACGCGAGCCGGGCCAGTCGCGTCGCCGCCGACCGCTGACCATGGTGATCGTCGACACCACGGTCTGGGTGGACTACCTCAACGGGACCGCCAGCCCGGAAGTCGAGTGGTTGGACCGCGAGGCCGAGCGGCGGCGGCTCGGCCTCCTCGATCTGTGTGTCTGCGAGATCCTCCAGGGTCTATCGACGGACCAGGAAGCCGCCCGCGTCTTGCGTCATCTGCGACGCTTCGCAATTTTCGAAACCGGTGGCGTCGAACTGGCGGCGGACGCCGCCCACAACTACCGCCTGCTGCGACAGCACGGCCGTACGGTTCGAAAGACGATCGACTGCGTCATCGCAACATTCTGCCTTCGTGAGGGGCACTCACTGCTCCACTCGGACCGCGACTTCGACGCGTTTGAGAGTCGGCTGGGACTCCAAGTCATTCGCCCGTGAAGTCGTGGGTGTGCGTTCCCGCAAACAGGTAGTCACTGGGCTCGGGCCAGGTACCAGTTCATGAAGAGCGTTGCCGCAGGCGAATCCGCCACGTCGGCGCTATCCCCCAAGCCCCGCCAGCGACTCAGGCCGTCGGAATTCGCGAGAATCACAAAAGTGGTGCCGGTTCGCGGCACCTTCACGATCAACGAGGACGACTCCAACCCGTGACCGTAGTGCCATACGACTTCGCGTCCGCGAGTGGTTTGAACAAACCAGCCGAGACCGTACGGCAACGGTGACCCGTCGCGGCCGAGCGGTCGGCTCCATGCGTTTCGTTTAGTCTCCTCCGCTAACAGGAGCCCTTGGTCCAACGCGATAGAGAATCGTGCAACGTCTGGCGCCGAGGCGACTAAACCTGACGTCGTGGACAACCTGACCGCGCGCGTCACGGGTCTCATCGGCCCGATCAGGCCGGTTGGCCATATCCACCGCGCCCACGCGCGCGCGTAACCCTGGGCCAAGCCGTTGTTGATTGCTTCACGATCGACACCTGACGCCACGAAGTCGGCGCGTGCCGCCGCGATGTCGTCTTCAGTGACACTCACCGACGCAACGAGGGACCAGAACTCTCGTGGTTCGCTCGGATTCGGCGCAGTGTGCGTGAGCGCCAGAGGGCGAATAATCCGATCTGCAAGTTCCTTCGCATAGTCGCGTCCAGTCGTGCGCTCAACGATCTGGGTCAAAGCGCCGAAGGCGTTGCCATCGTACCGATAGGCAGAGCCAGGAGGTTCTCCGGACGTGTGCGATAGGAGATGTCGGATCCTCACTGGTGAGCTGCGTTCCATGACGATCCCGAAGCGCGCCACGGGATCATCCAGATTCAGACGTGCCTCCTGAACAAGTTGGAGAACGACCGTCGCGCCGTACGGCTTCGCTAACGAGGCAAGATCGTAGATTGTGTCCGGTCCCGCCGGAATTGCCCGTTCGTTGTTGGCGTTGCCAAATCCTTGCGCCCAGACGACACGATTGTCCTCGCCGATGGCGGCGGACATACCGGTGATTCGGAGGCGTGCACGCAATGACTCGAGCTCTCGTTCCAGGTCCTGCAGCGACCGAACCGGCACTCGACCGAAGTCCGGTTCCCTGCTGAGCCACCCAGTCGCGGCCGTCGCGATGGCAGCCAACGCTCCGACCGCGAGCCATCGGCGTCTGACCATACGGGCCAATACGAGTTTCGCAGGTCATTCGATTTTCGGGACGGACGCCATCAACTCGATCTGGTCGGTGGCACCCCATCGCATCAGGTCCTCCACTTGGCGCGGGCCGGTAGACTGGGCGTACATGCGCGCATACGTCCTCACTCGATACGGCGGCCCGGCGGCGGCGGAGCTGCGCGAGGTGGCGGTGCCGGAGCCGCGCGAGCGCTGCGTTCGGATCCGGGTGCACGCGGCGGGGCTAAACCCCGTCGACTTCAAGACGCGCGACGGCAAGCTGAAGGTGATCCGTCGCTATCCGCTGCCAATCGCGTTGGGTAACGAGCTGGCGGGCGCGGTCGAGGCATGCGGTCCGGGCGTGACTCGCTTCGCTGTGGGGGACAGGGTGTACGCGCGGGTCGACAAGGACGAGATGGGAGCGCTGGCGGAGTATGCATGCGTGCACGAGGCGCTGGTGGCTCGCATGCCGATGACGCTCGACTTCGACACGGCGGGTGGCGTGCCGCTGGCTGGATTGACGGCCCTGCAGGCGCTGCGCGACGAGCTACGGGTTGCGCCGGGCCAGCGGATCTTCATCGCCGGAGGAGCGGGCGGGGTCGGGACCTTCGCGGTACAGCTCGCCAAGATCCTCGGCGCGGAGGTGGCGACGACGGCATCTCCGCGCGGTGAGGCGCTGGTCAGGCGGCTCGGGGCGGACGTGGTCGTCGACTACACGCGGCAGCGCTTCGAGGACGAGCTCCGCGAGTATGACGGCGTCTTCGACCTGATCGGTGGCGACACGCTGGCGCGCTCGTTCGCAGTGGTGAAGCGCGGGGGGCTGGTGGTCTCGATTGCAGGTGTGCCGGAGCCCGAGACCGCGCGCAAGGATCTCGGCCGCGGTGCGGGTCTGGCGACGCTGTTCTGGCTGGTGAGCCTCGGGACGCGGCTGGCGGCGCGCCGGCGCGGGGTCCGGTACCGTTACTTGTTCATGCACCCGAGCGGCGAGGATCTGGCCGAGCTCGGGGGGTTGATCGACGCGGGTCGGCTCGAGGTCGTGGTCGACCGCGTGTTTCCATTCGCGCAGGTCGCCGAGGCGGTGGCCTACCTGGAAAGCGGCCGCGCGAAGGGTAAGGTGGTGGTGCGCATGATCGAATAGGGGGTGGGCACGGCCGCGGCAAGAAACGTCAAGACACCGGCGGGCGGCTTTGCCTATGATTTCGCCTGTCGATGCCCAGCCGCGCCGATCTGCTCAGCCTGCTGCGCCACGTCCGGGGTGGTCTCGACGGGGACGTGTCGCTCGACGCGCTGGCCGCCCGGTCGGGGTGGTCGCCCTTTCACCTGCACCGGGCCTTCCGGCGCATGGTGGGCGAGACGCCGAAAGCCTACACGCAGCGGCTGCGGCTGGATCGGGCGGCCGCCCGGCTGGCCGCCGGCACCGACCGCGTGGTGGATGTGGCGCTCGACAGCGGCTTTGCCAGTCACGAGGTGTTCACGCGCGCCTTCACGCGGCGGTTCGGCCGCAGCCCCGAACGCTATCGCGCTGCCGCGCGGTCGTCGGCGACCACCGAAGCCCGCGCGCGCCACGCCGAGATCACCGAGGCCGCCGGCCCGTGCCTCACGCTGTATCACCTGTCGCTCGACGAAGCGGCATCACGTAGAGCGGGGTTTCAGCCCCGCCGGAGGAGTCCGTCCATGTCCACGCCCGCCATCGAGCGCCAGGAGTTGACGCCGCAGCCCGCGCTCGTCGTCAAGCGCCGCATCGCCCGCGCCGAAATCGCCCAAACCATTGCCGAGGGTCTGGGGAAGACGTACCCGCACGCGCTCCAGAACGGCCTTGCCATCGGAGGACGTCCGTTCGCGCGCTACTCCGACGTCGGGCCTGGCCTGATGACGATCGAGGTGGGCACGCCGCTCGCGACTCCGGCCGCCGGCGCCGGCGACATCGAAGCGATCACGCTGCCGGGCGGCCCCGCCGCCGTCGCCGTGCACATGGGGACGTACGACACGCTGCAACAGACCTACGCCGCCATCGAGCGTTGGATGGAGCAGCAGGGTGTGCGCCCCGGCGGGGCGCCGTGGGAGTCGTACATCACCGACCCGGCCGAGCATCCAGACCCCGCCAACTGGCGCACCGACGTCTACTGGCCAATTAGTACGTAGAGGGCGGTCTTTAGACCGCCCTGACGTCATCGCACGATCGTCGTCGGCGGGATGGTGCCGGCCCGCGGCCGGCCGAGGCCCTTGTAGAAAAAGCGCTGAAAGCGGCGGGCGTCGAAGTTCTCGCCGACGTAGATGTTGCCGCGCCCGTCCACGGCAATCGCGTGCGGCACGTTGAGCGCGCCACCCCACAGCCCCTGCTGACCGAAGCGTGCGACGATCTGCAGCGACTGGCGCTCGAGGATCCACACGTGGTGGTTGGCGCCGTCGATCATGTAGAGCCAGCGCTGCTGCGGATCGGTGGAGAGCGCAAAGCCCGACGCCGCGCCCTGCAGCAGCGTGCGCTTCGACACGAACGTCTCTTTGACGTAGGTGCCGTCCTTCCGGAATACCTGAATGCGGTTGTTGGGCCGATCGGCCACGTAGACGAAGCCGTCGCGCGAGATGGCGATGTTGTGCGGCAGCCGGAACTGCTGGGCGGCCGGCGCGTCGGGGTTGTAGGGGCCGAGCGGCGTGTCGTCCGGTTTGTTGCCGTAGGCGCCCCACATCCGTTTGAATGCGAACGTCGCGGCGTCGAGCACGATCACACGGCGGTTGCGGTAGCCGTCGGCCACGTAGATCTCGTTCGACACGGGATCGATCGTCAGGTTGGCCGGCTGGCCCAGGTTCCGCGTGTCGGCGCTGCCGCCGTTCGTCCCCGCCTTGCCGAACTGCTGCAGGAACTTGCCCTCGCGCGTGAACTTCAAGAGATGGGCGTCGTTCTGGCCGCTGCCGGCGAGCCACACATTGTCCTGGGCATCCACGAACACGCCGTGCTCGGTCTGTGGCCAGTCGTAGCCTTGGCCGGGACCGCCCCACGAACGGATCAGGGTTCCCGTCTGGTCGAACTCGAGTACCGGCGGCGCCGGGATGCAGCAGTCGGCCTTGGGCGGGGTATCGTCGGACCCCGTGAACCGTTCGTTCGATGCCAGCGACCCCGGCCGCTGCACGACGTAGAGATGATCCTGGCGATCGACCGCCATCCCCCCGATCGGGCCGATGGCCCAGTTTTCCTTCATCGGCTTGGGAAACGTAGGGTCGTACTCGAAGATCGGCACCGTCGCGGCTGGCGCCAGGAGCGCCGGCGGCCCGCTCTGCCGTGCGAGCGGGATGGCGACGATCGCTGCGGTGACGCCGGCGTAAAGCAGGTGGCGCACATGCATAGCGCCAACACGATAGCCCGACCGGTGTCGAAATGCGCCGGTCTCGTTCGACGTGAGATCAGGAGGACGGAAGGGCATGGCTGTAGCGATTTCGAAGGACGGCACCCGCATCGGCTTCGACCGGGAGGGGCAGGGGCCGCCGCTCGTGCTGGTGGACGGGGCGATGTGCTACCGGGGCTCGGGCCCGATGAAACCGCTGGCGGCGGTGCTGGCGCCCCATTTCACGGTTTACACCTACGACCGGCGCGGGCGCGGCGAGAGCGGCGACACGCAGCCGTGGTCGCTCGAGCGCGAGGTCGAGGACATTGCCGCGCTGGTCCGCGAGGCGGGCGAGCCGGTGTACCTCTACGGCATCTCTTCCGGCGCGGTCCTGGCACTCGAAGCGGCTGATCGGGGGGTGCCCATCCGGAAGCTGGCCCTCTACGAGGCACCGCTCATGGTGGACGACTCGCGGCCGCCGCTCGGCGAGGACTTCCTGCCGAGAATGAAGGCGCTCATCGCCGCGAGCCGCCGCGGCGACGCCGTGAAGATGTTCATGAAGGCCGTCGGCGTGCCGGCGATCGGCATCTTCTTCATGCGCGTGATGCCGGTGTGGAAGAAGCTCACCGCGATCGCCCACACGCTGCAGTACGACCTCGGGATGACGACGCCGTACCAGCAGGGCCGGCCGCTGCCGGCCGGACGCTGGTCTGGCGCGGTGATGCCCACCCTGGTCATGGACGGCGGCAAGAGCCCCACGTGGATGCGCAACGCCCAGGCCGCGATCGCGGGCGTGCTCCCGAGCGCCACGGCGCGGACGCTGCCCGGCGAGAACCACATGGTCGGCGCGCAGGCCATCGCGCCGCGATTGATCGAGTTCTTCGCGTGACCGATCCGTACGTAGTTGCGGGTCTTTGGACCCGCCGGCTAGGGCTGCGCCTAACGCGGAAGCGTCGCATCGAGTTCGGTTTGCGAGAACACGGCGATGCCACCGGTCTGCTCGGCCAGCGTGCGCAGCGACGCCTGCGTGGCTTCGAGATACGCGCGCCACTCGGCGGGCCGCACGTCAGAGGGTGGCTCTCGCGGGACCAGGTCGCGCGCCGAGACGACGATCATGCGGCCGCGCGCATCCTTCGTCGTGCGCACGACCTCCGGCATCGCCGGCACGAGGCGCGCGTCGTATCCGTCGGTGAAGTACAGGATGGTGGGTGGTCCCGAGAATGACCGTGCGAGGCGTGTGATCGCCTCCGCGATCGTGACATCGCTGACCGATGCACGGTGCCGTATCTCCGTGGCGGCGTTGGCGTCGGCGGACGCCTCGAGATGCGCGCGTTCCCTCAAGCCATTGCCGGTGATGCGACTGACGGCCGCTCGCAGGGCGGCGACGCCTGGCGTCGGCTCCAGCCGGATGCTCGAGGTGCCGGTGGTGACCAGCGCGTAGGTGTCCTCCTCACGCCCGCTCGCCGCCAGATCCTGCAGGACTTTCCGCACGCGCGGCGTGGCGCGGAAGTCGAGGTGCAGGTCGTCGATGGCGACGAGGTAGGCGCGCGGGCCCGGTGCCTGGGCACCGATGCCGTCGCCGGCCAGGGCCACGACGATCGCGAGAAGAATCAAGGGCCGCATGATGCCGAGTTGGACTCCTGAAACCGCCGCCTGGTCTGTGTGGTCCCGCGCAAACCCCGATTGCGCCGCCCGGCCGGGTCGGCGATACTCCAGGGCCATCATGGCGGGGTACCGCGCAGCGCTCGTCGTTGCCGCGCTCGTGATCGTCACGGGCTGTGGCGCGCGCCGTCCGGCGCCCGCGCCCGCCGTGGCCGCTCCTCCGCGGCTCGACGACATCATCACGCTCATCGAGCAGGGCTGCTACCGCTGCCTCGAACGTGCCTACGAGCAGGCGAACGCACGCGGCGCCGGGCAGCAGGCGTTCGAGTCGGCCGTGCTGCTCGTGCTGCGCTCGAAGGAGCTGGGGCTTCCGTTCGACGAGTGGCGGGCCAAGGCGCGCGCGGCCGCGCCCGAGGGCGACGACGCGGCGTTGTACCTGAGGGTGGCCGACGCCATCCCGCCCGATCGCCTCAGCGAGGAACGTTACACGCAGTTCGAGCTCAGCATCCGCAACGTGCGCGCGTCGGTGCCGGAGTGGCGCGAAGCGCTGCGTGCCGGGCCCGCGTCGGAGCTGTTCCGGAGCTATCTCGACATGGCGCTGCTGTGCGCGTTCGGGCGCGTGGGAGAGAACGCGCAGAGCTACACGGGCGAGCTCGATCCGGTGAGCGCCGCGCCGCTGTATCAGTACGCCGTCGGCACCTGCGACGCGTCCAAGGTGCCGCGGCTTCAGGCCATGCGGTCGGCCAACCCCGACTTCGTGGACGGAGACTACGCGCTTGGCCGGTTCCTCGTGGAGGACCCGACGAGTGGCGATCAGGAAGGGGGCCTGCGCCGCCTCGAGTCGGCCGCCGCGGCGTTCCCGCGCTCGCCCGCGATCGCGGTCTGGATCGGCAACACGCATCGCGGCTGGGAGGAGTGGCCGGCGGCGCTCGAGGCCTACGACGCGGCGCTGGCGCTGTCGCCCAGGCATCCCGACGCGCTCATCGGAAGGACCGTGGTGCTGTCGCAGCTCGGTCGCGCGCAGGACGCCATTACCACCGCCACGTCCGTCATCGACGGCGGGCAGTGGATGGTGGGCGAGGCGTACTACTGGCGCGCGTGGAACCAGCTGCGACTGGGCAACCTGCCGATGGCGCGCGAGGACGCCGACCGTGCGCGGACGCAGATGGCCAACGCGCGCGTGTTCGTGCTGTCCGGCGTCATCGAGTGGCGCATGCGGCGGCTCGAGAGCGCCGAGCGCGATTTCCAGCAGGCGGTGACCATCGACTTCGGCGAGTGCGAGGGCGCGTTCGACCTCGGCATCGTGCGCGACGAGCTGGGGAAGATGGCGGAGTCGCTGGCCGCCTTCCGCCAGGCGGGGCAGTGCAACGACCTGTCGATCAAGCTGCGCCGCGAGGCGATTGCGAAGATCGAGGCCGGGCCCGGCACGCCGGCGTCGCGGTCGCGCGACGCCGCGCGGCATCAGCGCGCGCTCAATGAGCTGGAAGAGCGGCGCGACGAGATCGCGCGCGCGATTCACGTGCTCGAGAAGGCCGCCAAAGGCGCGAACTAGTCGCTCACAGGTCCACCATGGCTTTAGACCCTTCGAACAGCCAGTCCCGCTTCGCCGAGGAAAGCAGGAACGCTGGATGGCCCTACGAAGTGGCCGATTCCCAAACAGACGAATAGCTGCCGGTAGTTACTTATGACGTCCACGATGCGTCGTGCCATCGCCTGATTGCGAAGTGTGTTGACGTGCAAATAGAGGTCCGGGTAGCGCACTGCCCGTGCTTCAGCACTCTTGATCTGAATGTCCAGTGCTCCGCTCAACCAGGAGGAAAGCTCGGCCGGATAGTCCCTGTCCAGATCATCGAGGGCCATCGTTACGAGCTGTTTTTGGACTTCGGGCAAATCGGACGCGAAGCGCACGAGCTCGGGCAGGTCTCGCCATTCAGTAAAGATCGGTTTCCCGGCAGCCTTCGCGCGCGCGCGGAATATAGCTTCCGGGATTTTCGTGAAATCGGCTCCCGATTTCCTGTCCTGGATCGAAGTCACCAGTTGTCGCGCAAAGGGAATTGGACGACCGTTCAGGCTTTCCGGGCTCACGCCTTCGGCGGCCAACAAAGCAAGCAATCGCTCCCGATGCGGTTCATCGAGCACGGAGAGCACCGAAAAATCTGCCGACGGCGTCAGCTGTTTTTGGAGTTCGCCAACTGCACTCATCACTTCGGGGGTTATCAGCGAATTGTCCAGGTTCTCCAACCAGACGAGATCGCTGCCGTTGAAGGCCGCTTCGATTTCAGGAGTCAACCAAACGGTGTCGAAACGCACGGGCATCTGTCCGAACAAATACACGCGGGTGTCCAGTTTCTCGGCGACCCAGAGCGCCGGGCCCGGCCGAGTTTGCGCCTTCGGAAGGGCGCCGCTTGCCACGATCAAGCTGCCCAGCAGCCAGGAAAAGTGCCTACGAGGCACGCCGCCTGAAAGAGGCGCACGCGGAGTCGTTTTTGCAGCCATGCGTTTCACGCATCAGACGAGGTCGCGGCCACAGCGGTTGGTCGGCGTCGAGGCCAATTCACATCACCGCAGTGGAATACTGACGGTCTCGCTACGCGTTACAACGATGCCGGTCGACGGAACAGCACCACAGCGGTCATGGGAAGCATCGACGAGCCGGGACTTCGACGGCGCTGGTGTCGCTCAGAGAATAGTGCGGCGTCATGACCACGGTCCGTTGGCGACAACGAGCCAAGCCCAGACCGGCGACGGCGGCGATGCGGGCATGTTCAGTCTTCGGTCGGCCGCTCCACGCGATCGATGACCAGGAACTCGGTGTCCACGCGCTCGCTCTGGAGCCGCAGCCCCAATTGCTCCTGGAGTGCCGTGAACACCGACACGGCGTCGTCGGGCGCCACGGGTGCCTGCGTCAGCGGCGCGCTCGATCGCGCGTCGGCGGTCCACTGCAGTTGGACATCGAACAGGCCGGTAAGGCCGGTGCGATCGACGACCGGACGGGCGACGCGTCGCGACAGGATGGTGGCGAGGTCGGCCAGCGGCCGTGCCGTCATGCGAATCAGCCGATCGGACCCGGACATCTTGCCGCACGGCGGCACGGCGTCGAACGCGGCCGGCGCGGGTGCCGGCTCCGGTTCTGGCGGACACGGCTCCGGGTGCGCGAGCAGCTGCGGCCCCAGCGGGCCGTTTGGCCGTCCGCGAACCAACGCAAAACCCGTCACGGGTCGCATCTCGCGGCGCAGCGCGAGCTTGACGCGATCGGCGAGCAGCGCACGCATCATCGCGTGAAGCTGCGCTTCGGGCACCGCCTCGGCGGCCTTGGCCTGGATGTCGTAGTGCTCGGCATCCACCCAGTCGGGCCCGCCGGTGATGCGGAAGGCGGGGACCTCGTGGACCACCTGGATGATGAACCGCAGCGGCACGTTGCGGACGACGAAGCGGCCGTTCGACTGCGCGCCGATGGCGCCGTCCTGTTCGCCCGACAGGTTGCGCCGGATGGCGGCCACTTCGAACTGCGGCGCGTCTGGCGACTGCGCGGTCGGAACCGGTCCGCCGGTGGCGAGACCGGCGAGGACAGCGACGGCGGCCACCGTGCGACGCATGGCGCCGATTAGGCTATCCTTTTTTTATGCCGCCCAATTGATCCCTCAGCCGTAACCTTCAGCTCTACCTGCCGTACAACATCGCCTCGCTCGAGGGCGTGATGCACGGCCTCTATCTCGTCTGGCTCGTCCAGGAGCGCGGCTTTCCGCCCGCGCTCGTCGCGACAGTGCTGGCCGCGGGCGACCTCTGCGTGTTCGCGCTCGAGGTGCCGACCGGCTGGGTGGCCGATCGTCTGGGCCACCGCCGCAGCCTCATCTTCGGTTCGTTCGTGCAGGTGTGCGGCATGCTCGCGTTCTGGCTCGCCGCCAGTACGCCGGCGCTGCTTGCCGCCACATTGTTCGTGGCGCTCGGCGACGCCTTTCGATCCGGCGCCGACCAAGCGCTGCTGTACCGAAGCTGCGCGGCGCTCGGACGCGAAGCGGAGTTCCAGGCTATCGAAGCCCGAAACGGGTCGGTGAGCCGGCTGGCGCTGGTGGCCTTGTTGGTGGGTGGCGCCGGCATCGTGGCCGTGGCGGGCTACACCGCTGCGTGGATGACCGAGATTGCGCTTTCGGCGACCGGCCTTGTGCTGGCGTGGCTGATGGTGGAGCCGCCGGCAGCGCCTGCGCCTGACGCGGATGCGACGACCGGAGCCCAGGCATCAGGCCCCCGGTGGCGGATCTTCGTTCTGCTGATCGTGCCGGGTGCGTTGCTCGACGGCTTGCAGGCAAGCGCCGCTTTTCTGGCGCAGACCGGCGCGGACGCCGAAGTGGCGGGAGTGACGGCGCTCGTGGCCGCCATGACCCTCAGTGAAGCCGCGGGGGCGTGGATGTCGGCCCGCGTCTGGCGAAACGACGGGCGCCTGCACCTGCTGCTCCTGGCATGCGGCGCCGCTGTTTTTGCGGTGTCGCAGATGTCGCCAGCCGGAACAGCAGCGGCGGCCGTGGTCCTGGCTTTTTTGCCAGGCCTGATCTACCCGCTGCGCGCCGCGGCCCTCCAGCGTGTGGCGGGCGACGGCGTGCGGGCGAGAATCGCGTCGTTTGCCAGCGCGTGCGATATGGCGTGCAGCACGCTCGGGCTGCTCGCGGCGGGCGCCATCAGCGCCCGCCGCCGCCGTTGAGCGTGCTGCACTCGGTCTAGCGACGCAGAGCGCCTCTCAGCGCTTCGCGCCCGCGAGGTCGGCCACGTCGGGCACGTCCTCGCCGAGCGCCGTCGCCAGATCGATCTGGTGCTCCTGCTCCTGCCGCAGGATCTCGCGGATGTCCTCGGCGATGCCGTACTCCTGCATCGCCTCGCACTGCCGCACCCGTTCGCGGTAGTGCCTGACGGTTTCGTTCTCGCTTTCGAGATCGAACCGCAGCATCTCGCGCGGGTCGTCCGACGTCTTGACCTCGAGCGCTTTCGTCGCCGGCGTGCCGCCCAGGTAGTCGATGTGCTTCGAGATCTTCAGCGCGTGCGCGAGCTCCTCGGCCGCGTGCTTCTCGAGCTCCTTGGCGATCGTCATGTACTCCGCGCCTTTCAGCATCTGTGAGTACACGACGTAGGCAATCACCGCCTGATACTCGCGCGCGAGGTCGCCGTTGAGCGCCGTGATGAGTTCTTTCCGGGTCATGTTCTACTCCGTGCCGCCCGTGACCTGCACCTCGGTGGCGACGCGCTTCACGCCGGGTACCGCGTGTGCCACTTTCACCGCGTCGAGATGCGCCTGCAGCGACTCGGTCTTGCCCGCCAGCAGCACCACGCCCTTGTTGACCGACTGCACCTTGATCCCGCTGTCGTTCACGCGCGTGTTGGCCTTGAACGCCGCCACGACCGCGTCCTTCACCTGGTCGTCGCTGCGCTCTACTGCCTTCCTCGCGGAGTCGGGCACCACCTGCAGCAGGTTCTTCACGTCCTTCACGCCGTCGACGCGGCGCGCGGTGGCCTCGGCCTTCGCCTTCTCGCCCTCGGTCGGGACCTTGCCGTGCAGCGTGACGACGCCCATCACCGTGTCCACGTTCAGGTCCGACGTGCTCACGCCATCCGCTGTCATCAGCGCGATGCTGGTCTTCATCGTCAGCCACGCGTCGGGCGCATCGGCGGCGTAGGCCCATCCCGCGGCGAGCGCGACGAAGAGCGGCGCCGCGACGAGCATCCGGACGGCGCGCATGAGTGAGCGTTTCATCGTGGTTCCCTCCAGCCGTTGTAGGACTTGCACTAACTGAGCGGGTGCCACGGGGTGTATGCGTTGCGCTGGGTCCGCGCTCACCCGCTCCGCGAGGGAACAAAGCAAGAGGCGCGCCGTGCAAAAACAAAAACGGCCGGGCTTTTGGCCCGGCCGTTCGATCGTAGGGGCCGCCTTTTTAGGCGGCCAAGGGCCGGCCGAAGCCGGCCCCGACGTTGTGTTATCCGCGCACGTACATGTTGAACCACTCGATCGTGCGCTTCCACGCCGCGTCAGCCGCGGCCTTGTTGTAGCGCGCCGGCGTGGCGTCGTTGTTGAAGCCGTGCACCGCCCCGGGATAGATGTGCCCCTCGTACTTCACGCCCGCGGCCTTGAGCGCCGCCTCATACTCGGGCCACGCCGCCACGAGCCGCGCGTCCTCGCTGCCGTGATGCACCAGCACCGCCGCCTTGATCTTCGGCACGTCGGCCGCCATCGGCCCGCCGCCGTAGAACGGCACGGCCGCCGCGAGATCCGATCCCATCCGCACGGCCAGCGCATTCGAGATGCCGCCGCCGAAGCAGAAGCCGGTGACGCCCAGCTTGCCGGTGCTGTCTGGCCGCGACTTCAGCCACACGGCCGCGGCGTAAAGGTCCTCGGCCATCTTCGTGCGATCGACTTTCTGAAACAGCTGTCCGCCGGCGTCGTCGTTGCCGGGGTAGCCGCCCACCGACGTGAGCCCGTCGGGCGCGAACGCCATGAAGTTCGCCACCGCGAACCGCCGCGCCACGTCCTCGATGTGCGGGTTGAGGCCGCGGTTCTCGTGGATGACGAGAATGCTCGGCAGCTTGGTGGTGCCGGCGCTCGCGGGGCGCGCCAGCAGGCCCGTGATGCTGCCGTTGCCGTTCGGCGACTGCACCGTGGCGCGCTCGGTCTTGATGCGCGGATCCGTGGGCGCCACCTGCTGCGCGGCCGCGTAGTTGGGCGTCAGCGCCTCGATCATCGCCGTGGCCGCAACGCTCGTCGCGGCAATCGCGTTGATGCGCGTCATGAACGAGCGCCGATCGATGTGGCCGTGGATGTACTGGTTGTAGGCCTCGATGGCCTCGGCCGGCACGGTCTGGGTGGTCGGCTCCATGGCGGGTCCTCCTGCTGAACCTCGAAAGGGGGTAGGGGCGAAGCGAGCGGAGCGTATCACGAGCCGCCGTTCGCCTTGTTTCCGTACCGCTCGCCGAAGAAGTTGCCCGGGTTCCACGCCGGCCGCTTCGCGTCCTGTGCCACCAGGTAGCCGAGCAGGAAGTTGAATTTCGCGAACGTGACGGCCTCGCCGAACCGGAGGCCCGGCTGCTGCATGTCGTCCTGCGGCTGGTGGTAGCGCTCGGCCTCCCACTTGTCCCAGATCGCCTTGGGATTCACCGCGGCATCGTCCGACTTGAAGCCGACGACCGTGAACACCGACGGCACGCCCTGCTTCACGAACGA
>DASRPM010000167.1:0-4977 GCA_035646375.1 Vicinamibacterales bacterium
GGCAGCGCGCTGGCGCAGCTGAGTCTCGGCATGATCTTCGAGTCGGGCGATGCGCCGGTGAGGGCGGACGCCCGGCAGGCGGCGCGACGCTATCGCGAGGCCGCCGCGCAGGGGCTGATGCCGGCGCAGTTCCGTCTGGCGCGGTTGTACGAGGACGGGCGCGGCGTGCCGCGCGATCTCGATCAGGCGGCGACGTGGTACCGCAAGGCGGCCGATCAGACCGATCCGGCCGCGCAGCTGCGGCTCGGCATCCTGCTCAGCCCCGGCAACGGCGCGCGCACCGACGTCGTCGAGGCGCACATGTGGCTGAATCTCTCGGCGTCGCGGTGGAAGAGCGAGGCACTGCGGGTGGAGGCGGCGGCCCGGCGCGACGCGCTCGAACAGCAGATGACCGAGACGCAGATCTCCGATGCCATCCGGCGGTCGCTGCGGTGGCAGGACACCGTCGGGATGCAGCAGCGGTAGCCTTGCGTACGTAGTTGCGGGTCTTTAGACCCGCCCTCTACATCGACGCCGGGGCGGCGCCATCGACGACGCGCGCCAGCTCCTCGATGAGCGGCCGCTGGCCCGAGAGGATCTTCACGGCCGCGACGTCGAGCGGAAACCACGCCGCCCGATCGACCTCGGGAAATTCCTGCTCGCGCCCCGACTTCGGCGGCCACTCCATCTTGAAGCTGGTGCTGTGCACGGCCGAGGCGTCGAGGTCTCCCTCCACCGCCCACGCCGTCACGAGCTTGCCGCCGGCCTGACGCACCGGCGTCAGCGGCAGGAACGGGCCGTCCACGCTGAACCCCGTCTCCTCGTGAAACTCGCGGCGCGCCGCGTCGAGCGGCGTCTCGCCCGGTTCGTGTCCGCCCTTCGGGATCGACCAGGCGCCGAGATCCTTGCGCGACCAGAACGGCCCGCCGGGATGCACCAGCAGCACTTCGAGCCCGGTGGGCCGGCGCCGGAAGAGCAGCAGCCCCGAACTCTGTAGTCGCACTATGCCGGCCTCGACCGGTCAGCGGAGCTCGCTCACGCGGCGTATCAAGGCCTGCGCGAGCCGCCCCGCGGTGGCGATGGCCGTTCCGTCGAGCTTGTCGGGAACATCGCCGGGCGTGTGAATGGTGGTGAAGATGGGCGGGGCAAAGCCCTGCGCGAGGCCGCCGCTCTTGGCGTGCTGCAGCAGCCACAGCTGGTGCCCCTCGGCGGCGGGCAGGATGGCAATGGAGAGCGTGGGGATCTTGCGCGCGCCGAACGACCGGTCGTCGCCGGGCGGCATGCTGTCGAAGCGCAGGCAGTCCACGCGCTCGCTGGCGCACGCCTCGAGCATGGTGCGCCGCAGCCGCGGGTCCGCGCCGCCCTGCGGCGCGCCGAAGAGCACTGTGTCGCCGTAGCCGTTGATGTCGTAGTTGAGCATCGCCTTGATGCGATCGCCGGCGTGCGCCTCGGCGTATTTCGCGGACCCGATGAGGCCGGACTCCTCCATGTCGAACCACACGAACCTCACGCGCGAGCCGAGCCGCTCATTCTTGAGCGCGGCGGCCGTGCGCACCAGCATCACGCTCGAGGCGCCGTTGTCCACGGCGCCCTGGCTGAGAGCTGTCGCGGACAGCCACTTGGCGTCGTAGTGCGCGCCGACGATCACGGTGTCGGGCCCGTCGCCCAGGGTCACCACGACGTTGCGGCCGCGCGTCCGCGGGTCGGGCGCGGCGGTGGGGGTGGCGGCGGGGGGCTTGTCGAGCGTGAACGTCTCGACGGTGAACGGCAGGTTCTGCGCCTTGAGCAGCGCCGTCAGCGCCTCGAAGCGCGCGTCGTTGTCCGCCGCGGCCGAGAGGGTGCGGACGTCGGCGACGAGCGCGTCGCCGGGTGTCTGTGCCGCCGCGCCCTGGGCCAGGGCCAGCGCCGCCAGAAGGGTCAGCACCCGCATGGCTGGAATTATGGCTCAGCTACGAGATGGTAGCGGCCGGTCTTTAGACCGGCCGGCGGTCTGGCAGCCGGGCGGTCTAAAGACCGCCCGCTACATCAAGGCCCCTACGTACTACGGCGCCACGCATCGGAAATTGGCCGCGTCGTCGATGCTGCCGGTGCCGCCGTAGCGCGCCACCTGCGGATAGGCGCACAAGGGGCGCGTGCGGACCACCTCGTTGTTCACCACGCGGCTGGCGATCATCGACGCCGGCGCCTGCCCCTTCTCGACCCAGTTGATGATGGCCGTCACCGCGTCGTGCCGATCCGGGCCGATGCCGCCGCCGCAGTGCGCCATGCCCGGCACCATGAACAGCCGCGCGAAATCCGGCGTGTCGGCGCCGTTCTTGGCGAGCACCTGCTCGTAGTAGTTCACGCCCATCATCGGCTGCAGGATCGTGTCCGCCCACCCGTAGGTCATGAGCAGCTTGCCGCCGCGCTTCTTGAACTTCGAGAGGTCCGGATCCTTCGCGTCGGCCAGCTTGCTCCACGCCTCCACCATCTTCACGTCGGTGTCGTAGTTGAACGTGGTGTAGTCCCAGTCCGGCTTCGGCGGCGTGTGCACCAGGTAGCGCATCGTGTTCTCGGCCAGATTGAAGTCCGCGGGCTTGGGATTGGGGCCGTTCGGCACGATGACGTTCAACCAGCCGCTGCCGGTGCCGCCGCCGAACAGCGGCATCACGGCTTCGCTGCCGGGCATGAAGCCGGGGAAGAACGGCTTGCCGTTGCTCACCGGGCCGCTGTAGACCTTCGCGATCGCGTCCGCCTGCGACGCCGTCAGGCAGTCCGCGCTCGCGTCCGCGCCGGCGCTGCAGGCGGGCACGTCGCGCACCGGGTTGAAGTCGCACTTGCGCGGGTCGTCGATCAGCCCGTCCTTGAGCCCGTCGACGGCGTCGCACTTGTTCATCACCTTCTCGGCCACCATCTCCAGCTTGCCGGGCGTGACGCCGGAGCCGCTCATCGCCTTCTGGTTCCACATGGCGCCGATGCTGAACCCGGTCTGATCGACCCACGGCGCGTTGGCCACGATGCCGTCGAAGTCCTCGTGGAAGCGCTGTGCTTCGATGAGCCCCTGCCGTCCGCCGTTCGAGCACGAGTTCCAGTACGACTTCGACGCCGCCTTGCCGTAGTAGTCCTTGGTGATCTCCTTCGACGTCGTGGCGGTGAGGTGCACCGCGCGGTAGGCGTAGTCGATCGCCTTCTGCGGGTTGCTCATCACGAAGGTGGCCCCCGGCTCTTTGCGCGCGTCGTGGCCGGTGTTGGTCTGCGCGAACGCGAACCCGAGCTGCAGCGCCTGGTTCTTCTGCGCCACGCGACCTGGATCCTCGAGCCCCTCGCCGGCGTGGCCGCCGTTGCCGATCATGAAGAAGCGGCCGTTCCACTTGGCCGGCAGGCTCACTTCGAAGGCGATCTCCGGCGACAGCACGCCGCTGACGCGGCAGTGCGCCGGCGCCGCGGCGCCCGCCGGCACCACCGTGGCCGTGATCTGGGCGATCTCCTTCGACTTGAACTGGCCGAGCGCGTCGCACGCCTTGCGCGGCTCGAGGTCGGACTTCGAGTAGTCCACGAGCGCGTTCTTGAGATCCGCGAACGGCTGGGCGTGCGCGGGGGCCGCCATCGCGGCGGTGGCGAGTGCGAGCACGAACGTGGTCAGGATACGCATGTCAGGATCCCCTACTTGAAGAGCGCCAGATCGACCGCGTCGCCCATGGCTTTGTAGCCGGCGTCGCCCGGGTGCAGATGGTCGCCGGAGTCATACGCCGGCAGGAACTTGGTGGGCGCCGCCGGGTCGCGCGTGGCCTTGTCGAAGTCGATCACGCCGTCGTAGGCGCCGCTCGTGCGGATCCACTCGTTGAGCGCCTGCCGTTTCGCCTCGCCTTCGGGCGAGAAGTAGGCCGCGCCCTCGTACGGCGTCAGCGTGGCGCCGTAGATCTTCAGGCCGCGCGCGTGCGCGCGTTCGATGAGCTGCTTGTGGCCGGCAATGAGGTCCGCGGCGCTCGGCGACGGGTTGCTGCGGGCGATGCCGATGTCGTTGATGCCTTCCATCACCACCACGTGCGTGACGCCGGTCTGCATCAGCACGTCCTTGTCGAAGCGCGCCAGCGCGCTCACGCCGGCGCCGTCGCCCAGCACACGGTTGCCGCTGATGCCCGCGTTCAGCACCGCGACGCCCGCGCCTTTGCGCGCCGCCAGGCGCTGCGCCAGCACGTCGGGCCAGCGCGCGTTCATGTCGGAGGTCGAGCGCGCACCGTCGGTGATCGAGTCGCCGAACGCCACCACGGCCAGCGTGTTGGCCGGCGCGATCACCTCCACGCGGCCGATGAGGAACCACGCGCCCGGCCGCAGGGCCGCCGCCATCGTAGCCACACCCACGTGGTTGCCCGGCTCGGACACGTAGTTGGTCTGCGACGCGCCGTTGTGCGTGGTGACCGGCGACGGGCTGACCCCGAGGTCGCCGGGGACGAAGACGTCGATGGCGAGCTCCGACAGGGGAGCCAGCGCCATGTCGACGGCGTCGCTCACCAGGGTGGCGCCCGCGAGGATCGTGGCGGTGGGCGCACCGCCGAAGAGCAGCGTCTTTGCCGTCGCGGGCTGAATCGAGGCGTCCGTCGCGCGCAGGGCGACGCTGGCGCCGCCGACCTGTACCGGCGCCGTGCCGAAGGCGTTGCTCAGCACCACGCGCACCTTCGAGCCGCCGATGCTCGTGCGCACGACCTGCCGGAGCGTCTGGTTGTTCACCGTCGCGGGAGGCGCGAACCCACGGCCCCCGCCGCCCCCGCCAGGGCCCGCGGGCGGACCGGCCGGTGCCGCCGCTACGGGAGGCGTCGCGGGCGCCGACGCCGCGGGTGGCGCCGGAGGTGCGCCTGCCGCGGGCGCCCCGCTCGGCGGCAGCACGATCGCCGGTGCCACGGGGGGGCCGCCGGGGCCGGGACCCCCGCCGCGCGGGCCGGGCAAGGGGCGCGACACGAGCGCCGTGGCCCACGTGGCCACCCACTTCTCGTTCCTCGACTGCGCGACGGCGGGCGAGGC
>DASRPM010000168.1:0-3427 GCA_035646375.1 Vicinamibacterales bacterium
CGCGACCGAGGTCGTGATCTTCACCCCCAGCTTCACGGCCGGGGCCTGCGCCGCGGCCACGGCTCGGTCCGCCGGATCGAACCCCACCGAGTCCCAGCCCTGCTGCGCCAGGTAGATCGTGTTGCGCCCCTGCCCCATGCCCACGTCGAGCGACCGGCCAGGCTTGAGGCCGCTCGTGACCGACACCAGAAAGGCGTTGGGCGCCGTGTTGAACCGTGGGGTCTCCGCCGTGAGGATGCGGTTCCAGCGTTCGATCTCCGCGCGGTCGCCGATCGATCTGAGCAACGTGATCGTCGCCGTGATGTCACGCTCGCTCTTGCCCTGCGCGCGCAACTCTGCCGAGTAGCGCTGGTACACGACCGCGTCGTCGCCACTCTGGCTCGCGGGCGGCTGCCGCGTGATCCACGCGCGGAACGCCTCGTAGGCAGCCACCTCGGCGGGGGTCGCGGTTGGGGGCGACGGCCCTTGCGGCGCCGCGGACGTCGCAACGGACAGCAGAGTTAGACAGAGGAGGAACCAGGCGCTGCGCGTCCATCGTGTACGCATGACGTTCTACCCCGCTGATGGAGACGCTTCCGAGCCGCGATCCGAGCGTGTCGGCTCAGTTCTCGGTCGGACGCTCCAGGCGGTCGATCACGAGCACGTCTCGCTCGGTGCGTGAGGGCTCGAGGCGCAACCCGAGCTGCTCGCGCACGGCCGTGAACACCGACGGGGCGTCGTCGGGCGGCGCCGTCCGCGCGAGCTCGGGGTAGGCGGCGAAATCGAAGGCCAGCGTCACGCGATACCAGCCGCGCAGCCCGGTCTTGTCCACCACGACGCGGCCGGCGGGATTCCGCAGCATCGACGCCAGGTTGCCGATCGTCAACTCGCCGCGGACGCCATTGGGCATCGCGGCAAACAGGCACGGGGGTGGAGCGGCGGGATCGAAGCGCTGGGACGGCGGCGGACCACCAGACCGCGAGGCCGCCTCGGCCTCCGCGCGGCGCGCCGCCATCACGGCGTCGCAGTCGCCGCTGGCGGCGACCAGCCCGGGCCCGAGCTTCCCGTCGCTGTTGGCCAGCACGAGATCGAACGACGGCACTTCCCGCCGCTCGCGATGGGTGACCAGACGGAAGCGGTCGGCGAGCATCGCGCGCAGCATCGCCCTCTGGTCGTCCAGCGAGGGGTTGGAGAGCGACGCCGTGGCCGTGATGTTGTAGAACTCGCGCGTCGCCCAGTCCGGCAGTCCAACCATGTCGGCCGTGGAGATCGGCTGGTAGGCGAAGGCCAGGATCAGTCCGATCGGCACGCGGTTCATCGTGAGGCCGCCGTCGGGCCGCTGGTTCATCATCGCCCCGACAGGCCCGGCGTCGCGGCCGGCCACATACGGCTTGACGGACACGACGTCGAACGTCGGCCCGGAGGCAGGCGCCTGAGCGCGGCCGGTGACGGCCGCAGCGGCGATCGCGGCGCCAACGAAACAGACACGCGCGATCGGTGGCGTTCGCATGATCACCTCGTGTCAGTTTTCCGTTGGACGCTCGAGACGATCGATCACCAGCACCTCGCGCTCGGCGCGCGAGGCCTCCAGCCGTAGCCCGAGCTGCTCTCGCACGGCCGTGAACACCGACAGCGCGTTCTCGGGCGGCGCGACCGCACCGAGCTGGACATTGGCAAGCTCGAACGTCAGGTTGACCCGATATGTCCCGCGCAGCCCGGTCTTGTCCACGACGAGGCGGCCCGTTGGCGCGCGCAGCATCTGCGTGAGCACACTGATTGCCACCTCGCCCTTGATGCGGTCGAGCGAGCCGACGATGGTGCACGGGGCCGGCTTGTCGGGATCGAACTCCGGCGGCGGCGAGGTGGCCGCGGCCGCCCGGCGTGCCGCCGCCAGCGCCTCGCAGTCCAGGTCCGACCGCACGAGCCCGGGCCCGAGCCTGGCGTCCTTCCGGTCGAGCACCAGATCGTAGGACGGGAGTTCGCGACGCTCGGTGTGCGCCAGCAACTGAAAGCGATCCGCGAGCATCGACCGCAGCATGGCCGTCCGCTGCTCGGCCGTCGGCGTGGTCAGAGATGACGTGGCGCTGACGTCGTAGAAGTCGCGCCGCGCCCAGTCCGGGAACCCCACCGTGTCGGGCGAGCTCGTGTCCGGATACGCGCGCGAGATGAGCGACGACACCGGCGTGCGCGTCGTGGTCAGCCCACCATCCGGGCGCTGCCTGAAGCTGTTGGCGGTGCGCGTCGGCCCCGTTTGCGGAGGGCTCAGCTTGATGGACACGACGTCGAACGCCGGCCCGGCCGCCGGCGCCTGGCCGGCCGTGGCGAACGGAAACAACGCGGCGGCGACGAGCAGTCCAGACGCAACGCGCATGCCGACCTCGCTCTATGGATCGGCCGATCTTACGCCGGTATCACGACCTCGCGCTCGCGCACGCCGTCCTCGGGCGGCCCGTAGCGCAGCGTCACGCGCGCGCCGCGCATGAAGTCGGCCCCCTCGAGCACAGGGCGCACCGCCGCCAACATCCGATCGGCGTCAGGCCCATACATGTAGAGAAACCCGTCGCTGCCGTCCACCGCCACTTCGTTGCCGTCGAATTCCCCGGCGCTGTGGCGCGCGAGCGCCTGCTCGATCAGCTCCTCGAGCGCGAACAGGCGCGACAGGTCGGTGCTGCCATACTCGAAGTGCACGATGAGCGCGTGATCGGAGGAGGCCATGACGTGCCCCCGGTGCTACGAGGCGTAGCGCTCGCGCGCGCGTTCCCGTGCCTTCTGGGCCTCTTCTTCACGGTTGCGTGGCGGCGCGTTCGTGGTGAACGAGCGAATGAGGCGCTCGGCGGCCGCGGTCACGTCCTCGACCGCCTGGTTGAAGGCCGCCTCGTTGGCGCGCGACGGCTTCGTGGAGCCGCTCAGTTTGCGGACGAACTGCAGCGCCGACGCGCGGATCTCGTCGTCGGTGGCCGGCGGATCGAAGTTCGAGAGTGTGCGGATGTTTCTACACATGGGGCAGCTCCACCGTCTCGAGCAGGTGGTCGAGCCACATGTTCGAGAGCTTCTCCTGCACCGTGTTCTGCCGCAGCCGCGCGTTGAGGTTCGGGAAGTCCACCCGATCCATCTCCTGGTCCTGGTTGAAGCACGAGAAGATGAACTCCTCGCGGCCCGTCACCGGGTCGACGTGCTTCTGCAGGCACTGCGCGCAGACCTCTTTCATCATGCACTGCATCGGCGAGTTGATGCTGGCGATGCCGATGTGATCCGGGCGTAGATGAGCCTGCAGCACTCCGTGGCGCGCCGCCTTCACCGCCGCCATCATGCGGTCCGACCCGATGGCGATGATGCGCGACACGGTGTTGAGCGGCACCAGCACCTCACCGAGCTCGCCGGTGGCGTAGGCCACCATCGCCTGCACGATGTTGCCGCGGAAGTGCGTGTCCTGCGGCCGGCCCGCCGG
>DASRPM010000169.1:0-11964 GCA_035646375.1 Vicinamibacterales bacterium
TCGTTCGTCGGGGCGTGGCTCAGCCTGGTAGAGCGCTCGGTTCGGGACCGAGAGGTCGCTGGTTCGAATCCAGTCGCCCCGACCATTTCACACTCGCCAACCGCTCGCTGAAAGTGTCTCGCCAGTCTGCTCGCTGTGGCAGGGTAGGCAGAGTGAGCCCCAAGCCTAAAGCCCAGAGCCGACAAGGATCACCGCCGGCGCCTGCTGGCGACGGCGATCACGCCCGCGGCGATGAGCCACAGCGCCGCAGGTTCTGGGGTGGACGCCGCGCTGCCGGGATCGTCGAAGCGCACGGTGCCGGAACTCCCGGTACCAGAGATCCCGGTACCAGAGCTCCCGGTACCGACATCTGGTGGTCCGTTTCCATCGCCGGTCGGAACGAAGCCAGCCGGAGGCACCGGCGGATCGCCAGCGCCAGGCGCACCGGGCGGTGCGGGGATCTCGCCACCATCCGGCCCACCGGCACCCGGTAGACCGGGCGGCACGAAGAACGGAAAGCCGAAGACGGGGACGCCGCGCGGGCCGAACGGGTCGCCCGGCAGATCCGGCACGAGCAGCGGGGCACCGGGCGCGAGCGCTGCCAGCAACGCGGACGCGAACGGCACCTGCAGCAGATCGCCGAGTCCGGCCTCGGCCTCCGCCGCCAGGCTGTCCATACCCGGGTCGGGCGTCGGCGGCACGACGAAGTCGTCCAGCTCGCCGTGCGCCGGCTCCACGGCCGCCACATCCTCTTGCTGCACGTCCGAGACACAGTTGCCGCACCGCGCGCGGATCACCGTCGTGCCGTCAGTGAGCACCGTCTCGCCGGCTTTGAGCCAGACGCGTCCGCGAGTCCAGTAGACGCGATCACCGTCGCGATACGAGACGTAGGCCGCACGGCCGGCGGTCAGCGTGACCGGGCGCATCTCGTCGAGATCCGCGCCGCGATAGTGGTGGGCCACCACGGGATCGCGCTCGATCGCCGCGCGCAATTCGTCGGGTGAGTAGACTCCTCCCGCCACAACTGAGCCGTTAAAGATCGGCCGAGGTTGATGCCCGCGGAGTGTCAGGTCGCCGGAACGACGCGGGGTTGGAAGCGGGCTCTGGTGGGCGTCCAGCCACGGTGTGGCGCTGGCGACGACCGTCAGCAGGATCACCATCTGAAGCAACGCGGTCACCCATGGACTCGACCGTGTCATTGCTTCGTCGTGCGGAGTCTCAAGCTGCCGGAGAGTCTACCAAGGCGCTCTTTTCACTACTATTGGGACACCACCTAGGTGCGCGTGTGACGAGAGGAGCGCGACAACTCGGATGACCCGATTACAAGTAAATCTCCCGACGCCCGATGGCGTGCTCGATTGCTACCTGTTCGAACCAGCCGGCGCGGGGCCGTGGCCCGGCGTCGTGCTGTACATGGACGCGTTCGGGATCCGCGCCGACCTCGACGTGATGGCGGCGCGGCTCGCCGGTGCGGGCTACGTCGTGGCGGTGCCGAACCTGTATCACCGCTCGGGCGCGTTCCCGCCGTTCGATCCTGCGCTGGTCGCCGCCGGTGGCGCCGAACGCGATCGCTTCATGGGCATGATTCGATCGATCGACGGCGATCTCGTGATGCGGGATACCGCCGCGGTGATCGCGCACTTCGACACGCGACCGACGGTGAGCAACGGTCCGCTCGGCACGGTCGGCTACTGCATGGGCGGCGGGTACGCGCTGCGCGCCGCCGGCGTTTTTCCGGAGCGCGTCGCGGCGGCGGCCTCGTTTCACGGAGGCTCGCTGGCGACCGATCGCCCGGACAGCCCGCATCAGCTCGCCTCGCGCATGCGCGCTCACATCTACGTGGGGGTGGCAGGTCTCGACCCCGGCTTCACGGACGAGCAGCGCCAGCGCCTCGACGCGGCGCTTCGCGCGGACGGCGTGAATTACGAAATTGAAATCTACGAGGGGGCCCAGCACGGCTTTGCCGTCCACAACCACCGGGTCTACGACCGTGCCGCGTCCGAGCGGCACTGGGAGCGGCTACTGGCCCTGTTCCACGCCGAGTTGCGGGGTATAGGATCGGGTGCCGCGTTAGGGGGGGACAGATGAGAGCTGCCCGAGTTGCCTGTTTGGTCGTCGCCGGCGCAGCCGCGGCAGCGGGCGCCGCGATCGCCGAGCCCGCGCAGCAGCGCGGACGCGGACCGGCCGCGCCGGCGTGCGCGACGCTCGCGTGCGACGTGCAAGGCGACTGGGAGCGCACCAGAAACCTGCTCCTCGGCCTCGTCAACGCCATGCCCGACGACAAGTGGAGCTTCAAGCCCACGCCGGCACAGCAGACGTTTGCCGAGCGCGTCATGCACGTGGCGACGATCGACCTGGCACTGCTCGGCACGCTGGGCGGCAAGACACCGGTGCCCGCGATCACCAGCCCGAAGGCGACCACCAAGGCCGAAGTCGTCGCGGCGCTGCAGACGTCCTTCGACTACGGGGCCGCGGTGATCAAGGAGTTCAACGATCAGCAGCTCGCCGAGCGCATCGCATCGATGCCGTTCCTCGGCCCTTCGGTCTCGCGGCTCAAGGTGATCTACTTCTCGATGCAGCACACCAACGACATCTACGGTCAACTCGTCGTGTACTTGCGGCTGAACGGCGTCACGCCGCCGGCGAGCAACCGCGGCGCCTAGGAGGAGAAGTCATGCGTACGATTCTTGTGACGTGCCTGCTCGCACTCGCCGCGTCGCCCGCCGCCGCGCAGATGATCAGCCGGCCCACCGACGCGCCAACGGTATCGGCGGTCGGTCAATCGTGGTACGAGCTTCGCGAGCCGATTCTGTACGCCGGCGAGGCGTACTATCCCGCCGGCGCCGCGGTCTTCTTCAACGCGAACCAGATGGTCCGCACCGGCCACTACAACGGCGTTCCGCTCTACGCCGATGCCACACGCGACCCCTACAGCGTCGTGTACGTGCCGATCGGGGGCGGTCAGCTCAAGCCCTACGAACGGCTCCGCCGCGGCGATCTGGCTGGCAGCACCGGCAGCACCCTGCCGTCGTTCCCGATCACGCTGCGTCCGGACAGCCCGATCCAGCCGATGGCCGCTGCCGCGCCGACGAACCTGCCGTACTCGGTCGGTGCCGTCAGTGCCTTCACGCCGGAAGTGACGCCGCCGCTGGTCTTCATCCCGGCGGTCGCGACAGCCCCGGCGTGCAGCTGCGATCAGGCGGCGCCCGCGGCGGTACCGGCGACGGCAGTCGTCCCGCCGCTGCCAGTGGATCGCGTGCTCAGCGCGCGACGGCCCGACAACAACGACGGCGTCTGGGTTCGCTACGAGGGGGCCACCTGGGTGAGCACCGGCGTGGCCGAGCCGCGCACTACGGCGTTCACGCAGGTAGGGGAGCACGCCGGCTTCGGGGTGTTCCGCAAGCAGGACGGCGGCGACGTCATCTACCTGCAGTCGCGCGACGGCGTCCTCGCGCCGTACCGGCGGAAGGGCTGACGCCCTTCCGCGGCAGAGTAGGCGGAGTAGGCGGAGTCGGGAAAGCTCTCCCCACTCTGCTCACTCTGCCTACTCAGCCTACCGAGGCGACGCGGACCGCACCCCGAAGGGGTGCGTCTCTGGCGTCGCCTTTGTAGTAGACGCGTTCCAGAAACAGGCCCGACGCCGGCGCGGTGAGCGGCGCCACGGAGCGCGGGTCGGCGTCGAACAGCGCGGCGGCCGCCTCCGGCGTCATCTGCCCGCGACCCACTTCCACCAGCACACCCACGAGCCGCCGCACCATCTTCCACAGGAAGTGCGACGCCTCCACGTGCAGCACGAGCAGATCCTCGTCCTCGTGGACGTCGAACGAGTCGAGCTGCACCGTGGTGGACTTGGCGCGCGGATCGTCGTCGGAGAACGCACGGAAGTCGTGGAAGCCCACGAACGCGCGCGCCGCCTGGCGCATCCGCTCCGCGTCGCAGTCTTCCTTGACCCACCAGACGAACGGCTTGGCAAATGCCGTGCGGCGTCGCGCCACCTGGTAGATGTAGCTGCGCGCCACGGCGTCGTGCCGGGCGTGAAACCGCGGCGCGGCCGGCTCCACCCGCAAGACGTTGATGTCGGAGGGCAGCGCGTCGTTGATGCGCCGCCGCAGCGTCTCGGGCGGTAGCTGTACGCGGATGTCGAGGTGGGCCGCCTGGCCAAGGGCGTGCACGCCGGCGTCGGTGCGGCCGGATCCGTACAGTTCGAAGTGGTCGGCGCCGGCAGCCTCGCGGATCGCCTTTTCGACTTCGCCCTGCACCGTGCGCGCGTTCTGCTGCACCTGCCAGCCGCTGTAGCGCGTGCCGGCGTACTCCAGCGTCAGCTTCAGGCGCATTCGGCAGGCGGGACGCCGGCACTCACTGACGGCGCATCCGTTCGAGCGCCTCGCCGAGGGCGCGAATCTCGGCGCCGTACGTCGCCCAGTCGCCGGCGCGCTGCGCCGCGATCGCGCGGTCGTAGTGGGCGCGCGCCTCGGCCGCAGCGGCGTCGAGTCCCGGCGCACCAGGAGCCGCTGCCGCCGTGGACGGCGCCGGCGCCGGGGCCGACGTCTGCGTGCCGCTTGGCGGTGCGGCGGCGGGAGCCGGCGCGGCGCCGCGTGAGCCGAAGATGCGGGCGAGCCCCTCCTCGAGCGTGCGCTCCATCACGATCTGGTTCTGATAGGCGACGATGACGCGCGTCAGCTCGGGGATGCGTCCCCCCTTGGCCTTCAGGTACAGCGGCCGCACGTAGATGAGCGACTCCTCGATCGGAATCACCATCAGCGTGCCCCAGATCACCTCCGACCCCTGCTGGTTCCACAGCGTGACCTGCGGCGAGATGGTCTGGTCCTGCCGGATGCGGGCCACGACCTGACGCGGGCCGAAGACCAGCTTCTGCTTCGGGAACTGGAACACCCGCAGCCGGCCGTAGTGCTCGCCGTCGCTGCGCGCCACGAGCCATGCGGCGAGGTTGTCGCGCCGCCGCGGCGTGTAGGGGAGCATCTGGATGAACTCCTCGTCCTTTTCCCCCGGCAGCCGCATGATCGTGTAGTAGGGCTGCATCGGCCGCGCATTCTGGGCCTCGTCGATGGTTGGCACTTCCCACTGGTCCTCGCGGTTGTAGAACACCGCCGGCTCGGTCATGTGGTAGGTGGCGTACACGCGGGCCTGCACGGCGAAGATGTCCTCGGGGTAGCGCACGTGCTCGCGAATCGCGGCGGGCATGCGGTCCATCGGCACGAACATTCCGGGAAACGCCCGGCTGTAGGCGGCTGCGATGGGATCGCCGGCATCGGCGAGATACGCCGTCGTCGTGCCGTCGTAGGCGTCGATGACGAACTTCACCGAGTTCCGGATGTAGTTCACACGCCCGTTCACCGGCGCCGAGTACGGATAGCGCGACGACACGGTATAGGCGTCGTAAATCCAGAACAGGCGGCCGCCCGCCAGGACCAGGTACGGGTCCTGATCGAATTCGAGGAACGGCGCGATGGCCCGCACGCGGTCGCCGATCTTGCGATTGAACAGGATGCGGCTCTCGGGCGTGATGTCGTCGCTCAGCACCATCTGGTAGGCGCCGAACCGGAACGCGAAGAGCAGCTTGCGCCACAGAGACGACATCAGCACGCCACCCTTGCCCGCGTACTGCGTGAACTCGTTCGCTTCGCCGCGCGGGTAGTGGAACTCACGCGTCGCCGTCTTCACGATGACGTAATCGCTCGAGAACTCGCCGAAGTAGAGGCTGGGCTCGTCGATCGTGAACGGCGGCGACGTCACCGGCGGGAGGTCGCGGACGAAGAGCACCGGCAGCCCTTCGTTCGTCACCTCGTTGACCGGGCCCAGCGTGAGCCCGTACCCGTGCGTGAACGTGAGGCGCTCGTTCACCCATGTGCGATTGGGCAGGCTCTCCGAGTTGAGCTCGCGCGCCGACAGCATCACCTGCCGCAGCTTGCCGTTCTGGCGGTACCGATCGTTATCCACCGCGCCGAACTCGTAGTACGTGCGGATCTCCTGAATCTGACCAAAGGTCTCGAGCAGCGGCTGGTGGTCCCAGAGCCGCACATTCTCGAGCGTCGTCGCATTGCGGCTGATGTCGGCCGCGGTGAGCAGGGCGTCGCCCGAGATTTCGCTCTCCTCGACGGTGTCGAGCCCGAACGCGCGCCGCGTGGCGTCGATGTTGTGCTGGATGTACGGCGACTCGCGCGTCTGCTCGTTGGGCGACACGATGAAGCGCTGCATGGCGCTGCTGTAGACCTCGCCGCCCACCGACACGGCCACGTAGAGCGCCACGGCCGCGGGAATCGGCCAGTTGCGCGTGGTGAACGCCTGCAGCATCGCCAGCCCGGCGCCCGCGACGCACACGGCCACGAGCAGCAGGCTGGCCGGCATACGGCCCATGACGTCGGCATAACTGGCGCCGAAGAGGAGCGTGGTCGGCTCGAGCAGGTGCTCGGCGCGCCGCAGCCACGCGCCGAACGCGAGCAGCAGGAAGAACACGGCGACCAGCGACGACAGGTGCAGCCGCACCGCGCGCGTCATCGACAGCGACAGCCGCGTCCCGAATCCCGACGTCAGGCTGCCCGACACCAGATACAGGCCGCCGGCGACCAGCGCGGCCAGGATCACGAGCACCTGCCCGAGGCCGCGAAGCACCTGCCAGAAGGGCAGGGAGAACACGTAGAAGCCGACGTCGAAGCCGAGGATCGGGTCCGACTGGCCGAAGCTCCCGCCGTGGCGGAACGTCAACCAGAGCGGCCATTGCCCCGCGGCGTAGAGCCCGATGAGGACGGCAATCACCGTCATCGCCGCCAGCGCGAGGCGCTGCACCTGTTCGCGCCCCGGCAGCTGCACCTCGATGCCCTCGCGCGTGACGAAGGTCGGCCGCCGCTCGCCCATGGTGGCGACGGCGATGCGGACGTTCAGCGCGAACCAGGCGACGCTCGCCAGCACGGCGCCGGCAAAGAGCAGCGACTGCGACCGCAGGACGGTGGAAAAGACCTGGGGGAAGCCGACCTCGCTGAACCAGAGCCAGTCCGTGTAGTAGCGCACGAGCTGCGGCATGGCGAGCGCCAGCAGCACGAAGACGGCAAAACCGACGGCACGGCCAAGTCGCATAGAGGACCCCCGCAGCGCGCCTCCTCAATCTCCTCGCCTCCGCCCGCCGAAGGGCGGGCACGAAGGCGCTGTTCCGCTAGCGAGGCGGAGCCTCGCTCGCGGCGTAGCGCGTGCTGGCTGATTGAAGATCGGACTGGATCTCATTAGCAAGCGATGCCGGCGACAGCACGCGCGCCAGCGGCCCCCAGCCCAGAATCCAGCTGCGCAGCGCCCAGTCGTGGCAGACGCGCATCGACAGGCGCATCCGGCCGCCCTCGGCCTCCTTGATTTCCTGCGAGGGGTGCCAGACGCGGGCGCGGATATACGGGGCAATTCGCGCCTCGAACTCGATCTCGACGGGCGCCGTCGGCCCCGAATAGACGCCGAGCGAGTTGCCGAACACGTCGTCGGCGAGATCCTTCCGCGGCGTGAAGGTCTGCTTCTCGAGCGAGACCGATTCGATCCGGCTGACGGCGAACGTGCGGATGTCGTCGTACTCCGGCACGAACGCCAGCAGATAGAGCTCACCGTGGGCGAAGGCGATGCGGGAAGGATGGATGACGTAGTCCTTCGCGCGCCCGCTCGACACCGAGTGGTAACGCATCGCCGCGACGCGATGATGCAGCGTGCCCTCGAGGAGCCGCGCCATCACGTCGGCCTGAACCTCGTCGCCGCCGGCGGCGGCCGCCGGATTGGGCTTGGCCGCGAGCATGCCGGGCATGGCATCGAGGAACTGCCGCATGCGCGGCGACAGCATCTTCTCGATGCGCGCGAAGGCCATCGTGAGATCGCGCCGGAACGGCGCGCCGGCCACCGACTCGAGCAGGTTGCGGCTCAGATACAACGCGCACAGCTCGGCCAGCGTGAAGCCGGTCTCGAGCCCTTTGAGCACCTGGCCTTCGAGCCGCCAGCGCACGCGGCCTTCCGAATCCTTCTCGTCGTAGAGCGGGAAGCCGGCCTCCTGGAGCGCCGCCAGATCGCGCCGGATGGTCCGCGTCGTCACGCCGAGCTCGTCGGCCAGCGGGTCGATGGCCACGCCCTGGCGCGCGGTCTCGAGCGCGTGCAGCACCTTCCACTGCCGGATGACTTCCTGGTTGCGCGGCACGGCTAGCTGCCTTCCTTTGCCCGCCGAATCTCGCGGCGCCGCCGCCGATCGGGCGCGCCGGCGGCCTGCTGCGCGGCGCGGAAGATGCGCTCGGCGCGCCGGACTTCCATCTCTTCGGGCGTCGGCTTGGGCGTCACGTCGTCGTAGAGCGCGCGGGCTTCGGACTTCTTCACGTGCTGATCGATCAGGATGCGCACGACGACGTCCTGATAGCGCCCGAAGCCGCGATTGATCCGCACGCGGTCGCCCTCGCGCAGCACGCGATGCGGCTTGGCGTGGTCGCCGTTCACCTCCACCTTGCCGCTCTCACATCCGCGCTTGGCCTCCGAGCGCGTCTTGTAGAGGCACGCCACATCGAGCCAGGCATCGACGCGCATGGGCGGCCGATCAGATGAGGATCTCGATCTTGCTCTTGGCGCGCAATCCGGCCACGAACACCGTGGTCTCGCGCTGGCGGTTCTGGTTCTCGATGAACTGCGTCAACTGCGGCCGCACCTCGTCGAGAGGCACCGTCCGCCCCGCCTGCTTGTCCACCACCTTGATGATGTGGAAGCCGAACTGTGTTTCGACCAGCTCGCTCACCGTACCAGGCGCCAGCTTGAACGCCACCTCGTTGAACGGGCCAACCATCTGACCGGGCTGGAAGTAGCCGAGGTCTCCGCCTTGAACGGCGCTGCCCGGATCCTGCGAGTTCTCCTTCGCCAGCGCCGCGAAATCTCCGCCCGCCTTGATCTTCTTGAGGAGCCCGTCGGCCTTCTCCCGAGCCTTGTCCTTGGTGATCCCGTCGGCACCCTCCGGCACCGTGATGAGGATGTGGCTGGCGCGCACGCGCTCGCCCTGCTGGAACCGCTTCGGATTGCTCTTGTAGAACTCGTCGATCTGCGCGGGCGTGGCGGTGACCTTGTCCTTGAGCGCCTCGATCATCATCTTGCTGATCGCCAGGTCGCTGCGCTGGTCGGCGCGGAACTTGTCGAGCGAGACCTGCTGCGCCGCCAGCATCTCGTTGAAGAGCTGCTCGGACGGGAACTGCTTCTTGAGGTCCGCCATCCGCTTGTCCACGTCCGCATCGGGCACGGTGACCTTGCGCGCCACCGACTCCTGCCGCAGCAGCTGCAACCCGACGAGCTGATCGAGCAGCCCGCGGTAGATCTCGTCGCGGCGGGCCGCTGGCACGGGGCCACCGGCCCGCTGTTCGATCGCGCGAAGGGCGCGCTCGAAATCAGACTTGCTGATGTCCTGCCCGTTGACCCGTGCGACCACGGCGGGCAACTCCGCCGGCACGGGCTTGGGCGCCTCGGCCGCCGCGGGGGTGGTGCTCTGCGCCGCCGCCGGCGTGTCTGGCTTCTTGATACCGAGCGCCTCCGCGGCGCCGCTCGGCGACGGGGCCTTGCATCCGACGAAGCCCACCGCCGCCGTCAAGGCAAGTACCGCTTTGAAGGCGAACGCCGGCGCCAGACTGGTTCGTGACATCTACCTAGAGTACGTGTTCATGGTGTTATACTCAACGTTCTGTTCGGCTTGCGGGAATCCTCGCAGCGCGGCAGCCGCCGCGGTTCATCGCACCGGGACGGCCAGGTAGCTCAGTTGGTAGAGCATACGATTGAAAATCGTAGTGTCGGGGGTTCAATTCCCTCCCTGGCCACCATCTCCCCCCTCGCAGTCGCTCGCTGAATCGAGACTCGCTCGCGCTCGGGCTGTGGCGGAGTGCGCAGAGTGGGCGGGGTAGGCAGAGAAGGGAAAACGGCCGGGTCTGACTTGTCCGCCGAAGCCTTGGCGGAGGCGGAAGACCCGGCCCCAGAAAGCTGGAACTACGACGCGGCGGCGGCGGCGACCGTCTCGGTATCGCGGATCATGCCGAGTTCTCGCCGCACACGGTCCTCGATCGTCTGACGGACCAGCGGGTTGTCCTTGAGGAACTGCTTGGCGTTCTCGCGGCCCTGACCGAGGCGCTCCCCGGAATACGCGAACCACGCGCCGCTCTTCTCGACGATGCGCTTCTCCACGGCCAGGTCGAGCAGGTCGCCTTCGCGCGAGATGCCTTCGCCATACATGATGTCGAACTCGGCCTCGCGGAAGGGTGGCGCCATCTTGTTCTTCACCACTTTCACGCGCGTGCGGCCGCCGATTATCTGGTCGCCGTCCTTGATGCTGGTGATGCGGCGGATGTCGATACGCACCGACGCGTAGAACTTGAGCGCGCGGCCACCCGTCGTGGTTTCGGGGTTGCCGAACATCACGCCGATCTTCTCGCGCAGCTGGTTGATGAAGATGAGCGTGGTGTTGGACTTGGCCACGACGCCCGTGAGCTTCCGCAGCGCCTGCGACATGAGGCGGGCCTGCAGGCCCATCTGCGCATCGCCCATCTCGCCCTCGATTTCGGCCTTGGGCACGAGCGCGGCCACCGAGTCCACCACCACGACGTCCACGCTGTTGGACCGGACGAGCACCTCGACGATCTCGAGCGCCTGTTCGCCGTTGTCGGGCTGCGACACGAGGAGGTTGTCGAGCTCGACGCCGAGCTTCTTCGCGTACTGCGCGTCGAGGGCGTGCTCGGCGTCCACGAATGCCGCCATGCCGCCAGTTTTCTGCGCCTCGGCAATGACCTGGAGCGCCAGCGTCGTCTTACCCGACGACTCCGGGCCGAAGATTTCAACCACGCGGCCGCGGGGGACCCCGCCGACGCCCAGCGCGTAGTCGATGCTGATGGCGCCGGTCGAGATGGCTTCGACCGGGGCGATGGCGTTCTTCCCGCCCAGGCGCATGATGGCGCCCTTCCCGAACTGCTTCTCGATCTGGCCGACGGCCATGTCAATGGCCTTGGTGCGTTCCTTCAGGTCTTCGAGCGCCATGTAATCTCCTTCGGTAGTGGCCGTGTGAACACGAGCATGGCTTGGCGATGTGACAGGGAAGGTCACGGCCGAGAGCGATCCTAGGAACGCGCCAAGCGAAAGTCAAGCGAAAATAGGTAATTCGGTGTTTCACAAACCCAGGGCAAATGACTAGCCCGTTGGGGTTTGGACGTCCGGCTAGGCGTTACGCCTTTACAAACCAATCCCATCCGGGATCAGAATCCTCCGCCCGTGAGAGGTGGCGCGTACGCGCTATCTGCGCGGGCCGGAGGTGTGTTGGATGGCTGTGGTTAAGGCGTACATCGTTCCGGCTATGGCCATCGTCTTTGGCCTCTGGTGGGACACGGTGACGGACGACATTGGTCCTGGGTTGGTCATCGCGTTGGGGAGCGTAGCGCTTGTTGCAGTTGGAGAGTGGCGCAATCACAAGCTGCGCCAACAATTGACGCCTCAACTAAGTTTCGTTATCGGTGAGGATTCGCCATTTGAGCGGGACAAGCCGACGGTCACGAAGATCAACACCAATGCTGGTCCGCTTGAATTGCCCTCTGGTGGTGGCATGACGATTCACAGTGTTGGCGTTGTGAATAGCGGCCATGAAAGCGCTGGCGGGGTCCGCGTAAGGCTGATGAAAATCGATCCGCCTGCGCTTCAGCAATACTGGAATGCCCCGCTTCATGTAGCGAACGAACCGGTGGAGGTGGACCGGTGCGATGTCCACCATTCCGTTGCGCCAGTGGTGTTCTTTGAGGTAGTCGCGCAGAACATCGACTACGCGACCAATAAGGCAACCGCGTTGACGGTGAGGTTCGCAGGCGAGAGTCTCTTCGGGCGCGAGATACCCCTGCGCGACATGTACTTCTTTTCCCTGGCCATCGATGGCCCGAAGGGTGTCGGCGCAGAGAGGTTCGTCCTTCAAGTCAATGAGAATGGGCGATACGAAATGCGCCACGCCCTTCA
>DASRPM010000170.1:0-2270 GCA_035646375.1 Vicinamibacterales bacterium
CGCGCGCCGTCGATGATGCTCGCGTGATTCAGCTCGTCGGACACGATCACGTCGTCGCGCCCCAGCAGCGAGGCGACGGTGCCGGCGTTGGCGGTGAAGCCGCTCTGGAACACGACGGCCGCCTCGGTGCGCTTGAAGGCCGCCAGCCGCCGCTCGAGCTCCATGTGCAGCGCCAGGGTGCCGGCGATTGGACGCACCGAGCCGGTGCCGACGCCGAGCGTGCGAATGGCCTCGAGGGCGCGCTCGCGCAGCGCGGGGTGCGTGGTCAACCCGAGGTAGTTGTTCGACGAGAGATTGACGACGGAGCGGCCGTCAACCGACGCGTGCGCGGCCTGTTCGCCGTCGAGCACCCGCAGCGGGCGGAGGAGCCCCTGCTGGCGAAGCTCGTCCAGCGCTGCATCAACGAACGCCATGGGCCCGACTGTCATGGCAAGAGCGTCAGTATAAGGGGGCTGGGGGCTAGGGGGCTGAGGGGCTGGGGACAGAACGAGGGGGCAAGGTGAGGAGCACGTCGGATCCGTCGCGCGCCACCTCTTGCGCCCCGCGTTCGCGCAGCGCAAGAGAGAGGCGTGGCCCCCCTCCATCGAGGTAGGCGCCCTCGTGGACGATCACCGCCGTCGCGCCGGCGTCACGCAACGCCGCCCACGCGCGCTCGGCATCAACCGCGGTGCCGCCGAGCGCGGCCACGAGCGGACCGTAGTGGGCCGGCGTGAAGCCGCTATAGCCGTTCACCAGCGCCCGCCAGTGGAACGTCGAGTAGTACATCGCCCGCAAGTCGAAGTCCGGCTGACCGAGCGGCAGCTCCACCAGCACGGCATCGGCCGCCTGGCGGTCCACGGCGGCGTACAGGGGCGGGAGGTCGTCGCGGCCGCGGAGACGAGGTTCAGGGGCGTTGAAACCTGGCACGGGGCCCGCGCCGTTGACGACGAACGGGTCCACGCGCGCCTCCGTCAGGCAGAGCAGCCACGCGAGCGCGAGCATCGCGACCCCGCGGCGGGTGCCGGCCAGGCGCGCCGCACCGAATCCGCCCAGCACCGACAGCGCCAGCAGCCCCACCATCCAGAACCGCGCCGGCGCGCGAACGGCGTCGAATCCCGGCACCAGGTCGTACAGCACGCGATAAGGCGACGCGAAGTCGAGCGGCCGGCCCATCGACGTCGGCGCCGGCCCCAGCGACAGCCACACGGCCACGAGCAGGAACACGAGCCATGCGCCGCGTGGCCACAACAAGCCGGCGAGCCGCGCGCGGGCGGACGGGCTGAGGAGAAGGATGATCGCGCCGGCCACCGCCGCGCGAAGGAGGAGCTGCGTCGCGTCGGTGATGCGCAGCACGCCAACGCCAAGGTCGAGCGCGAAGCGCCGGCCGAACAGCACGGCGACGAACAGAAGGACGTGCCCCGCGGCGATTCCGATGAGACCGCTGACGATGGCAGTTCGGACGTCACGTGGCTTTCGTAGGGGCGGGTCCAATCGCGAACCGGCGTAGAGCCGGTTTGCCAGATACTGCGCGCGGTCCGCGTTCTTGGCGGGCCGCGCCGACCCGCCCGACCAGGGAAACAGGAGCCCGGTCGCCGCGAGCAGCAGCGCCGCGAGCCCCGGAAACAGCTGCCCCTCCGCGCGCGGAAACGCCTGCGCCAGCCGGCCCCAGATCGGATGCTCCGCAAACGCGGTGAGGTACGAGTAGACGTCGGCGGAGTAGCGGCTCACTTCGGCCAGCGTGCGCGTGGACGGCTGCAGATCGCGCAGCGCGACATAGGGGAGCAGGAACGGCAACGTCAGCGCGACGACCGCCACGCCGGCCACGACGAGATCGCGCCACACGCGGCCCGCGCGCCACAGGCCGCGGGCCGTCATCTCGGTGAGGATGTAGGCGGCCGCGAAGGGCGAGAAATAGAGCAGGTAATAGCCGCACGACAGGTTCTGCACGATCAGGGCGGCCGCGCCCCAGCCGAGCGCGCGTCGCCGGCCGGTCTCGAAGTAGCGGCGGAACCCGTAGAGCGCCAGCGGCATCCACTGCGACGAAAGCACCTGCAGGTGCGACGACTGCGGGAAGCGGTACGGCGCGAACGCGAAGAGCAGTCCCGCCGTGACGCCGGCCGCGCGGCTGCCGGTCAGCTCGCGTACGAAGAGAAATCCGCCCAGCCCCGACAGCACGAACGTCGAGAGATAGAGCAGGTTGTAGCAGAGGACCGCATTGCCGGTGAGTGCGTAAACGGGAAGCACCTGCAGCGACTGCCCGACGAAATGCTCCGAGTAGGCCAGCGTGTGCG
>DASRPM010000171.1:0-22234 GCA_035646375.1 Vicinamibacterales bacterium
AGCACGTCCCCATCGTGGCGGTGACCGCCGACGTCGCCTCGGGGTCGCGGGAGCGCGCGCTGGCATGAACGATTTCATCGGGAAACCGATTCACGTGAGCGAGCTCGAACGCGTGCTGCGCACGTGGATCCGGCCCGAACGGCAGCCGGCCGCCCTGGCCGACGGGCGGTAGAGACAAGGGCAGGTAGGGCGGGTAGGGACGCGAAATCTCGCGTCAAGCTCTACGGCCTGGCCACAACCCCGGTCAGCCCACGTCAGTCAAGCCGAGCGAAAGGCAGCCCGATCAGCTACGATGGCGGGGTCCCCATGCCGCACGCACTCATCGTCGATGACAGCGCCGCGACCCTCAGCGCCCTGGTGGAGCTCGTCAGCGCTGAAGGGTTCACGACCTCGGCTGCCCTGACAGTGGATCGGGCCAAGGTCGAACTGTCGCGTCAGTCGCCTGACATCGTGCTGGCGGACCTCAACCTGCCTGACGGCACCGGCATGAACCTGCTCGACGCCGTCGAGCGCAGCGGCGCGTCGCCGGCGGTGGTCTTCATCACCGGGCAGGCCAGCGTGGACACCGCGGTCGAAGCGCTGCGCCGTGGCGTCACGGATTACCTGACCAAGCCGCTGGATGTGAATCGGCTTCGCGAGATCCTGAGCGACGTCACGCGCACCGGGCACATCGGCGAAGAGATCGGGGAGCTCAAGGCCAAGCAGCGCGGCACCGGAAAGTTCGCCGGCATCGTCGGCCGCTCCGAGCCGATCCTGAAGCTCGGCGAGCTGATCGGCCGCATCGCACCGAGCAGCGCCAGCGTGCTGGTGTCCGGCGAGAGCGGCTCGGGCAAGGAAGTGGTGGCGCGCACGATCCATGAGTTGAGCCGCCGCCGCCATGGTCCCTTCGTGCCGGTCAACTGCGGCGCGATCTCGCCGACGCTGATGGAGAGCGAACTCTTCGGCCACGAGAAGGGCAGCTTCACCGGCGCCGAGCGCCGGCACAAGGGCTACTTCGAGCAGGCCACCCGCGGCACGCTGTTCCTCGACGAGATCACCGAGATGCCGGCGGAGCTGCAGGTGAAGCTGCTGCGCGTGCTCGAGACGAGCACTTTCACGCGCGTCGGCGGCGAGCAGTCGCTGTCGGTGGACGTGCGCATCGTCGCCGCGAGCAACCGCGACGTGACCGAAGCGCTCGAGCAGGGCAAGCTGCGCGAGGACCTGTATTACCGCCTCAAGGTGTTCCAGCTCCATCTGCCGCCGCTGCGCGAGCGGCCCGACGACATTCCGCTCCTCGCCCAGCACTTCCTCGACGAGCTCGAGCGCGTCGAGCGGGAGAAGAAGCGGCTCGGCGACGACGCGCTGGCGCTGATGTGCGGCTTCCGGTGGCCGGGCAACGTGCGCGAACTGAAGAACGTCGTGCAGTCGGGATACATCCTGGCGAGCGACGTGATTACGGCCGACTGCCTGCCGCCGGAGTTGCGCGGACGCGCTCCCGAAACGCGGCCCGCGCCGGCCGCCGATGGCGTGGTCACCGTGAAGCCCGGCACGACCATCGCCGACGCCGAGCGGATGCTGATTTTTGCGACGCTGCGGCAGTTCTCCGGCGACAAGACGCGCGCTGCCGAATCGCTCGGCATCAGCCTCAAGACGCTGTACAACCGCCTGCACGCCTACGAGAAGGACGACGCCGCCGACGCCATCGTGGAAGAGGACGAGGAGCGCGGGCCGGCGCTGAACTAGCTGGTAGCTGGTAGCCGGTAGCTGGTAGCCGGTAACTGATAGCTAGTTCCTCTTCAACACACGCTTCATGTCCACGCCGAAGAGCGGCTGCTCGACCGTACCCGAGACTCGGATCGGCAGCAGCGTGCCGGCGCCGTTGCGCCGGAACAGCGGGTCGATGGGCCTGAGCAGAAGCGACCTGAATCCCGTGACCGTGCGCGACACGGGGGCGTCGAGCCGGAGGGCGCCGGTGAAGTCGAGCCCCTGGCTGCGCAGCGTGTAACGCCCGTCGAGGTCCACCCGCGCGCCCTTCACGCTGAACCGAAGCCCCGGCAGCCGCAGCACGCCATCCTGCAGGGTGAATGCGCCGCCGAACGCCGAGATCACGTTCGACACTTCCGCGTTGCCCGGCTCGCCGCGGCCCCGCCGGCTCAGCTCGTCGATCTTGTTCTGCGCGGTGTCGCTCGAGAAGTGCCCGCCGCGAATGGCGAACTTCCCGCGCAGCCGCAGGCGCTGAGGCACGTCCTCGCTGCCGGGCGGCAGCTCGAAGCCGGTGTCGATGTCGAGGCGGCCGCGCATCGGCGGCTCCGCGGCTTTGACCGCCAGCTGAAGCAGGTCTTCGAACCGCGCGTCCTTCATGGTCACGGTCAGCGTGACGGTGCGTCCCTTGGCGCCCGGTGTGGATGCCACCGAGCCGTGGGCGCGAATGCGCGACTCGCCGAGCGTCGCGTCGACGTCGTCGAGCAGCACGTCGCCGCGCGTGCCGTCCACCGTCGCCTTGAAGGCCGTTCGCAGGGGCACGGGCTGGTTGGCGAGATCGAGCGTGAAGTCGCTGCTCGTCGTCGTCCCTTCGACGGCGATGCGCTCGAGCACGCCGTCGAACTTGCCGCTCGACGTCATGTGGCCGCCGAGCCCTTTGATGGCGTCGAGCTCGCCGTCGTGGAAGAGATACACCCCCTGCACGGGCGTGGCCCGCGGCGCGGACGTCTGCCATGGTCCGAACCGGCCTTCGGTCTGGATCAGCGCGCGCGGCCGGGGGTTGACCAGCCGCGCGGCGAATGCCGTTGAGCGATCGAAACGGAAATCCGTGAGCGTCACCGTCTGAAGGCCGAACTCGAGCGGAATCTTCCGCGGGTCGTCGGGAAGGATGACCAGCCGTCCGTTGCGGACGCGCACTTCGCCGATGCGGACGTCGCGCAGCTGTCCGCGCAAGGTGTTCGGCTGGCCGCGCCCGCGCGTGATGAAAATCTGGAGGCCGTCGATATCAACGCGTTCGAAGCTGCGGCGGAACAGCTCGAGCGGAGTTCCCGACACCTCGAACCTCGCGATCTCGAGCATCGGCGCCGCGCCGTCGTCGCGCGTGATCCGAAGGTTGGTGCCCGAGACCGCGACGCGCGGAAACAGCGTCATCGACAGCGACTCCACCCGCACGCGCCCGTCGAAGCGCGCTTCGAGCATCGCCGCGGCCTCGCGCGCGACGCGCCGCGAGGCCCAGTCCGTGTTGAGCAGCGCCACCGCGCCCGCCGCCACCGCGGCCAGCGCGAGCACGATGCCCGCCACCACACGTCCCGGACGCACACGCATCGGAGCTGCCCTCCGCGACAGTATCTGGCAAACCGGCTTCACGCCGGTCCCGATCAGGACTTTCGGCTGCCGGCGACGATCATAACCACACCGGCCACCGCCGCGAGCCCGCCGGCGATCGGCGGCACCGGCACGCGCTTCTCTCGTTCGGCCGTCACTTCCACCGGGCCGATGTCCACCACTTTTTCGGTCTTCGTGTAAGTGATGACCGGCCACGCCAGGCCCGCCAGACCGACGATGAGCAGGATCACGCCGAGCAGCACTGTTCCTCGCATCGTTCCTCCTCGGGCCAATCGAGCATGTTTCGTGCCCGTCGTCGCGCGCGCTGTTGGGACGCCATCAACTCCCTTCAGGTCCCGCTTGTAATGCGGCGTGCGCTGAGCCTGTAAGCCTTACAGCAGCCGATGGCGCGCCGCCGAGGTGGTAAGGAGCCTGCAGCGCGCTTGGAGTAATGGCCCCGGGTTGGTACGCGCCATGCCTTACATCTCCCAGAAGCAGTCGAGGCTGCGCCTCGGCCGCACGCATATCCAACTCGGGAGGGTTTCATGGACGCCAACATCCTCAAGGGCAAGTGGCTTCAGCTCAAGGGCAGCATCCGCGAGAAGTGGGGGCAGCTCACTGACGACGACGTGGACACGGTGGAGGGCAGCGCGGAGCGCCTCGTCGGAAAGATCCAGGAGCGCTACGGCTACGCGAAGCAGCGCGCCGAAGACGAAGTGGACGCGTTTCTCGCGCGCTACGGAACGACCACTCCGTAACAGGAGACACGCACATGCTGTGGACGATATTTATGGTGTTGCTCGTGTTGTGGCTGTTGGGCGTGGTGAGCTCGTACACGCTCGGCGGCTTCATTCACATCCTGCTGGTCCTCGCCATCGTGACGGTGCTGATCCAGCTGATTCAGGGGCGACGAGCGGTCTGATCGTGGAGGTCGGGTAGGTCAGGTGGGTCGGGTGGGTCAGGTGGGGAGTCAGGTAGGGAACCCACCAGGCCCCCTATCAGCCCCACCTGACTTACCCGGCCTACCTGACTCGAACGCTCTTCACGCCCCGGCTTCGAAGCGCGCGATCGCGTCCTCGTCCTGCAGCCGGTTCCGGTCGCGACCTCCGTTGGAGCGGCGGCCGAACAGTTCGATCAACCCGGCCTTCACCCCGGCGCTCACACGGGCGGCCTGCCGCGCGCCCCCTTCCATGACATCGAACGCGAAGCGGACGCCCCGCGTGGCGCGCTCGACTTCGTTGCCGGCCAGGCTCAAGGCGCCCTGCGCGATGCGCGTGGCGCGCTCCACTTCTGCACCGACGCGGTCCATCCGCTCGGCAACGCTATGGAGGTCGTCCACCAGACCCGACACCTTGGCGCTGAGCTCCGGCACGTAGGTGGCCTCGAACCGCTCGAGCGTCTTCGTGACCGTCTCCTGAACGCCCGCGATCCGCTTGGCGACCCACAACGCACCGATGAAGAGCATCAGAAACTGAGCCGCAGTCGCGGCCGCAATCACTGCAAGGATCCAGTTGGTTGTCTCGAGGCTTGGCATCGTTCGGCTCCTTCCGTCGCTGAGCCTGGGTTGAGCAACCTGTATGCCACGTCACCGCGTGGCCTATACGACGTGCCGCGACGTTCTTACAACACCAGGTGATGCGAGTTTGCATCTAGCCGTGCCACATGGCGGCCGGAATGGCGCAAACACACCGCGTCCTGGTATCAGTGGGCAGTGGCACGCATCCTGCTCCATGAGCCGGCACAACGACATGCGCCGGGAGGGACAGGTCATGGATGAATTCAATCGAAGGGCACTGGAGCTCGACAGCCGCAACGGCTCCGGGCTGATGCTGTTCGTGGCGGGCGCCGTAATCGGCGCCGCGGCTGCGCTGATTCTGGCGCCCACGACGGGGCGCGACGCGCGCGCGGCGATCGGCCGCCGCGGCAAGGAAATCGCCGACGACGTGGCCACGAAGGGCAAGAAGCTGTGGGACGAGCACGGCGACCGCATCACGGGCGCGGTGAAACGCGGATACGAGACGGCCAGGGGCACGGCCTCAGAGGCGGTCAACGGCGCCGACACCGGCCAGGCGATGTAACAGGCACGAGGTCCGCTGCCGTCCTCGCCGGCGGCGGACCCACCCTCGCTTCCAGCTTCGGCCCGCCTTCGCTCTTCGAGCTTCGGCGAGGCGGGCTCGAATAGACTGGAGGCTCAGCCGTGATCCTCAGCTGTCCTTCCTGCGGCCGTGCGAATCGCATCGCCGCCGCCCACCTCGGTGCCGCGCTGGCGGGCCGCGTCCGGTGCGGCTCCTGCAAGACGATGCTCGGTCCCGTCGCCGAGCCGATCGACGCCGATCCCGCGATGTTCGACGAGGCGCTGCAGTCCTCGCCGCTGCCCGTGCTCGTGGACTTTTGGGCGGAGTGGTGCGGGCCGTGCCGCATGGCCGCCCCCGAAGTCAAGAAGGTCGCCACCAGCCTGGCGGGCCGCGCACTCGTTCTCAAGGTGGACACCGAACGGCACCCCGAGCTCGCCGCCCGCTACAACGTCCGCGGCATCCCGAACTTCGTCGTCCTGCGCGCCGGCCGCGTGGTGTTTCAGCATGCGGGGGTCGCCCCCGCGCACGAGATGCAGCGCTGGCTGGAGGCCGCGGTCGCCTGACACAGTAATATTGCCGGCTGGAGGAGCCGGTGAACCGAGTCGTGTCAGCCGTCGTCGTGGCCGCGGTCGTGGCCGGGGGTGCCGTCGGCGCGCAACGCGGGCCGTTGCCGGCGCCGATGATCAAGGAAGGCGTCACCCAGAAGATCGCCGAGCACGTCTACGTCATCCCCGACTTCGACGTGGTGCTCGTACCCAACGTGGCGATCGTCGTCGGCACGCGCGGGGCGCTCGTCGTGGACACCGGCCTCGGCGCCAGGAACGGCCAGGCGGTGATGCGGGAAGTGGAGAAGGTGAGCAAGGGGCCGGAGTTGTACTTGGTCACCACGCATATCCACCCGGAGCACGATCTCGGGGCCGGCGGCTTTCCGCCGCGGGCGAAGATGCTGCGCTCGAAGGAGCAGGAAGCCGATATCCAGGAAACCGGGCTCTCCACCGCCAAGATCTTCGCGAACTTCTCACCTGCCACGGCCGAGCTGCTCCAGGGAGCGGAGTTCCGCAAGGCGGACATCAGCTTCGAGCGGGAGCACGTGGTGGACCTTGGCGGCGTCCGCGCGCGAGTGCTGGCGATGGGCGCCAATCACACTCGGAGCGACATCGCGGTCTTCGTGGAGCCGGACCGGGTGCTGGTGTCTGGCGACCTCGTCATGATGGGGCTGCCGCAGTTCACGGCGCCCACCTCGCGTTTCGCGACCTGGCTGTCGAGCCTCGATCGCTTCGACGCGCTGAAGCCGGTGCGCATCGTGCCGAGCCACGGCGCCATGGGCGACGCCTCGATGATCGCCAGCTACCGGACGTTCCTGACCACGGTCCGCGACCGCGCCGCGGCGCTGAAGAAGGACGGCCGGTCGATCGACGAGACTGTGCGAGCGCTGCAGGACGAACTCCAGGGGCGCTTCAACCGCAACCAGATGGCCAGCGCCGTCCGCGCCGCCTACAACGAGGCACAATAAGCTCATGTACGACCTGCTGCTCTTCGCGCACTCGTGGCTGCGCTGGCTGGTGTTGCTGGCGGCGCTTGCCGCCCTGGCGCGCGCGATCGGCGGCGTGAACACGCGCCGCCCGTGGACGCCGGTGGACGATCGCGCCGGCGTGTGGCTGACCGCCGCGCTCGACCTGCAGATGCTCATCGGGCTGATTCTCTTTATCTTCCTGAGCCCGGTCACCCAGTCGGCGTTCGTTGACATGGCGGCGGCGATGCGCGCGGCGCCCGTCCGCTTCTTTGTCGTCGAGCACCCGGTGGGCATGATCGTGTCGATTGCGCTCGCGCACATCGGCCGCGCGCGCGTGCGCAAGGCCGCCGATTCCGAATCGAAGCACAAGCAGGCCCTGATCTTCTTTGGCCTGTCGCTGCTCGTGCTGCTGCTGTCGATCCCGTGGCCGATCGGTCCGGGCGCGCGGTCGCTCTTCCGCGGGCTGTGACGGAGGCGCGCCGGGTCGTCTTCCTCGGCTGCGGCTACATCACCGGCGTGCACAGCCGGCACCTGCGCCGGCTCCGCCATCTGTTCATTCCGGGCTACGCGAGCCGGGACCGCGATAAGGCCGCCGCGTTCGAGCGCCGCTACGGCGGCCGCGGCGTCTACGGGGACTATGCGTCCGCGATCGACGATCCCTCCGTCGACGCGGTGGTGGTGGCCGTCCCGCCGAAATGGCATCTCGAGCTGACGCTCCAGGCGCTGGCCGCGGGCAAGCACGTCCTGGTGGAGAAGCCGGCGTTCCCGTCGCCAGGCGACTACGCCACCGTGGCGGCGGCGCGCGACCGGGCCGGCCGCGTCGTGCTCGTCGGCGAGAACGATCACTACAAGCCGCTGGCCGTGTACCTGCGCCGCGAGCTGGCGCGCGGCGCGATCGGCGATCTCGTGTTCGGCTCGTTCACGACGATCGCGCACCGGTTGAAGGGCGCCGATGACTGGCGCAACGACGAAACGATGGCGGGTGGCGACGCGTTCTTCGAGGAAGGCATCCACTGGCTGCACCTGGCCGGCAGCCTCGGCCCGGCCATCACGCACATCCGCGGATTCCGCCCCGCTCCCGGCGGCGGCGGTCCGGATCGCCGTGCCAAGAGCATGCTCGTGGCCTTCGACTACGACAACGGCGGCGTAGGTACCCTGTTGTACTCGCGCGAGGTGCCGTCGCTCTTCGGGGGGCTGCGCCTGTCGAAGCTGTTCGGGCGGCGCGGCGTGATCTCGTTTGAGTCGAACGGCGCCCTGGTGCTCACCCGCGGGGAGGGGCTGCCGCGACTCACGTGCCCCGGGCTGCGCGACATCCGCGGGTATCGCGCGATGTATCGCGACTTCGCCGCGGCCATCGCCAGCGGGCGGCCGCCCGAGATGAGCCTCGAGCGCGCGGCCGCCGATCACCGTCTGATGGCCGAGGTGTACGACAACCTTGCGAACCGGCGTTGAGCCGGTTTGCCAGACACTGGCGATGAGCACCGACCGCTTCGACATCGTCATCATCGGTACCGGCGCCGGCGGCGGCACCATGCTGCACGCGCTCGCCGGGACCGGCGCGCGCATCCTGGTGGTGGAGCGCGGCGAGTTCGTGCCGCAGGAAGACGCCAACTGGGACCCGGCGGCGGTGTGGAAGGAGCTGCGCTACCGCACCACCGAGCACTGGCTCGACGGCGAGGGCCAGCCGTTCCAGCCGTACATGCACTACGGCGTCGGCGGCAATTCCAAGTTCTGGGGCAGCGTGCTCTACCGGTTCCGCCGCGAGGACTTTGGCGCCGTGCGGCACGCCGACGGCGTGTCGCCGGAGTGGCCGATCGGCTACGACACGCTGGCCCCGTATTACGACCAGGCGGAGCGGCTGTATCACGTGCACGGCCAGGCCGGCGAGGACCCGACCGAGGCGCCGCGAGGGCCGTACCCGTATCCGGCCGTTCCGCACGCGCCCCGCATGGCGGCGATCGTGGACGAACTGCGCGCGCTCGGTCTTCACCCCTCCGCGCTGCCGCTCGGCCTCATCAGGCCCGGAGAGGCGGGCGGCTGCCGGTTGTGCAACACGTGCAACTCGTTTCCGTGCCGCATCGATGCGAAGAGCGACGCGGACGTGCTGTGCGTGCGTCCGGCGCTGGGGCAGCCCACCGTGACGCTCTGGACGGGCGCGATGGCGACGCGTCTCGTCACCTCGCCCGCGGGCACACGCGTGGAGGCCGTCGAGATCGACCGTGGCGGCGCCACGCATCGGGTGGAGGCGGGGCTCGTCATCGTCTCGTGCGGCGCAGTGAATTCCGCGGCGCTCCTGCTGCGGTCGGCCGGGGGGAAGCATCCGAACGGCGTGGCCAATTCATCCGGCCTCGCGGGGCGCCGCTACATGGCGCACCTGGCGACGATGATGCAAGGCCTCCATCCGTTCCGGAAGAACGACACGGTGTTCCAGAAGACGATCGCGATCAACGACTTCTACCTGACCAGCGCGCTTGGCTATCCGCTCGGGCAGATCCAGTCGCAGGGACGCACGCACGCGGTGATGGCGAAGACCGTAGGCGACTCGTGGCGGTACAAGTTCATCGAGATGCGGCACATCCCGTTGTGGGCCTACGATCAGTGGGTGCGGCGCGCCACGGACTGGCTGGCGATGACCGAGGATCTCCCGCGGCCGGACAACCGCGTCACGATCGGGCCGGACGGCCGCATCCGGCTCGCGTACCGGCCGAACAACCTGCAGGCGCACGCCCGGCTCGTCGATGAACTGCGACGGATTCTCGGCGCTCTGGGGTACTGGTCGCCGAAAATCTTCGCCCATTCGACTGGCCCGAAGAACACCACCCATCAGTGCGGGACGCTGGTGTTCGGCACCAACCCGCGCGAGTCGGTCCTCGATCCGTACTGCCGGACCCACGACGTGGAGAATCTGTTCGTCGTGGACGCGTCGTTCTTCCCGTCCTCGGCGGCTGTCAACCCGGCGCTGACGATCATCGCGCAGGCGCTGCGCGTCGCCGAGCACATCAAGGCTACCGACCTGAGGCACTGACCCATGAGAGCGCGTTCGTTCAGCCATATCGGCATCACGGTGTCGGATTTCGACCGCGCCGTGCAGTTCTACTGGGACGTGTTCGGATGCCCGCTGGTCGGCGTGGCCGACACGCCGCCCGAGCGCGTGCGGAGCTTCTTCGGCATCGACGCACCGGCGCCGAGTTGCAAGATTGGTTGGATTCGCGCGCCCGGCGGCGGCGTGCTCGAGATCTTCGCGTTCGAGCCGAAGCTGCCGGCCGAGCGCATCCCGTGGAATCGCATCGGGCTCACGCACTTCTGCTTCGACGTCCGCGGCATCCACAAGTGGCACGCGTATCTGAAAGGCAAGGGCGTGGACGTGCTGGGGGAGCCCGAGCAGTCGCCGCGCGGCCACTCGTTCTTCTTCATGCGCGACTTCGACGGCAACCTGATCGAGCTCATCGATCTGGGCTACATGTACCATGTCGTGAAGTGGCTCGGCCCGCTCGGCGGCTGGCTCTTCCGGCGGGGAATGTACCGGAAGTATTACGAGGTCAGGTAGGTCGGGTGGGTCAGGTGGGCCAGGTAGGTCTTCCGCTGGAGTCGTAGGGGCAGGTCTTTAGACCTGCCCGACATCGCCATGCACTTCATGCTTTTCGAGACGGCTCTCGGACCCTGTGGCGTCGTGTGGAACGAGCATGGGCTGACGGGCGTTCACCTGCCCGATGCGAATCACGCGCGCACACGCGCCGGCGTCACGCGCCGGTTTCCAGACGCTTCCCCGGCGGAACCGCCGCCCGCGGTGCGTGACGCGATCGACGGCATCGGCGCGCTGCTGCGCGGTGAGAAGCGCGATCTGCGGGACATCGCGCTGAACTTCGACGGCGTGCCGGCGTTCAACCGCCGGGTCTACGAGCTCGCCCGCACGATTCCGCCCGGCGCCACCATGACCTACGGCGACATCGCGCTGCGCCTGGCCATGCCCGGCACCGCGCGCGCCGTGGGGCAGGCGCTCGGACAGAACCCGTGGCCCATCGTCGTGCCCTGCCACCGTGTGCTCGCCGCCGACGGCGGCATGGGTGGCTTCTCCGCGCCCGGCGGCGTGGCGACCAAGCGCCGTATGCTGGAGATCGAAGGCGTCGAGGGCGTGCGCGCCGAACCGCGGCTCTTCTGACGCCTGACCTGCCCACCTGCCCACCCGCCTACCTGCCCAGTTGGGCGGTGCCAAGGATCGCGCGCCGCACTAGTCTGGGCGCATGGCCAGCACGCCCGTGCGGGACGATCGCGAGCTGCTCGACGCGTATTCGACCGCGGTGGTCGACGCGGTCGAGAGGGTCGGGCCCGCGGTCGTGCGCGTCGAGCGGGAGCGGGGCGGCGGCTCCGGTGTGATCTTCACGCCCGACGGCTTCGTGCTCACCAACAGCCATGTCGTGCACGGCGCGGCACGGCTGGCGGTCACGCTCTCCGACGGCCACGAGCTGCGCGCCGACATCGTGGGCGACGATCCCCACACCGATCTCGCGGTGCTGCGGGTGGACGGTACGTCGCTGCCGTGCGCCGGCCTTGGGGACTCGCGCCGCCTGCGGGTTGGGCAGATCGCCATCGCGATCGGCAATCCCTACGGCTTCCATCACTCGGCCACGGCCGGCATCGTCAGCGGTCTCGGCCGCTCGCTGCGGGCGCGCTCGGGACGGCTGATCGACGACATCATCCAGACCGACGCCGCGCTCAATCCCGGCAACTCCGGCGGCGCGCTGGTGACGTCGCGCGGCGACGTGGTGGGCATCAACACGGCCACCATTCTTCCCGCGCAGGGTCTGTGCTTCGCCGTGGCCAGCAACACGGCGCGCTTCGTGGCCACGCGCTTGATGAGCGATGGCCGCATCCGGCGCAGCTATATCGGCGTGGGCGGGCAGAGCACGTCCGTGCCGCGTGAGCAGGCCCGGGCCAACGGCCTGGCGGTGACCTCGGGCGTGCTCGTGCTGTCGGTCGAAGCGGAGAGTCCGGCGCGCCGCGCCGGGCTGGCCGAAGGCGACGTCATCGTGTCGCTCGGCGACCATCCCGTCGCCGGCGTGGACGACCTGCACCGGTATCTGACGGAGGAGCGCATCGGCACGAGCCTGCCGCTGACGGTGCTGCGGCGGGGACGGCGGATCCGGTTGACGATCGCCCCGGCCGAAGCTCGTACGTAGTGGCGGGTCTTCAGACCCGCCCGATCACATCGCGATGAGGCCGCGGCGCACCGCCACGCGAACCGCTTCCGTCCGGTTGGCGACGCCGAGCTTGCCGAGGATCGCCGCGACGTGGAACTTCACCGTCTGGTCGCTGATCCCGAGACGCCCGGCAATCGCCTTGTTCGCCAGCCCCGCCGCGAGGAGCTCGAGGACCTGCACTTCCCGCGGCGTCAGCGGCTCCTCGACCACTTCGGGCGCGGCGCGCCGGCGGGAGCCCGCGTCGGCCTCGAACGCCATGAGCAGGGCGTCGGCGGCCACGCCCGACCGGCGCGCCTCGTCCACCGTCGTGAACTCGGCGGCGACATCGATCGAGGAATCAAGGAGCTGCGCCCGCAGCGCGTCGCGCGCGCGGGCGGGACCAACCAGGAGGACGCGCATCGGGAAAGTGCCGGTTCTCCCAATGCTAGACTGCCAGCCACGGTGCCCGCATCCATTTCAGAGCTCCAGCAGCGCCTCGCCGAGCAGCGTTACGTCGCCGACCGCGGCCTGGCCGTCTCCCTCTTCATCGCCCTGCGCCTCGGCCGGCCGCTCTTCCTCGAGGGCGAGGCGGGCGTCGGCAAAACCGCGCTCGCCGGCGCCATGGCGGCGGCGCTCGGCACCGATCTGATCCGGCTGCAGTGCTACGAGGGGCTCGACGTCTCGCATGCCGTGTACGAGTGGGACTATCCGCGGCAGCTGCTGGAGCTGCGCCTGATCGAGGCCGGCGGGCGCGTCGATCGCGCCGAGGCCCACAGGGCGCTCTACAGCGATGCGTTCCTGCTGAAGCGCCCGCTGCTGCAGGCGATCGATCCCGCGCGGACGCGTCCGGCCGTGCTGCTCATCGACGAGATCGATCGTGCCGACGAGGAGTTCGAAGGGTATCTGCTGGAGCTGCTCGCGGAGTTCCAGGTGACGATTCCGGAAATCGGCACCGTGCGCGCCACCGAGCGGCCGCTCGTCATCCTCACCTCCAACCGCACCCGCGAGGTACACGACGCGCTGAAGCGACGCTGCCTGTATCAGTGGCTCGAGTACCCCAGCTTCGAGAAAGAGCTGGCGATCGTGCGCGTCCGCGTGCCCGAGGCGTCGGCGCAGCTTGCCGCGCAGGTGACGGCGCTGGCGCAGGAGCTGCGCACGCAGGAGCTGTACAAGACGCCCGGCGTCTCCGAGACGATCGACTGGGTGTCGGCGCTGGTCGCGCTCGGCCACGAGCGCGTCGACGAGCAGGGCATCGGCGAGACGCTCGGCGTCGTCCTCAAGGCACGGGAAGACGTCGATGCGCTGCGCGGCGCGCGGGTGAACGAGCTGCTCGCGAAGGCCGCGGCCCGCGCGTCCGGAGGCATGTGACCGTTCCCCGTGGGGACACGCTGCTCGAGCGTCTGCTCGGGTTCGGGCGGACGCTCCGCCGGCTCGGGCTCGACGTGCACACCGGCCGGATGCTCGACGTGGTGGAAGCGCTGTCCTGTGTCGACCTTGCGCGCCGCGACGACGTGTTCCACGTGTGCCGCGCCCTGCTCGTGCACCGCCACGAGGATCTCGACGCCTTCGATCGCGCGTTCGACGACTTCTGGACGCGGCTGCCTCGAGCCACGGACGCGGACACACCGGCTGGCGGCCGCGACTCGTCGAACGCGGAATCGCCCTCGGCCGGCCCCGAGACCATGGGCCTGCTCGAAACCCCGATCGACTCGGAGGCGGCTCCTGACGACGATTCGCTCGACGTTCCGGCGTGGAGCGACGCCGAAGCGCTGGCGACGAAGGACTTCGCCGAGTTCTCGGAGAGCGAGCTTGCGGCGGCCCGCGAGGCCATCGAGCGGTTGGAGTGGCAGCCCGGCCTGCGCCGCACGCGCCGGTGGGTGCCCGGGCGCGGCTCGCGCCTCGATCTGCGGCGCGCGCTCGCGCGCAGCGTGCGGACCGGCGGCGACATGGTGCGGCTGCCGCGGCGCGTGCGCCGGCTGCGGCCGCGGCCTATCGTGCTGCTGTGCGACGTCAGCGGCTCCATGGAGGTCTACGCACGCCTGCTCGTCCACTTCGCCTACGCGCTGACGCGCCGGCATCGCCGCGTGGAGGCGTTCCTCTTTTCGACGCGTCTCACCCGCATTACGCGGCAGCTGCGCGCCTCACGCATCGACGACGCCGTCGGCGCCGTGGCGAAGGCCGTGCCGGACTGGTCCGGCGGGACACGCATCGGCGCCTCGCTGCAGGAATTCCACCGGCGTTGGGGCCGCCGCGCGCTGGCGCGCGCGCCGGTCGCGCTCCTCGTGTCCGACGGCTGGGATCGCGGCGAGCCTGACGTGCTCGCGGCGGCAGTGGCCCGGCTGCACCGCAGCTGCCACCGCCTGATCTGGCTCAATCCGCTCATCGGCACACAGGACTATCAGCCGCTGACGCGTGGTCTCGTGGCGGCGCTCCCGCACGTCGATCGCTTCCTGCCAGCGCGGACGCTCCGCGATCTTCGAGATCTGGCAGCGCTGCTGGAGCGGGATTCGAAAGGTTTCGGTGGGGCACGTCTTTAGACGTGCCCGACCAGCGATAGGATCGACAAACATGGACTTGAACGGCACATACACGTTCGACGCGCCGCCGGCGCGCGTCTGGGAACTCCTGATGGATCCCGCGGTGATCTCGTCGTGCATTCCCGGCTGCGAGGGCATGGAGCCCACCGGCGAGGATCAATACAAAGTGAAGCTCACGGTGGCCATCGCGGCGATTACCGGCGGCTACGAAGGCACCGTCGTCATCAGCGACAAGGTGCAGCCGTCGTCCTATCGCCTGACGGTCGAAGGGCAGGGCAAGCCGGGATTCGCCAAGGGAAACTCGGCGATCACGCTGCGAGCCGACGGCGACAAGACGGTCGTGGAGGTGAGCGGCACGGTGCTGACCGGTGGCCCGATCGCCCGAGTGGGGCAGCGCCTGATCGGCGGTGTGTCGAAAATGATGCTGGACAGGTTCTTCTCGTGCCTCCAAGGAAAGGTGTAGGAGGCACGAGAAGGGCTAAGCCTACACACGCGCGCGGGCCCCTTCGAGGGCGCGTCTCGTAAACACCTTGATCATCTGGCGCCGGTAGTCCGCGCTGGCGTGAATATCGGAATTCAGATCCTCGAGGCCGTCGCCCGCCACGGCCGCGGCGGCGGCAATGGTCGCATCCGACAGCGGTTTGCCCGCCAGCGCCGCCTCGACGTTCGAGAGCCGCATCGCGTGCGTGCTGGCGCCCGTGAGGCCCACGCGCGCCGCGCTGATGTTGCCGCCCGATACCTCGAGCGCCGCCGCGACGCCGACGATGGCGAAGTGGGACGCGCGCTGGTGCAGCTTGGCGTAGGCTGCCGCCTTCTGCGGCTTCACGTGCACGCCGGCGATGATCTCGTCCGGCTGCAGGTTCACCGTGAACAGCCCCTGGAAGAAGTCGCTGGCCTTCACGGCGCGCCAGCCGCCCTTGCCCTTGATGTGGATCTCGGCGTCGAGCGCCAGCAGGACGGCGGGGTAGTCGGCCGCCGGATCGGCGTGCGCGAGGCTGCCGCCCAGGGTGCCGCGATTGCGGACCTGCGGGTCGCCGATGGTCTCGGCGGTCTCGGCCAGCGCCGCGCACTTGTCGCGCAGCAGCGCCGACGAGGCCACCGCGTAATGCGTCGTGGCCGCGCCGATTTCGATCTTCCCGTCCTTTTCCTTGATGCCGGCAAGCCCGGGGATGCGCGCGATGTCGATGAGCGTGGTCGGCTCGCTGAGCCGCAGCTTCATCAGCGGGATCAGGCTGTGGCCGCCGGCGACCAGCTTGGCGCTGCCGCCCGAGGCGCCAAGCTTGGCGATGGCGTCGTCGAGCGACGTCGCGCGTGCGTAGTCGAAGCTGGTGGGGATCACGCCTGGCCTCCCTGAATGAGGCGCCACAGCTTTTCGGGCCGCAGCATCATGTCGATGTGTTTCACGCCGAACCCGCTCAAGGCATCCACCGCCGCCGACACGATGGCGGGCGTGGAGCCGAGCGTGCCGGCTTCGCCGCAGCCCTTGGCGCCGAGCGGGTTGACCGGGGTCGGGGTGACGGTGTTACCGAGCTCGAAGCGTGGAAAATCGATCGCCCGCGGCATGGCGTAGTCCATGAACGAGCCGGTGAGGAGCTGACCGTCCTCGCTGTAAACGACCTCTTCGATCATCGCCTGCCCGATGCCCTGGGCGAGGCCGCCGTGAATCTGCCCTTCGACGATGAGGGGGTTGATCAGGTTGCCGGCGTCGTCCACCGCCACCAGGCGCAGCAGCTTCGGCTCGCCGGTGTCGCGGTCGATCTCGAGCAGCGCGATGTGGCAGCCGAACGGGTAGGTGTTGTTGCTCGGCTCGAAGAACGCCTCGTCGCTCAGCCCGGGCTCGAGACCCGGAGGCAGCGGCACCGGGATGTAGGCGTAGGACGCCACCTCGGCGAACGTCTTGCCCTTGGCGGGCGCACCCTTGACCGAGATGCGGCCGCTCTCGAACACGAGATCGTCTTCGTGGGCTTCGAGCAGCGCCGCCGCGAACTTGGCCATCTTGGTTTTGACCTTGCCGGCGGCCATGTGGAGCGCGGCGCCGCCGACGGCCTGCGAGCGGCTGCCGAAGGTGCCGATGCCCTGCTTCACGACGGCGGTGTCGCCATGCAGGATGGTGACGTGCTCGAGCGGCACGCTGAACTGATCGGCGAGCATCTGCCCGAAGGTGGTCTCGTTGCCCTGGCCGTGCGGTGAGGCGCCGGTCATCGCCGTGATGCGGCCGTCGCGCTCGATCGTCACCTGCGCGTGCTCCCAACCGCCGGTCGGCAGCGACGCCGACGGCCCGATGCCGCAGACCTCCACGTACATCGCAAGCCCCAGGCCCACGAGCCGGCCTTCGGCCTTGGCCTTGTCGCGCTCCTTCTTGAGCTCGGCCCAATTGGCCGTTTCGAGCGCCTTGTCGAGCGCCTTCTCGTAGTCGCCCGAGTCGTACACGGCGCCCATGTGCGTCTGGAAGGGGAACTGATCCTTCGGGATGAAGTTCTTCCGCCGCACGTCGGCCGGATCCATCTTCAGCTCGCGCGCCAGCATGTCCATGGCGCGCTCGACGAAGTAGGTGGCCTCGGGACGCCCGGCGCCGCGGTAGGCATCGGTAGGGGTCTTGTTGGTGAAGACCTCGGTGAGCGTGACGCGGATGGCCGGGAACGCGTAGGTCGCGTTGGCCATCAACATCGTGAGCGTCGGGATGGCCGCCGTGAGCAGCATGTTGTAGGCGCCGATGTCGGCGATGAGCCGCAGCTTCAGCCCGAGCACGGTACCGTCACGCTTGGCCGCGAGATCGACGTAGCCGAGGATGTCGCGTCCGTGGATGGTGGCGACGAACGCCTCGGACCGATCCTCGATCCACTTGAGCGGCATTTCCAGACGCTTCGACAGCCCGGCGACGACGTACTCCTCGGCGTAGATGTTGATCTTGGCGCCGAAGCCGCCGCCGACTTCGGGCGCGATAGCCCGCACTTCGTTCTCGCCCATGCCGTTCATCATGGCGATGAAAGTGCGCAGGATGTGCGGGTTCTGGGTGGACGACCAGATGGTCATCGTGCCCTTGCCCGCCTCGTAGTGCGCCACGACGCCGCGCGGCTCCATCGCGCTCGGCGCCAGGCGCTGGTTCATCATCCGCTGCGAGATGACGATCTCGGCGTTCTTGAACGCCGCGTCGATGGCACTGTCGTCCACCGACTTGCCGTCGGGCGAGCAGCCCGTGCCGCCGGGGATGGGGCCGATGGCGACGTTGTTGGCGAACTTCTCGTGAATGACCGTCGGCTTGCCCGCGAGCGCAGCCTCGGGATCGACGACGGCCGGCAGCGTGTCGTACTGGACGGTGATGGCGTCGGCGGCGTCGCGGGCGAGGTAGCGATCACGTGCCACCACCACGGCCACCGGCTCGCCGGTGAAGCGCACGACGTCGACGGCCACCACGCGATGATCGGGCGAGGGGAACGGCGTGCCGATCGGCATCGGCTTGATGAACTCGGCAATCTGCTTGCCGGTGAACACCGCTTCGACGCCTTCCATCGCCTCGGCGGCCTTCGTGTCGATCGAGACGATGCGGCCGTGCGCGACGTCGCTGCGCTTGAAGGCGAGATGCTGCATGCCGACGATCTTCACGTCGTCGACGTAGGTGCCCTTGCCCTGGATGAGGCGCGGGTCTTCGCGGCGCTTGACGCGCGTCCCCACGAGCTTCGGCAGAACGGGAGAAGTGGGCGCCATGGTCTACCTCTTGGCCGCGGCGAACTGAATCGCGTTGACGATGTGCTGGTAGCCGGTGCAGCGGCAGAAGTTGCCGGAGATGCCCTCGCGGATCTGGGTTTCCGTCGGCTTCGGCGTGTCGGCGAGCAGGTTGACCGCCGACATGATCATGCCAGGCGTGCAGTAGCCGCACTGCAGGCCGTGTTCCTCCCAGAACCCTTCCTGCAGCGGATGCAGCTGGCCGTCCTTGGCGAGGCCTTCGATGGTGGTCACCGACGAGCCGTCCGCCTGTACGGCGAAGATGGTGCAGGCCTTGGCGCTGCGGCCGTCCACCAGCACGGTGCAGGCGCCGCACTGGCTGGTATCGCAGCCGACGTGCGTGCCGGTGAGGTTGAGGTTCTCTCTCAGAAAGTGGACGAGCAGCGTGCGCGGCTCCACGTCGGCCGTGCGCACCTTGCCGTTGACGGTTACGGACACCTTGGCCATGGGCCCTCCGAAGCCTCATAGCCTACATCAGCCTCTGGCCTTTAGCCTCTGGCCTCTAGGTACGACTTCTGATCGCAGCGAAGCGTTTGCTAGAGGCCAAAGGCTAGAGGCGAGAGGCTCATGGACGTGCGCCGATCGTGACGGCGACGTCTGTCGCCACACCCCCGCGGAGGACGTGCAACGTCGCTATCTGGCTCACCCGCGAGCCGGTGAGCAGATCGAGCAGATCCTCCGGCGATGCCACCGGCGTCCCGTCGAGCGCGAGGACGACGTCGCCGATGAGGACGCCCGCGGCGGCAGCGGGACCGTCCGGGGCCACGCTCGCCACGAGCAGCGCGCCCCGGCCGTCGGGGAGCCGGACCGGCTGGCCGACGATGCCGAGGTAGCCGCGCGCGGCCCCGCCGTGCTCCAGGACGTGCGCCGCGGTCTTCCACACGATGGCCGCCGGAATCACCACCCCGAACCCGCGGATCGCCGCGGCGGTGGTCATGCCGACGAGCCCGCCGCCGGTGTCGAGGAAGGCACCCCCGGAGAAGCCGTCGTGCATCGGCGCGGTGGTGCGAATCACCTGGTCGATCGCGCGGCGCCGGCCGGTGGGCAGCGGGCCGCCGATCACGGCGACGATGCAGGCACTGGCGGTCACGGCGTTGCTCCACGAGCGCGCGACCGCGAGGGCGAGATGCCCGACGCGCGCCGGGGTGGCCGCCGGCGTCAACGGCGGAGCGGCCAGGCCGGGGACCTTGAGCACGGCAAGGCTGGTGGCCGGGTCCCACCCGGCCAGCGCCGCCTCGAGCGCGTCGCCGCCGTGCGTGCGCACGCGCAATCCGTCTTCACGGCCCACCGCGCGCATCGTGGTCACCACGACGCCCTCGGCGTAGACGAGCCCGCTCGCCGGCCGCCGGCGCCCGTGGACCTGCACGACCGACGGCGCGGCGGCGGCCACGGCGTCGGCCAAGTCGTTTGAGAGTTGAGTCAGCATGCCGCCCATCGTAGGGCGGTGCCCGCGACGCGCGCACCGCCCGGATGGGCGGGTCGGCTGCCGGGTCAGGTAGGTCGGGTGGGTCAGGTGAGTCAGGTGGGTAGAACACTTGTCGGGCAGGTCTCGAGACCTGCCCCAACGAAAGCAGACAAGCGTTCGTACCTACCAGACCCACCTGACTTACCTGACCCACCTGACCTGCAGCGTCAGGCCCGGTTCATCATCATCGTCGCGACGCCGCCGAGGAACTCGCGCAGGAACTCGGTGACGTCGGCCGGCAGCCGGGCCTCGTCGAGCGCCTTCCCCATCAGCTCCATCCAGCGGTCGCGCGCTTCGCGATCGATCGAGAAGGGGGCATGCCGCATGCGCAGGCGAGGATGGCCACGCTGCTCGATGTAGCGCTGCGGGCCGCCGAAGCGGCCCACCAGGAAGTCGCGCAGCCGCTCCTCGGCGGCCGCGAGATCCTCCTTCGGATACATCGGTCCCAGGATGTCGTCCGTGGGAACCTGGCGGTAGAACAGGCCGACGAGGCGCTCGAAGCCCTCCTCGCCGATGGTGGCGTAGATCTGTGCGTCGTCCAAGACGACGATCGTACCCCGACTTCGCGCTTCGCGCTTCGTCGAGGCAGGCCTATTTCACGTTGAACTCGATGAACTGCGTGGAGCGGCCGCCCATGAAGAGCCGCGCCCGCGCTCCCGCCTGCTTGTCGCTGCCTTCGCCGGTCTCGATGCCGATCACCTGCGGGTACCACGAGCCGCCGTCCACGATCTTCATGGGCGTCGTCCAGGCCGCGGGGTCGTCGAGGCGGCGGGCGAACGACACGTAGACGCCTTCCTGCGAGAACTGTTCGTCCTTGGTCCGGTTGAGCAGCATCACGTAGAGCTGCAGCGACACGTTCCAGTGCACCGACGCGCCCCAGAAGGCGTCGTCATCCGGATCGTCGTCGTGCCACGGCCTCGTCACCGGGACGAGCGGCGTGCCGAACGAATAGACCCAGTTGGTGCGCGCCGCGCCGCTCTCGTCCTCGGTCGTGACGCGGGTGGCCGGCAGCCACACGCCGTCGTTGAACACCGTCACCTTGCCCACTGGCGAGTCGCGATCCGCCCAGGCCAGCCGGGCCAGCGCCACCCCCTGCGCGGCCGCGTACTTCGAGTACTGGCTGAAGAAGAAGTAGAGGTCCTTCGACTCCCGATCGAGCACCACGCTCACGTCGCCGACGCCGCCGACGAAGTATTGGTTCGGCGTCGCGCAGTCGTGCCAGCCGGGCGGCGCTTCGAGGACGATGCCGAGGTCCTCCCAGGTCCCGCCGTTGTCGTGCGAGCGGGCGGTGCCGATGCGAGGCAGCGTGAGGGTCGGCCGGCCACAGACAGTTGCGGGTACCTCGTTGTGGTAGTAGCCGTACCAGGTACCGCCTTCATCCACCACCACCGACTCCATCCACACGCCGTCACCAGGATGGGTGACGAAAGTCACCGGCGACGCCGGGCCCAGTCGGCCGAGACGGCGACCGCTCGCAAGGCTTGGCTGCCCGGCGAACGATGTCACCACCTGTAAGGTCTCGACGCCGTCCACCCTGTCCCACACGGCGGGGCTGTTCGAGTCCACGCCGCCGGGCAGGCTGATGGCGGGCGCGGGGGTCAGCGAAACGGATGGTGTCTGCGCCTGCGCGATGAACGCAGCGCCGAAGAGGAGCGTGGCGAAGAAGGCCGCACATGTCCTGTGGAGAGATCGATGGATGTACGCGACAGGCGACAGCCGGGCGTGATTCGGGGTCATTGCGCGCCGACGAAGCAAAGGCGCGGCCGGACGGCGTAGGCAACGGCGACAGCGGCGTAAAGAGATCGTTAAGAATGTGTCAGCTCTGCGCGGCCGCGATCGGTTCGACCCGCACCTCGACGTCAACGAGCTGATGCCCGCCGCCGAGCGCGATGCCTTTCACCGGCGTGACGTCGCCATAGTCGCGTCCCCAACCTAACGTCACATGTCCGGTTCCGGGACGCACGTCGTTCGTGGGATCGACATCCACCCATCCGGTTCCGGGCAGATACACCGACACCCAGGCGTGCGAGGCCTCGGCGCCCTGGTAGTCGGCGCCGCTGCGCAAGTAGCCGGAGACGTAGCGCGCGGCAAGACGCAGCGATCGCAGCCCGCCGATCATCACGTGCGAGAAGTCCTGACAGACACCGCGGCGCGCTTTGAGCGCCTCGAGCAGCGGGGTGTCGATGCTGGTCGCGTCTGGCTGGTAGGTGAATTCGGCGTGGATGCGATAGGCGAGGTCGTCCACCGCTTCGAGCAGCCCGCGGCCGGGGGCGAAGCTCGGCCGTGCGTAGGCGGCGAGCTCGGGGCCGGCTGTGACGAATGGCGAGTCGAAGACGTACTCGTAGGCTTCGAGCGCGTCGGGGCGCGCGTGCGCCGCCAGCTCGTCGCGCACGCTCTCCCACGCCACGTCGCCCGGCGGGAGCAGCGGGCGCGGCTGCACGTCCACCACGCTCGTGGCC
>DASRPM010000172.1:0-22750 GCA_035646375.1 Vicinamibacterales bacterium
CTCGACGCGCACGTGGTGGCCGCGCACACGCGCAAGTACCGCGACGAGATCCTGCCGCTCACCGGCAGTCCGCTCGACGAGCGGGTGTTCAGGGGCGCCAGGTAGTCGGACTAAGGACCAAGAACCAAGGACCAGAGACTACTTGAGTCCCACCGTGCGGCCCGGAGTGCCCGCGGCGTCGAAGTAGCGCACGCCGGCCACTTCCTGATAACGCAGCGTGGTGCGGAGCCCGTTCGGGCCGGGCTTCGCACGCAGGGTCCGCACGGTCACGCGCGCCGCCCGGCCGTTGACGAGCGCTTCCTCGAGCACGCGGCCGGTCAGCGTGCCGCGCGGCGCGCGCGGCAATCCCATGATCCGGGCAATCGTCGGGTGCACGTCCACGTTCCCCACCGGCATCGTGTCCACGAATCCGCGCTTGAAGCTGGGGCCCGCCGCGGCCATGAAATTGAAGGTCTCGGCCCGGCCGAAGCCGCCGTGGTGCCCCTGCCCTTGCTGCCCGGCGTTCGAGACCGCGACGCTGCAATTCGTTTCCACCGCGCACCCGGTGGTGAACGAGCGCAGGTTGACGACGATCGACGGGCGGGGTGTCCCAGCACGGCCCCGCAAGCGAATCGCGCTCGTGGGCAGCGCGCCCGCGATCTCGCCGAGCGCGTCGTCGACGAACATGCCGCTCACGTAGTCCTGCGTCATGAGCGCGTCGACGGTCCGTGCGGCCAGCGTTCGCTGGGCGGCGCCGAACAGATAGATCAGCGCCACACCGCCATCGGCCGCGACGACAGATTCGGGTGTCGCGGGGTCCTGGCCGAGCACGCCGTGCCCGTTGGTGTGCTCACCAGGAGCCACGCGGCGGTTCTTCTGGCCCGGATCCCACAGCGGCAGGCCGAGCGCCTCGGCCAGATCGAGGGCGACGAAACCGGGCGGCAGATGGCCGGGCGCGACGTCGGCGTACTTCCGCTTGGCGGCCGGGCTCGTGCTGCTCTCCCGTGACACCGTGGTGAAGCCGTGATCCGCCGCCACGATGATGTTGGTGGTGGCGGCGAGGTCGTGCGCGGCCAGCGCCTCGCGGAGCCGGCGCAGGTTGTCGTCGGCGTTGCGGATGGCCGCCATCGTCGTGGGGCCGTTGATGCCGGGAGTCAGGCGTCCGAAGCTGTCGCCCTGGTTGTGCTGCGAACCGTCGGGATCGCGGGACCAGTAGACGATGAGAAACGGCTTGCTCCGAGCCTTGAACATCGGGAGCACGACGCGCGTGGCAACGTCGGTAATCCAGGTCTGCTGCGCCACGTTCGCCGTGGTCGTTCCGGGGTTCTGGAAATTGCCGCCGCGCCCGTTGTCGCCGCGCGGGGGCGCCGCGGTGGCGAGGCCCGCCGCCGTCATGGCCGCCACCACCTCCGGTGCGAGCGGCACGCCGGCCGCCGCGCCCGTCACGTCGTCAACGACGATGGTGGCGCGGTCGTGAAAGGCCGCCAGGTCCTGCAGCAGCGCGGGCCCGTGCTTGCCGATGGTCGCCGTGCTGTAGCCGGCGCGCCGCGCCAGGGCAAGCATCGTGCTCTGCGGCATGAAGCCGCCCATCCGCTCCTCGATCTCGCCGAGCACCGCGTCCACCTCGATGAAGGGCACGCGCGACCCGTTCGCGCTGCGCACGTCCCACGGCATGAGCAGCGAATTGCCGAAGACGCCGGTATCGCCCGGAAAATGCCCGGTGGCCAGCGCCGCCGCGTTGGGCATCGTCAGGGTCGGGTAGACCGAGTGGGAGTTGCCGAACGTCACGCCGTCGCGGGCGAGGGAGGCGAGCGTGGGCGCCGTCTCCATCGACACCATGCCGCCGCGCAGGCCGTCGGGCACGAACAGAATCACATTGGGTGGCGGATCGGCCGCTCCCGCGCTCGAGACGAGCACCAGCACGACCGCCGACAGCACCAGACCGAGAGGGGCGCGGACGAGGGAGGACGCGGGTGGCGGCACGGCCGCATTGTAGCCATCCGGGGTGTCGGCGCCTTGTCGGCCTGGTGCCGGGCTTGCGCGGGGCGTGAGCGCGGGTACATAGTCTCGGCCGGAGAGTCGCCATGAGACCTTTCGTTCTTGCCGCTGTCGTGTCGTCGGTGGTCGTGACCATGGTGTTCGTCGCGCGCGCGCAGAACGCGCAGGCGCCGGGGGCCCAGCCGGGGCAGGCTGCACCGGCGCAGGGGACGCAACCCGCGGCGGGCCGCGGCCGCGGCGCCACCGCCGATCCCTATGCCAACAACGCCGTACCCGGCACGCAGACGTTTCCGCTTGCCGCGAAGGCCGGCGTGGACAGCAATGCCCGCATGGTGGCGCCAGCGGGGGCGGTGAACCAGGGGCCCTTCGACCCGGCCAGCTGGAAGTACGGCACCGCGTTCGACGCGCCGCCGGGCTCCAAGATCTGGAACCCGGTCAAGCTGAAGCTGATGCAGGGCGGCAAGGTGACGGGCGGCACGTTCTTCGGCGCCAGCGACCCCTCCACCTACTGCGCGATGGCCAACGCCGGCTACGACTTCATCTGGACCGAGATGCAGCACGACCAGCGCGACTGGGAGACCGCCGCGCGCCTTTGGCGGACGTGTCCGCACGCGAAAGCGGTGCCCGGTGCGCGGGTGGCCGCCGCCGACGAGCGCGAGATCCAGCACGCCACCGATGCCGGTGCGCTGGTGATCGTCGTGCCGACGATCGACACGGTGGAAGAGGCGATCGAGGCGCGCAACTGGACCTACTTCCCGCCGCTCGGCCGCCGCAGCAACGGCGGCGGACAGGCGTTCGACGCCAGCATGTGGGGCGGCGTGCCCGGCGGCTACCGCAACACCATCAACGACAACATCGTGCTGATTCTGATGATCGAGACGCTCGAGGGGCTGAGGAACGCCGACGCCATCGCCAAGGTGCCGGGCGTCACGGCCCTCTTTGCCGCCAGCGGCGACCTTGCCAACTTCTCGGGCTATCGCCAGGGGACACCCGACTACGAGCGCGCCATCAACATCGTGCACGACTCCACGCTGCGGGCCGGCATCCGGCTGTGCGGCCCTCTCGCGTGGCGCGATCGCCCCGACTTCACGTGCTTCCAGGCCGGCAGCGAGACGGCAGCGATCAACCGCGGCGTGGCCGCCGAGCTCGGGCCGCTCGGCAACACGCAGGCCAAGCCCGAGGTCGGACCCTTCGCCGAACGGCGCTGACGCGTGCCGCGTCTTCTCATCCTCGGCGCCGGCCACATCGGGCGCGCCGTGGCGCACCTGCTCACCACGGCCGAGGGTGAGCCGCGCTACGACGTCACGCTTGCCGATCGCGCGCTCGATCCGCACGTCGTGGAGCGCTTCGGCAGCCGCTGCCGGACGGTGGACGGCGACGACGTGGACACGTTCGCGCGCGCCATCGAGGGGCACGACATCGTCGTCAACGCGCTCCCCTTCCATCTTGGGAGCGCGATCGCCAAGGCCGCCGCCGGCCGCGCGCACTACTTCGATCTGACCGAGGACCTCGACGCGGCGCGCGTCATTCGCGCGCTCGCCGGCGGCGCGGCCACCGCGTTCATGCCGCAGTGCGGGCTGGCGCCGGGGTTCATCAGCATCGCCGGCTACGCGCTGTCGCGCGGCTTCGACACGCTCGAACGACTGCACATGCGGGTGGGCGCGCTGCCGCAATACCCGACCAACGCGCTCAAATACAACCTCACGTGGTCGGTGGACGGCCTGATCAACGAGTACGTCCACCCGTGCGAGGCGATCGTGGACGGCGCCCGCATCGAGCAGCCGCCGCTCGAGGGCTATGAGAGCTTCGCGCTCGACGGCGTGAACTACGAGGCGTTCAACACGTCCGGCGGGCTGGGCACGCTGGCCGAGACGCTCAGCGGGCAGGTGCAGTATCTCGACTACAAGACCATCCGCTATCCCGGCCACCGCGACATCGCCAAGCTGATGCTCCAGGACTTCGGCCTCGCGGGAAAGCGGGACGTGATGAAAGACATCCTGCGAACCGCCATCCCCACGACCGAGCAGGACGTCGTGGTGGTGTTCGTCACCGCGTCGGGGCTGAAGGGCGACGTCCGCACCCAGGTGTCGTTCGCGCGCAAGGTCTACGCGCAGACGTGGGCCGGCATGCCGATGACCGGCATCCAGATCACGACCGCCAGCGGCCTCTGCGGAGTCCTGGATCTCTTCGTCAAGGGCGCGTTGCCGAAGCGCGGCTTCATCCGCCAGGAGGAGGTGGCGCTGGCGGACTTCCTGGCGAACAGATTTGGCCGCGCCTACGAAGCGGCGGCGGTGCGTTGATTCTCAGTCGTGGGGGCCGGCTTTAGCCGGCCCTGGAGTACCCTTTTCGCATGCGATTCCTGGTTGCGGGCGCGTGTCTGCTGAGCCTGGCGGGCGCGTTGACGTCGGCGCAGGCGCCGGCGTCCTCCCCTGAACGTGACTTCCTGACGCGGCCGCGGCGCCTTACCGTCGAGGGCCGCCGTGCGGGCGAAGGCTACTGGTCGAAGGACGGGAAGAAGCTCGTGTTCCAGAGCGAGCGCGAGCCGGGCAACCCGTTCTATCAGATCTACACGATGGACATGGGCGCGGGCGACGTGGCGCGCGTGTCGCCAGGCATGGGCAAGACCACCTGCTCGTTCTTCCACCCCGAGACCGGCGACGTCCTCTTCGCCTCCACGCATCACGATCCGACGTCGAAGCAGCAGCAGGACGACGAACTGAAGTTCCGCGCCTCTGGACAGGAGCGGCGCTACTCGTGGGATTACGACCCCGAGATGGAGCTCTACGTTCAGAACGCGAAGACGAAGACCTACCGCCGTCTCACCAACGCGCGCGGCTACGACGCCGAAGCGAGCTACTCGCCCGACGGCCAGTGGATCGCGTTCTCGTCCACGCGGCAGGCGTACGACCGCCAGCTGTCGGCGGCTGAACGCAAGCAGCTCGACACCGACCCGAGCTTCTTCGCCGAGATCTACATCATGCGCGCCGATGCCGACGGATCCGGCGTGAAGCGCCTGACCACTGTGAACGGCTACGACGGCGGACCCTTCTTCTCGCCCGACGGCAAGCGCATCATCTGGCGCCGCTTCGACGAAGCCGGTCTCATCGCCGACATCTGGACGATGAACCTCGACGGCACCGATCAGCGGCAGCTCACGAACTTCGGGGCCATGAGCTGGGCGCCCTACATTCATCCCGCGGGGCAGTACGTGATCTTCGCGTCGAACAAGCTCGGGTTCGAGAACTTCGAGCTGTTCCTCGTGGACATCGACGGCCGGAAGCAGCCGGTGCGGGTCACCTACTCCGACGGCTTCGACGGCCTGCCCGTGCCGTCGCCCGACGGCACACAGCTGGCCTGGACGTCGAGCCGCGGCGGCGGGCGTGAGGGTCAGATCTTCCTGGCACAGTGGAATCATGAAAAAGCGCTCGCGGCCTTGCGCGCCGCTCCAGCGAGGTAACGACATGCGCCGCGCGGCCCTGCTCCTCCTCGTCTCGCTCGTCGTTGCCGGCCCCTCTGTTCACACCCAGGCACCGGCCCCGGCGACCCGCCCGTTCGTCGAAGTGCTGGCCTCGGAAAAGCTCGGTGGCCGCGAGGCCGGATCGGCCGACGAGCGTGCGGCCGGCGACTACGTCGCCGCGCAGCTCGCGCGCCTCGGCGCACGGCCGCTGCCCGGACGCGGCGACATGTTTCAGAGCTTTTCGTTCACGGCCGGGAGCCGCGACGCCGGCTCGCGCGTCGCCGTCACGGCGGGCTCGGCGGCACCGAAGGCATTCACGGCTGGCACCGACGTGCAGGCGCTCTCGTTCTCCGACGACGCCGACATCTCGGGGCCGGTGGTGTTCGCGGGCTATGGCATCGTCGTGCCCGAGTCGCAGGGCTTCGGCTACGACAGCTACGCTACGCTCGACGTGAAGGACAAGGTCGTGGTGGTGCTGCGCTACTTCCCCGAGGACGCCGACCAGCAGACGCGCGCCATTCTCTCGCGCTACGCCGACCTGCGCTACAAGGCGATGGCGGCGCGCCAGCGCGGCGCGAAGGGGCTCGTGGTGGTCACCGGTCCCCGGTCGCCGAACGCCGGCCTCACCGTGCCGATGACGCTCGACACGGCGCTCGCCGGGTCGGGAATTGCCGCCGTCAGCGTCAGCGGCGCGGTAGCGTCGGCGCTGTTCGCGGCCGGCAAGCCGCTGGCCGACGCGCAGAAGGATCTCGACACGGGCAACCCGCACGTCGCGGGCTTCGAGCTGCCGGGCGTCACGGTCACGCTCAAGGCGGCCGTCACCCGCGAGCGGCGCACGGGCCGCAACGTGGTGGCCTATCTGCCCGCCACCGCCCCCGTGGCGGGCGTCGACAAACCGTGGGTGGCCATCGGCGCGCACTACGATCACCTGGGCCGGACGGCGCACAGCGGCTCACTCGCCTCGCGCGACGACGCCGGCCGCGCGCACCTCGGCGCCGACGACAACGCCTCCGGCACCGCGGCGGTGCTGGCCATCGCCGGCACGCTCGCGCGGCAGCCGATGCGGCGGCGCCACCTGCTCGTGGGGCTGTGGAGCGCCGAGGAAATCGGCCTCCTCGGGTCGGCCGCGTTCGTGGCCACACCGCCCGTGCCGGCCGATCAGCTCGCCGCCTATCTCAACTTCGACATGGTCGGCCGCATGCAGGAAAACAAGCTGGTGGTGCAGGCCACCGGCACGAGCCCGGTGTGGGCGTCGATTCTCGAGCGCGCCAACGTCGCCGCCGGATTCGATCTCACCGTGCAGCCCGACCCGTACCAGCCCACCGACGTGTCGAACTTCAACCAGGCGAGCGTGCCCAGCCTGTCGTTCACCACCGGCGGACACACGGACTATCACAAGCCGTCGGACACGGCCGACAAGATCGCCTACGAGGATCTGGATCGCGTGGCCTCGTTCGCCTCCGCCATCACACGGCGGCTGATGGACCTCGACCCTGCCCCGCAGTTCGTCAAGGTGGAACAGTCCACGCAGACGGCCTCGCGCACCGGCGTGCGCATCTTCACCGGCACGGTGCCCGACTATGCCGCCACCGTGAAGGGGCTGCTGCTCGGCGGCGTGGTGGGCGGGGGGCCCGCCGAGCAGGCGGGGCTGCAGAAGGGCGACGTGATCGTGGAGATTGCCGGGCAGGCGATCACCAACATCTACGACTACACGTATGCGCTCGACCTGCTGAAGATCGGCCAGGGCGTGAAGGTGGTCTACATGCGCGGCGCGGAGCGGCGCGAGACGACGCTGACGCCGGCCGCCAGACGATGAGACCCGCCATACAATAAGCAGTCTGAGGAGCGTTCAATGAAGCAGGCACGAACCGCCGGTGTGGCGGCGCTGGCCCTGATGCTGGCAGCCACGATCGGCTCACAACCGGGATTCGGACAGCAGAAGATCCCGATGACGCCCATCGGTATTCCGGTCGCGCCCACCGGGCTCGCGAACCGTCCGCTGCCCAAGCTGCCCATGGAGTTCGATACCGGCGAGGGGCAGCGGATCCGCGTGACGGCTTTCGCGACTGGCCTCGAGAACCCGTGGACGATCGCGTTCCTGCCCGACGGCGTGGCGCTCGTCACCGAGCGGCCCGGCCGTCTGCGGGTCATCCGCAACGGCAAGCTCGATCCCAAGCCGGTGGCCGGCGCGCCGATGGCGCGCAACCTGGGGATCTCGGGCGAGCCGGGAGCCGTGCATGGCTACATGGACGTGGTCCTGCACCCCAACTTCGCCAGCAACAAGCTGGTCTACCTCTGCTACACCAAGCCGCTCGACGAGAAGCGTCAGACGACGGCCATCGCGCGCGGCCGCTGGGACGGCAGCGCGCTCGTGGAGACGAAAGATGTCTTCGTGGGTGCCGAGGGCAACGGCGTGGCGCGCATCGCGTTCGGGCGCGACGGCATGCTCTACGTGACGACCGCCGGCAACGCGGCCCAGGACGGTAACGCACAGGGCGGCAAGGTGCTGCGCATCAAGGACGACGGCACCGTCCCGCCCGACAACCCGTTCGTGGGCAAGGCCGGCTACAAGCCCGAGGTCTACACGCTCGGACACCGCAGTTCGCTCGGCCTCGCCGTGCATCCCGGCACCGGCCAGATGTGGCAGCACGAGAACGGCCCGAACGGCGGCGACGAGATCAACATCCTGAAGCCGGGCGCCAACTACGGCTGGCCGCTCGTGAGCTACGGGCGCACCTACCAGGGGGCGTGGCAGGGCAAGTCGGGCGCCAGTCACGATGGCTTCGAGGCGCCGATCGTCTTGTGGATTCCATCGATCGCCGCGTCGGGGATGGAGTTCTACACCGGCGACAAGCTGCCGAAGTGGAAGGGCGACGTCTTCGTGGGCGCGCTGCGCACGGGCGAAATTCCGGGCACCGGGCATCTCGAGCGCATCCTCTTCAACGAGAAGATGGAGGAAATGCGACGCGAGTCGCTGCTCGTCGAGCTGCGGCAGCGCATTCGCGACGTGAAGCAGGGGCCGGACGGCCTGCTCTACGTCACGACCGACCAGACGCAGGGCGCGATTCTGCGCATCGAGCCAGCGAATTGAGCCTTTAGCCTCTTGCCTTTGGCCTCTAGGTACTACTCTGCCAGGAAGCTCTTGCGAGAGGCCAGAGGCTAGAGCCTAGAGGCCAGTTCAATCCTGGCGTCCTCCCGCCGATTACGGACCGGGAGTGATTCGCTTGCGCCAGCCAGGCCCGACCGTCCGCTGTCTCCTGATACGATCGGGGCCGTACCTCGCACGAGGAACGCCCCGATGAGCCGACCGGTCCGAAACCTGCTCCTGACGATTCTCACGGCGCTGATCCTCGGATCGCTGATGACCGTGACGCCGGCGGCGCAGCGCGCCCAGCCGATCAAGCGTGACGAAGTGCCAACCAAGAAACGCGTCGCGCCGCTGCCGCCGCGCGGCACGTTCGTGCCGCCCCGGACCCCGTGGGGCGATCCGGATATCGCGGGCGACTACAACAACAGCGACGAGAGCGGCATCCCGTTCGAGAAGCCCGACGAGTTCAAGGGGCGGCGCGCGGAGGACATCTCACCAGCGGAATTCGCCAAGCTGGTGCAGCAGCGGCAGGAGCAGACCATCGAGCGGACGCCGGGCCTGAGCGAATTTCCCGGCGCCACGAGCCCGATGCACTGGTTCGAGAACTACTACGCGGCGAACAGCCGCCCGTGGCTCGTCGTCGATCCGGCCGACGGCAAGGTGCCGCCGCAGACCGCCGAGGCGCAGCAGCGGGCCCGCGCGCGCCAACAGGCCCGCGCCGGTCGCGGCCCCGCCGACTCGTGGGAAGACCGCAGCAACTACGACCGCTGCATCACGCGCGGGATCCCCGGCTCGATGATGCCCGCGATCTACGGCAACTCGTACCGGATTCACCAGGGTCCCGGCTTCGTCACCATCACCTACGAGATGGTGGGCGACACGCGTGTGATTCCACTCGACGGCCGGCCGCACCTGCCTGGCCGTTTCCGCCACTACATGGGCGATGCGCGCGCCCGCTGGGAGGGCAGCACGCTCGTCATCGAGACGACGAACTTCACCGACAAGACGCCGTACCGCGGGTCGAGCGAGCAGCTGAAGCTGGTCGAGCGCTTCACGCCGCTCGGGCCCGACACTGTTGAATGGGCCGTCACGTTCGAGGACCCGCTCACGTGGGCGCGTCCGTGGACCTTTGCGATGAACCTGACGCGCGACGCGACGCAGCCGCCGTTCGAGTATGCGTGCCACGAAGGCAACTACGGCCTGCGCAACATCCTGGCCGCGGCCCGGGCCGAGGAGAGGGCGGCCGTGGGCAAATGAAACTCCTGGCCGCGGTCTGGCTGCTCGCGGCAGCCGCGCCCGCGGCGCACCACTCGCTGACCGCCACCTACGACAACCGCAGGCAGGTGACGATCACCGGCAGCGTGCGTGAGTTCCAGTTCGTCAACCCGCACCCCTGGATCGGCATCGACGTCACCGATGACGGCGGCGTGCGGCGATGGCGGCTCGAACTGGACAACCGCTGGGAGCTGGAGAACATCGGCATGAACGCCGACACGTTCAAGCCCGGCGACGTGATCGTCGTCTCGGGCAGCGGTGGCCGCGACGGCGCGCGCAGCGTGTACGTGCGGCGCCTCGATCGCGCCGCGGACGGACTCCTGTACGAGCAGGTCGGACCCTCGCCGCGGATGCAGTTCGGCGCGGGGCGCACAAGGTAGGATTCGGGATGGACGAACCGGTCGACGTTCCGATCGGGCCGGAACTCGACCTGCACTCGTTCGCGCCGGCCGACATCCGCTCGGTGGTCGAGGAGTATCTGAGCGAGGCCGCGGCGAGAGGAATCACGGAAGTGCGGCTCGTCCACGGACGCGGCCGCGGCGTCCAGCGCGGCATCGTGCAAGCGACGCTCGAGCGGCACCCGCTCGTGGCCGAGTTCTGGGACGACACGTCGTCGCACCTGGGCGCGACGATCGCGAGATTGAAGTGTACGTAGAGGCGGGTCTTAGACCCGCCTGATGGATTCGATGAGCGACAGGGACGATACCAAGTACAGCGGGGAGAACTTCCGGGGGGCCGATCATGCGTCGCCGTATCCGGTCAGCCGGCTGGGCGCGCCCGTGTCGCTCGTGGACACCGCGAAGATCATCGAGGCCGCCTCGTCGAAGGTGGCGCTGCGGACCAACGCGCAGCTCGAGGTCATCGTCGAGCAGATGAAGGCGCTGCAGGAGCGGGCCCGCGAGATCATCGAGCAGGCGTCGCGCGACGTGGACCTGATTCACGCGGAGTGCCGCTTTCATCGGGTGCCCGGGCGCGTCTATCACCTCTTCGAGCGGCGCGACGGTCATCGCTACTTCTCGATGGTCGGCCCCGACGAGTTCGGGGGCGCGGTGCCCTCGGGCTTCATCGCCAGCTACCGCTACGAGCACGACGAGTCGTGGACGCGCCTGGACGAGATCGACGCCCGCGACCGGCGGCGCGCCGACATTCAAGGGTTCGTGTCGAACCGCCTGCTGAAGGAGTGACATGAGAGCACGAGTGCTGCTCGCAACGGCCTTAGGAGTGGCGTTGGCGCTGGCGCCGCTGGGTGCGCAGTGGCCGGTGGCTCCGGACAAGAAGCTGCCGCTCAAGGCCGACGGCACGCCCAACCTCGAGGCCCCGGCGCCACGCACGGCCGACGGCAAGCCCGACCTCACGGGCGTGTGGCTGAACGAGTGGTTCTACGGCGGGCAGGTGCGCCAGCCGCCGGCGGCAAGGCCAGGCGAGCCGCCGCCCTCCACCTTCGCGAACATCGGGACCCACTTCCCCAAGGGGCTGCCGCTCCAGCCGTGGGCCGCCAAGCTCCTCGCCGAGCGCAAGGAGTGGAACAGCAAGGACAACCCGGATGCGTTCTGCCTGCCAATGGGCATCATGCAGTTCCACGAGCATCCGCAACCGCGGAAGATCATCCAGACGCCCGACGTGCTCGTGATCCTCTACGAGGGCAACGCTGGCGTGCGTCAGATCTTCACCGACGGGCGGGCCCTGCCGGCGAACGACCCGCAGCCGTGGTGGTACGGCTACTCGGTGGGCCGCTGGGAGGGCGACACGTTGGTGGTCCGGTCCAATGGCTTCCGCGACGGCGGCTGGCTCGACATCGACGGCTCGCCGATGACCGACGCCGCCACCGTGACCGAGCGTTTCCGCCGCCTCAACTACGGCACGCTGAAGATCGACGTGACGATCGACGACCCGAAGGCGTACACCACGCCCTTCACGGTGCGGGTGAACCAGAAGCTGATGGTGGACGAGCGGCTCGACGCCGAGCTCATCGAGTTCATCTGCCAGGAGAACGAGCGCGACGTCAAGCACATGGTCGGCAAGTAAGTCGACATGCGCGTGTTCTCGATCGCGCTGCTGCTCTTCATCGTCCTGGATCCCTTCGGGAACCTGGTCACGCTGAACACGCTGCTGCGCGCGGCGACGCCGGCGCGGCGCCGGCGGATCATCATCCGCGAGAGCATCATTGCCCTTGCCATCCTGCAGCTGTTCGTCTTCGCCGGCGGCGCCATCCTGCGCGCCCTGGGGCTGCAGGCCTACACGCTCGGCATCTCCGGCGGCATCGTGCTGTTCATGATCGCGCTCGGGATGGTGTTCCCGGCCCGGAAGGTCCTCGACAAGGAAGGGCTCGACGATCCGCTGGTCGTGCCGATCGCGATGCCGCTCATCGCCGGGCCCGGCGCAATCTCGGTGGTCATCCTGCTGGCGCAGACCAACCCGGTCCAGAACGTCGCGGCCGCGGTCGTGGTGGCGTGGCTTCCCACCGCAATCACCCTCGCGGTGTCCACCTGGCTCTTCAATTTCCTCGGCCCGCGCGGCGCCGTGGCGCTCGAGCGCCTGATGGGGATTCTGCTGGTGATGGTGTCGGTGCAGATGGTGCTCGACGGACTGAGCGGCTACCTGAAGGCGGCCTGAGCCGCGCTATCATTCGGGACTGGTCGCCAAGGAGGCACACGTGGCTACACCGTCATGGCAGGTCGCCGGGCAGTACTACGAGAATTGCAGCTGCGACTACGTCTGTCCCTGCATTTTCACTCAGCTCACCGCCAAGCCGAGCAAGGGGTCGTGCACCTTTGCCATGGGCTTCAAGATCGATCGCGGAAGCTTCGGCGGTCTCGCGCTCGACGGTCTCGGCTTCATCGTCGTCGGGTTCACGCCTGAAGAGATGGGCAAGGGCAACTGGTCCGCCGGCGTCATCGTGGACGAGCGGGCCAGCGCGGCGCAACGCGACGCGATCGTGGCGATTGCGAGCGGCGCCGCGGGCGGTCCGATGGCGGCGTTGTCGGGCATGATCACCAACTTCGTGGGCGTCGAATCGGCGCCCATCCGCTTCGACCTGTCCGGCGCGCAATGGTCCGTCAAGGCCGCATCGCTGGTCAGCATCTCCGCCACGCCCGCAATGGGTATCGACCCGGCGGCGACCGAGCCGCTGCAGCTCGGCAACACGGGCCATCCGGCGAACACCAACGTCAGCCTGGCCCATGCGGTACAGAGCCAGGTCAATGCGTTCGGGTTCTCGTGGAACGACTCGAGCGGCCGGAACAACGGTCAGTACGCGCCCTTCACCTGGGCGAACGCGTAATCGCCGGCGACGTCGGTCAGCGCACCAGCATCCACACGGCCATCCCGAGCAGCGCGGCGCCGCTGGCGATGGAGGTGTACTCCGCGAACGGGGCGGTCTTCTCGACGAGCACCCACACCGTGAGCGTGACGATGACCACCAGGTTCATCACGCCGCCGGCAAACAGGATCAGCATCAGCGCCCAGCAGCAGCCGAGACAGTAGGCGCCATGGCCGGCGCCGAGCCGGAACGCGCCGGCGATGCCGCTGCGCCAGCGCTGCATCAGGAAGCCGAGCGGCGAACGGCAGACGCGCAGGCAGGCGCGCTTGAGCGGCGTCAGTTGATACACGCCGGCGACGCCGAGCAGGACCGCACCGGCAATCGGCCCGGACGGCTCCATCATCGGGGTCAGGACGAACGCCGAGGCGAGCAGCCGCTGCAGTGCCGCCAGCACGATGCTGAAGAGCCCCCACACCATGAGGTAGCCCGAGGCGAGCGCGTAGACACGCCGCGCCGGGCTGCCGGGCTCCGCGCTCCTGCGGGCGGCCGTCGCGTACAGCAGAATCAGGGGCGCCGCCGTCGGCAGCATCATGGCCGTCATCATCACGGCCCACATGGCCACGAGCAGCAGGACGTGCGGCCAGTTCCACACGGTCGTCATCATCCAGCCGGCCGCGCCGTTCATCGGGCCGTACATGTCGCGCGCCATCAGCACGATCCAGAGCCACGCGGCGATGGGCACCGCACCGAGCACGACCAGCATCACGCGCCGGTCGCTCCGTAGTGCGGTTTCGATCAGTGTCGGTGAGTGACGCTCCTGCATCGGCGGTGCCGCAGGATTATCGGTCGGCGATGAAGCCGAGTCGACCCTAGAACAGGTACTTCAGGGCCAGCTGTACCACGCGCGGATCGCCGGCGGTCGTGATGGTGCCGAAGGCCGCCGTGCCGGCGACGCCGTTCGGGTTGCCGAGCGGCGGGGTGTTGAGCAGGTTGAACGCCTCGGCGCGCAGCTCGAAAGCCGTCGTGCCGGCCAGCGCCACGCGGCGGCTCACGGCGAGATCGACGTTGCGATGGGAGGGGCCGCGCACGGGGTTCCGCGACGCATTGCCCAGCGTGAACTGCGGCGCGATCGCGAAGGCGGCCGTGTCGAACCAGCGCGACGGCGTGCGCGCGTCGGCCGGCAGCTCGGGATCGCCCACCAGGTTGGGACGCTGCGTCCCGAAGCCGGCGAAGGCGTTGAAGTTGGTCGTCTGCGTCACCGCCACCGGCAGGCCCGACTGGAGCGTCACGATCGCGGCCAGGCTCCAGTTGCGCGGAGCCCACGTGGCCGACGCGACGAACACGTGCGGGATGTCACCCGTCGAGTAGTCGCGTTCGAGCGTGCGGTTGAAGCTGTCGGCCACCGGATAGTTCGCCACCGGCCCGGTGAGAATCGACGCGTCGAAGACCGAAGAGGCGTCGTCCTGCAGGCGCGAACGCGTGTAGCTCGCCCCGAACGACAACCCGCCCGTGAGCCGCTGCTCCACCTTCGCGCTCACACCCTGGTACTCGGTCGTCCCGACATTGTTGCGGTAGAGGCTGACCGTCGTGTACTGCGGGAACGGCTTCAGCAGCTGTGCCACCGTGATCGTCGGATCACCCAATGAAGACGACCGCGGAATGATCCCGAAGTACGGGTTCTCTACGCGCGTGAGCAGCGACGCGCCCTGCGCCAGCTGCTCCACGGTCAGCTGGTTGAGATTCGTGTCGGGAATTCCCACGTGCGTGATCTTCGAGCCCAGATAGGCGACCTCGACGGAGATGTTGCTCGTGATCTCGCGCTGCACGGCCAGGTTCCACTGCTGCGCATAGCCCGACCCGAGCGTGCCGTCCACGCCGAACACGCCCTGCCCCAGGCCGGCGAGCGGCGTGGGGTCGAGCGGCGCCACGGTCGGACCGTTCTGCAGCACGAACGCCGCGTTGACCGTATCGAGCGCGCGCTGCGTGACCGTCTGCAGGAAGGGGAACGACGGCGTCGTGAACGGCGTGGTGATCCCCGCCATCTCGATCCAGATGAGGCCGTAGCCGCTGCTGACCAGCGTCCTGCCGTTCACGCGGTAGGCCAGCCCGAGCCGGGGGCCGAAGTTGTTCTTCTTGAGCGGCCGCACGGGCTGGTCACCCGGGTAGTCGAGCAGGTGCGTGGCGGGATTGAAGACCGCGGTCTGGCCGTTGATCTCGGTGGACGGGAAGTTGAGCGTGTAGCGCAGCCCGGGGCTGATGGTCAGCTTGTTCGAGACGCGCCAGTCGTCCTGGGCGAAGTACTCCTGAAAGTTCGCCCGCTCCTGAATCTGCTCCCGCTGCAAATCGATCGAGAACGCCTGTACCTGTCCGAGCAGGAAGCTCGCGAGTGGCGTGCCGGTGTTCGCCGTGCCGGGCAGGTCGCTGCCGATGGCGGTGAACGCGAAGGATCCGGTGGGCGACGGCGGTTGGATCACGTTCAGCCGCTCCCAGCGCCAGTCGAAGCCGGCCTTGAACGTGTGCCGTCCACGCACCCAGGTCAGCGTGTCGGCCACCTCGGAAACGCTGGTGTTGAAGTCCGACGCCGTGTTCGCGGGAGACCCGAGCTGCGAATAGGCGCCGGCAAACGTGAACGTCGGCAGCGTGTTCGGAAACCGTGCCGTGGATGGAATCCCGGGGATGTTCAGCGCCGATCCGGCAGCGCTGGTGAGCTGCGCCGCCGAGCGGAGGACGCCCCGCCGCGTATCCCCGAACCGGACCTCGTTGAGCAGGTTGGCGGAGAACGTGCGCTGATAGTTCGAGGCGAACGCCCACGAGGTGGTGTCCTGCGGCCCCAGCGTGCCGGTCGTGGTGCCGCTCCCTTCGGGCAACGGTGTCACCGGCAGGAACGTGCCCTGGAAGCGCGACAGGCGCCCAAACAGCTGGTCCTTGTTGCCCAGCCGGTGGTCGATGCGGACGTCGAACTGGTCCTGATCGTCCACCTCGTTGTCCACGCGACGGTAGTTGTTGGCCGTTCCGGCCGACGTCGGCAGCGGGAAACGCGCCAGCAGCCCCACCGCCACGGGATCCATCATGTCGAGCGGAATGGCGCCGTTCGCGACCGCCGTGCGCGTGAAGCCCCCGCTGCCGTTCGAGACGGTGGTCGCGGGGTCGTAGATCACCGGCACGCGGCCGCCGATGGATTCCGTGAAGATGCCCTGGCGCTGCAGCGCCGTCGGCACGGTGGAGATCACCGTCCGGCCGATGTGCTGGCGCTGGCCCTGGTAATCCACGAAGAAGAAGGTGCGATCGCGGCGCAGCGGCCCGCCGAGCACGCCCCCGAACTGGTTGCGGCGGAACTCCGGTTTCGCCGGATTGGTGGACGCAAAGAAGTTGCGCGCGTTCAGCGACTCGTGGCGGAAGAACTCGAAGGCCGTCCCACCAAACGCGTTCGAGCCCGACTTCGTCGTGAGGTTGATGACGCCGCCGTTGAAGCGCCCGAACTCGGCCGGCGGGCTGCTGCTTTCGATCTTGAACTCCTGGATGGCATCGACGACCGGAAAGAACGCCACCTGCCCCGGCTCGGGCTGCAGCACCGAGATGCCGTCGAAGAGGTATTCGTTGGTGCGCGGCCGGCCGCCATTGATGCGCGGGAACTGCGACGCCGGCGGCAGCGCGACGCCGGGGGCCAGCGACGCGAGCGTAATAAAGCTGCGGCCGTTCAGCGGCAGCGCGAGGATTTTCTCTTCCGGTACCACCTGGCCCAGGCTGGCAGTGGCGCGAAGCATCGGCGCATCGCCGGTGACAGTGACGGCCTCGGTGACTCCTCCAACCATCAGCCCGAAGTCCAGCTGACGCGTCAGCCCGGTTTCAACGCGGATGCCTTCGCGGCGAGCCGAGCCAAACCCACTCAGCCGGACGTCTACCCGATACTCGCCGGGCCGCAGACCTCCGACGCTGTAGAGTCCGGCCGACGACGTCACGGCCCTCCGCGCCACGCCGGTCTCGGTGTTCGTGACGGTCACGCTGGCCCCCGGCAGCACGCCGCCGTCGCGATCGGCGACGAGGCCGGAAATCTGCCCGCCCCCAATCTGGGCCAGAACCGCCTCACCACTCGCCAGGAACAGGCACGCGCACAGCGCGGCACGCACGAGCGTCGGCATCTCCCGTCACTGTATATCGCATCATTACGTCGTTCAAATCGACTATAATCGACTGTAATGATTTGGCGTGTTTTGGTCACGGCCACGGTGCTCCTCGCCGGTGCGGTGCCGGCGCTGCTGAAGGCTCAGGCGCCGGCGCGTCTCACTCTCGCCGCGGCGTCCGACCTGCAGTCCGCCCTGCCCGTGATCGTGGCGACGTTCGAGCGCCGCACCGGTGCCGCTGTCGGGGTGACCTACGGCGCGTCCGGCAGCTTCTTCGCGCAGATTCTGAACGGCGCCCCGTTCGACGTGTTCCTGTCGGCCGACGTGGACTACCCGAACCAGCTGGCGTCCGCCGGTCTTGGCGACCGGGCCACGCTGACGGTGTACGCCAGCGGGCACCTGGCCGTGTGGGCGCGGCGCGAGGGCGGGGTGGACATCAGCCGCGGTCTCGCCTCCCTCACCGATGCCCGGATCCGTCACGTCGCCATCGCCAACCCGAAATACGCGCCGTACGGACGGGCGGCCGCGGCGGCGCTTCGGAACGCGGGAATCTCCCGCGCCGTGGAGGGCAAGCTCGTGATGGGCGAGAGTCTGGCCCAGACCGCACAGCTCGTGCAGTCGGGCAACGCCGACGCCGGCGTCCTGTCGCTGTCGCTCGCGCTGGGTGCGGCGATGCGCGTGGAGGGAGTGCACGTGGCCGTCCCGGGCACGCTGCATCCGCCGATCGATCAGGCCGCCATCGTGCTGCGCGCGTCGAAGCAGGCCACGCTGGCCCGTGAGTTCGTGGCGCACCTGACGCGCGCCGACACGGGAGCGCAGCTCGCGCGCTTCGGATTCACCGTTCCGAGGCCGCGCTCGTAGAGCGCCGCCACACTCGAGCCCGGCGATGGACTGGCAGGCATTGTGGCTCACGGCCAGGCTCGCGGCGCTCGTGTCGGCCATCCTGCTCGTCATCAGCCTGCCGCTCGCGCACTGGATGGTGTTTTCGCGGCGGCGCTGGACATTCCTCGTCGAAGCCGTCGTGTCCCTGCCTCTGGTGCTGCCGCCCACCGTGCTCGGCTTCTATCTGCTGATGGCCATGGGCACGCGCAGCCCGCTCGGCCGCCTCTGGAGCGACTGGACGGGCCATCCGCTGGCGTTCACGTTCGAAGGGCTGGTGGTGGCGTCGCTCTTCTACAGCCTGCCGTTCGCGGTGCAGCCGGTGGCCACGGCGTTCAGCCAGATCGATCCGGCCCTGCGCGAGGCGTCGGCCACGCTCGGGGCCTCGCGGCTCCGGACCTTCCTGCGCGTCGTGCTGCCGCTCTCGATCGAAGGCGTCATTGCAGGCGCCGTCCTCAGCTTCGCGCACACGGTGGGCGAATTCGGCGTCGTTCTGATGGTGGGCGGCAACCTCCCCGGTGTCACCCGCACGGTGTCGATCGCCGTGTACGACCACGTGCAGGCGCTCGAGTACCGGGAAGCGACGATCACCGCCCTCTTCATGCTCGCCTTCGCCTTTGGCGTCCTGCTGGCCGTGTACGGCCTGCGGCGGCGGCCGCTCGCGGCAGGGCCCCTGGCATGACGCTCGCGGTTCATCTCGAGAAGCGGCTGCCGTCGGGATTCGCGCTCGACGTATCGTTCGTCGCCGAGGGCGGCGTCACCATCCTGTTCGGCGCCTCGGGCTCCGGCAAGACCACCATCCTGCGGTGCGTCGCCGGGCTCGCCCGTCCCGACGCCGGCCGCGTTGCCATCGGCGACCGCACGTTGTTCGCCGGGGACGCCGGCGTGGACGTGCCGGTACCGTCGCGCCGGATCGGCTACGTGTTCCAGCAGCTCGCCCTCTTCCCGCATCTGACTGTCGCCCAGAACATCGGCTACGGCCTCGACGGCCTGTCGCGCGCGGAGCGCCAGACGCGGGTGGCGGAGGCGGCCGACTCGTTCCGCATCAGCAACCTGCTGGACCGGCGGCCGCGGCAGATCTCCGGCGGCGAGCAGCAGCGGACCGCGCTCGCGCGGGCGCTCGTCACCAGTCCCGACGCGCTCCTGCTCGACGAGCCGCTGTCGGCGCTCGACTACGCGATTCAGCTCCACATCATGGACGACCTGCGGCGCTGGAATGCCGAGCGGCGCATCCCGATCCTCTACGTCACGCACAGCCACCGCGAGGCGTTCGCGCTCGGCGAACGGCTCATCGCGCTCGAGCACGGGCGCATGCTGGCGAGCGGATCGCCGCACGAGGTCCTCGATCATCCGGCGCAGGCCACGCTCGCCGAACTGGCCGGATTCGAGAACGTCTTCGGCGCCACCGTGATCGCGCGCCGCGAACGGGCGGGCACGATGCAGTGCGTGCTCACGGGCACGTCCACCGAGATCGAGGTGCCGGCCGGTACGGCCGCTGAGGGCGCCGCCATTCGCGTGGCGATTCGGGCCGGCGACATCCTGCTGGCCGACCGCGAGCCCGTCGGGCTGAGCGCGCGCAATGTGCTCCGCGGCACCGTGCTCGATTGCGGCCTGCACGGCTCAACGGTGGTGGCGACGATCGACGCCGACGCGCGCTTCGTGGTGCACCTCACGCCGGGCGGGGCCGAGACGCTCGGGCTGCGCCCCGGCGCACGCATCTGGCTGATCATCAAGACGTATTCCTGCCGCGTCGCGAGATGAGGTTGTCATGACACTCCTGACCGTTCGCGCCGCCGCGCAGCGCCTCGGCGTCGGCTACTCCACGCTGAAGCAGTGGATCTACAGCGGGCGCGTCCGCACGACGACGACAGCCGGCGGTCACCACCGCGTGGCCGAGGCCGAAATCGACCGGCTGGTCGCCAAGGGCGGCGACGCGCCGGTGAAAGCAAAAGCCGCCCCGCCGGGCGGGCTCATCGTCGCGTTGAGCGGCCGGAATCGCCTGCGGGGCTTCATCGAGGAGGTGCGTACCGATGGGCTGCTGGCGCAGGTGCGGCTGCGCATCGGGGATCAGCGCCTCACGGCGGTCATCACCTCCGATGCCGTGGACGAACTCAAGCTCAAGCGTGGCGACTCGGCTGTTGCCATCATCAAGTCGACGGAAGTGATGATCGCGCGCGAAGCCGAGGCGCCTCCTTCACGGCCGCCGAAACGCGCCTCGCGCCGCCGCCAGCGGCAGCCGCCTCGGCCGCGGCTCCGATGAGGCGGCTCCTGTAGAACCTTCCAGCTCGGGCAAACGCCGTCCACATCATTTCCCCTGACTTACGGCGAGATCGCAGCTCAGGCTGCTTGGCACTGCGCGTGCAATGACGCTCTGCCGGAACCGGATTAGCCGGATTAGGAGGAGTGATGCTCGAAACCCTTATCGTGCTGCTCGTGCTGTTGTGGCTGCTCGGCATGGTCTCGTCGTACACGGTGGGCGGCCTGGTCCATGTGCTGCTCGTCATCGCGCTGGTCGTGCTGGTGATCCGGGTGATCCAGGGCCGGCGCGTCGTGTGATGCCGCGGCGCGCGCAGACGATCGCGCTTGCCGTCATCGCGCTGAGCGCCGGGGTATTCCTGCTGCAGCTCACGGCGTCGGTCCTGATTCCGCTCGTCGTGTCGCTGCTGCTGTTCTACGCGCTGGATCCGGTCGTCCACCATCTGACGCGGTGGCGCGTGCCGCGCCCAACCGCCGCGCTTCTCGTGGTGCTCGCCTTCGTGGGCGGCATCGGGGCCGGCGGGTGGGTGCTGTGGCCGCAGATCGAGCAGGTGGTGGACGATATCCCGCAGGGCGTCGCCGACCTGCGCCGTGAGCTGCGCACCGCCCGCGGCGGCGACAAGTCCACGCTGCAGCGCGTCCAGGAAGCGGCCAAGGCGATCGACGCGGCGGCCGCCGAAGCCGCGTCGCCAACGCCGCGCGTGCCGGGCGTGGCGCAGGTTGAGGTGCGGCAGCCCACGCGCACGACGGACTGGCTGTGGACCGGAGGCGCCGGCGCGCTCACGTTCGCGGGCCAGACGCTGACGGTGTTCTTCCTGACGATCTTCCTGCTCAGCGAGGGCGACTCGTTCAAGCGCAAGTTCGTGCGCCATCGGCAGACGCGCGGCAGCCAGCGCGTTACCGTCAACATCCTCAACGACATCGAACAGCAGATCCGCCGGTTCATCGCGGTGAGCGCCGCCACGTCGATCGTGGTTGGTGTGGCGACAGGGCTGGCGCTCTGGGCGATTGAAGTCCGGCACGCCGCGGTGTGGGGCCTGTTCGCCGGCGTGATGAACGTGGTGCCCTATTTCGGGCCGCTCATCGTGACCGCGGTCCTCTCGGCCGTCGGCCTGCTGCAGTTCGGCAACGTTGGTGGCGCCGTTCTGGTGGGAGCGGTGGTGCTCACGATCACGTCGATCGAGGGGATGGTGCTGACTCCGCACCTTCTCAGCAAGGCGGGCTCGCTGAACCACGTCGCGATCTTCACGGCGATCGCCTTCTGGAGCTGGGCCTGGGGCGCGTCCGGCATGCTGCTCGGCGTTCCGATGCTGATGGCGTTCAAGGCGGTCTGCGATCACGTGGACAGCCTGAAAGCCGTCGCGGATCTGCTCGGGACGAGCGACGATTCGGAGCCGCGCCTTACGCCGTCTGCGACGCCAGCACGAGTCCCATGACGGCGGTGGCGGCCGCGGCCAGGCCCCACGTCGTCAGCAGCCCGTGCTCGATCAGGTAGCCGGCGATGAGCGGGCCCACGATCAGCGCCCCTGAGTTGAGCGACTGCATCAGCCCCAGCACGGCGCCCTGCTCTTCGCGCGGCGCGGCGTGGGTGATGAGGCTCGTGAGCGTGGGCCGCACCAGCGAGCCGATCGACATCACCGCGGTGGCCAGCACGAGCCAGGGCAGCGACGAGCAGAACGCCATGATGGTGTAGCCACCCACGTAGCCCACGAAGCCGGCACGATTGAGCCGCAGCTCGCCAAACGCCTTCACCAGGCGCCCGAGCGCCGGCCCCTGCCAGATGAGGCCGAACAGTCCCGCCAGCGCCCAGATGTATCCCACCTGTTCCGGTCCGAACGGCGCCCCGTTCCACGTCAGGCGGCGCTCCACGAAGAGCGGCATGCCGGTGACGAACATCGAGAAGCCGAGCGAGAACAGCGTGAACTGCCACAGCTTCGACGACAGCCGCGGCTCCTTGAAATACACCGCGTAGGCGCGCCATTCGAAGAGCGTCAGCCGTCGCGCGGCCGCCGGGCCGCCCGCGCCGCCGGGCCGCACCGCCGGCAGCAGCAGCCACGTCGTCAGGACGCTCAAGGCGGACAACGCGGCCGCGGCAAAGATGGGCAGCCGGTAGTCGAAGCCGGCCAGCGCGCCGGAGACGGCCGGACCCACCAGGAAACCCAGGCCGAACGCGATGCCGATGAGGCCGAAGGCGCGCGCCCGATCCTCGGGCTTGGTCACGTCCGAGATGTAGGCCTGCGCGAGCGACAGGTTGCCCGCGGTCATCCCGTCGATGGCCCGCGCAAGGAACAACACCGACAGGTTCGGCGCGAACGCCGTCACGATGAACCCGGCGCACGTTCCGAGCTGGCTGACGATGAGGAGCGGCTTCCGCCCCGTCGTGTCGGACAGACGGCCGAGCAGCGGCCCCGACACGAGCTGGCACGCCGCGTAGATGC
>DASRPM010000173.1:0-46216 GCA_035646375.1 Vicinamibacterales bacterium
CTCAGAACCGCACGTCCGACGACAGCATCGCGGACCGCGGGTGACCCGGGTTGTAACGCCCGCCGTTGTTGTTGACGTTCCGGATGTAGCGCTCGTCGGTGAGGTTGTAGAGATTCAGCCGCAGCGTGAAGTGCGAGTTCACCGCGTACTCCGCCAGACCGTCCACCAGGCGATACCCGGGCGACGTGATGGTGTTGGCCGCGTTGATGAACACGTCGTCGGTGAAGCGGATGCCGCCGCCGAGCGTCAGATTGCGCGGCAGCCGGTAGGTGGACCACAGGCTTCCGGAGAACTTCGGCGTGAGCACCAGCTGGTTGCCGTTGTTGACCGCGTTCTGCGTGTCCAACGTCGCGTCGAGATAGCCGGCGCTGAAGAGCATGTTCCAGCGTTCAGTGATCTGGCCGGCGATGCCGCCGGTGACGCCCTTCACGAGCTGACGGTCGTCCTGGTTGTAGACCGGCGGAATCGCGGTGGCGTCCACCGTGAAAATCACGTTCTCGTTCACCGTCCGGAACGCGGCGCCGGTCAACGACAGTCTGGTGCCGAAGAAGTCCCACTTCGTCCCGACCTCGAAGTTGGCCGACTCCTGCGGCTTGACGCTCGGGTTGTTCTGGTTGTTGGCCTGCGCGCTCAGCGTGAAGTTGGCGGTGCCTGGAGGCGTCACGCTCGTGCCGTAGGAGGCGTAGACGTTCCCGGTCTCTGTGGCACGGAAGACCACGCCGGCCTTGCCGCTGACGAGCGCGTCGGATCCGTCGAGGTCGGCGGTCGTGGCTCCAGTCGCATCCACGCTGACGAAGCTGGTCTCGTAGCGCTCGATGCGGGCGCCGCCGGACAGCTGCCAGCGAGCTCCCACCTCCACGGTGTCGAACAGGAAGAGTCCCGCCGTCGTGGTCTCACCGCGGCTCGACGCCAGCGAACGGACCGGCGCGTAGTTGAGAACGGGATCGAGCGGGTTGGGGTGATAGATGTTCACCGGCGCCCGCGTGCCGAGGCCGGCGAGGCCCGGCGCGAACTGCTTCTCGAGGTTCAGGTCGGCGCCGGCGCTGATGGCGTGCCGCAGCCGTCCGGTGGCGAAGCGATCGATGAGCGAGAACTGGTGCGACGTGACCTCGTTCTGCCGCTCGTTGCCCTGGCGGGCGATGGTGACCAGGTTGGTCGTGGCGTCGAACGCCGCGGGATTCTGGATGCTCGAGATGATCGCTTCGCGCGACGTGCGGTTGTAGCGCGACTGAAAGCGGAGCTGCAGATCGCGGGTCACGTCGTGCTCGGCGCGCACGGTCACGCTGTCCTGGCTCGCGTTGTCGTAGTCGTAGCCGAGGCTGCCGTAGAAGTTGGTCTGGTCCACCGGCAGGGCGGCCCGCACCGTGGTCGGGGCCAGCGGCGCATCGGCCCACGCGGCACCCGGGATGCCGTAGTCGGGCAGGTTCTCCTGGCGGACGAACTGTCCGGCCACCATGAGCCGCGTCGGCGTGCCGAGGCCGAACGCGAGCGACGGCGCCACCGCCTTGCTCTCGTTCTCCACCTCGTCGCGGCCGGGCACGCCGCCGTCCTGCCACAAGGCGTTCAGGCGGAACGCCGCTCGGCTCCACCAGCCGCCGGCCGACGTCATCGACGGCGCGAAGTTGGCGTCGGCCGTCACGCGCCGCCGGTCGGCGTTGCCATAGCCGACGGACGCGGCGTAGGCGGCGCCCAGGTGCGGCGCCTTGGTCTGCATGTTGATGTAGCCGGCGGCCGTGCCGCGGCCGACGTCGGAGCCGGTCGGGCCCATGAAGACCTCGACCTGTTCGAGGTTGAAGACGTCGCGACCGATCAGCCCGTCGTCGCGGACGCCGTCCACGAACAGGCTGTTCGACGCATTGAAGCCACGCATGTTGAACATGTCGCCGGCCGTGTTCGAGGCGCCGCCGCCCTCGCCGGCCTGCAGCGTGATGCCAGGCACGTTGCGCAGCGCATCCGAGAGCGTCGTGGCGCCCTGCTGCGCGATGGTCGCGCGCGGGATGACCGCGATCGTCTGCGGCACGTCGCGCAGCGGCGCCGTGTAGCGCGGCGACGACACCACGGTTCCAGCGCGGCCGGCCACCTCGACGAACTCGCGCACGCCGCCGACCCCGAGGTTCACCTGACCGTCGGCGAACGACGCCTGCACCGACGTGCCCGCGAGAAGCGCCGTCATGGCGTCGGCCGGCGTCAGAAGCCCTGTGACGCCCGGCGACTGGATCACCGCCAGTTCGGGCATCGCCAAAACGGTCTTGAGCCCGGTGATTCGTTCGAAGTCCGCCAGCACCGTTTCGAGCGAGCCGGGGCCGATCGCAAACTGCAGACGGCTGGCCGATGGGGCCGTGCGTGCGCCGCCTGGCGCCTGTGCCGCCGCTGGCTTCGCCGACAGCGCACCGGCGGCAACTGTGGCGCTCATGAGCATGAAGAGACGGGCGCGCCCTTTGCGGCGCGTCGCGCGGGTACGGGTATGGGACCGGCTCGAACGGTTCTTCACCACCGGGATTCCTCGACGCGGTTCATCGGCGCTCCCGCCAGGGAGGCGCCTTGCGGCTGCGGCGCGCTCGCGCGCACGGTCTCGGCGGTCCGGGCGCGGCGCCCGATCCAGGCGCGGCCGCGGCGAAGCGCCAGGGCGATGCCGGTCCAGACCAGAACGACCGAGCCGGCAGTGGCAATGCCGGCAATCGTCTGGCCCGGCAGGCCGAGCACCTCACCGGTGTGGGCGAACCGCATGATGCTGCGCATCTGACGGCCCGGCGTCTGGGTTGAAAAGTCTTCGTAGCTCAGAGCCGCACCATCGCGATCGAGCGTCAGGGTCGAGCGCAGCTGCGGCTGCCCGCCGTCACCCCGATCGATCGCAAACGCCACCGGCCCGCGCGGCGACTCGGGGATGCGCACGCTGATCGATTGCCACTCGGGCTCCTGCCGCGACGCACGCGTCAACAGCCCGTCGAGGCCGGCGGCACCAGCCAGCGGGTTCCGCGCACCGCCTCCGTCGCGCTGCGGTCCGGCGCCCTCGCGCTGCGGGGCGCCCGCGCCGCCGCGCGCGCCACGCCCGCCACCGCGAGCCTGCTCGCCGCCCCCCACGCCGCGTCGTGCCGGCGGCTCCTCGCCCATCGCGCGATACACGAGGTCGTTGCCCCACGGAAACGAGATCGGCACCGCCGAGATGACGACGATGAAGAGCGGCACCAGGCACCAGGCGCCGATGGCGTTGTGCCAGTTGAAGTCTCGCGCCTTGCCGCGCGCGCCGCGGGTGAACCAGATCACCGGACGCAGGTGCTGCCAGGTCCAGCGCCGTGGGAACCACAGGTAGAGGCCCGAGACGACGATGAACAGAAACGCCACGTTGGACCAGCCAGTCACGGCCCGAGCGGTGACCCGGCCCTCTCCCTCGTAGGCCAGCCAGCGGTGCCAGGCCCGCATGTCGGACATGAACTCGCGCATGCCCTGACGGCCTTCGCCGAGGAAGCGGCCCGAATACGCGTCGAGATAGAAGGTGCGCTGCCCGGCGGAGACGATGACGGGATCCGTCGCTTCCGATCCCACCGCGACGTTGGTCGCCTCGCCGAAGCCCGACTCGGCGAACGCCCCCAGCACCTGCTCCACCGGCATCCGGCGGGCATCCGCCGGCGGCGGCTGCGATCGATAGTCGCCGTTCGACCACGCGATGAGCTGCCGCTCATAGGTGAGCAGCACGCCAGTGACGGACATGACGAGGATGACGGCGCCGGCCACGACGCCCGCGATCAGGTGGGGCCAGAACAGGAGGGTTCGCACCTTCATCGGAGGGTCCGGATGGGGTGGACTGGGTCGCCGTGGGCCATTTCGATATTGAGACTGAGTCTCACAAGCAGATTAGATATCCGACCTAATTGGTCTGTCAAGACCCCGCGAGCCATTCGGGTCTTGCCAGACCGAGGCGGGTGGGGCGGGTAGGTAAGAACACTCGTGTGCGTTGTCCGGGAACTACCGCGCGAAGCGCGGCCTCCCTACCCGCCCTACCCGCCTCACCGGCGCGAAGCGCCGGCCGTCATGCGCGCCCGTAGCCGCGCGCGGAGACGGGCCAGACATCCACGATGCGCTCGCCCTCGAACGCGTAGAACGCGTCGTGGAGGTTCACGGTGGGGTCGGTGTGCGAGGGCACCAGCCGCACGCGATCGCCGATGCGGACGCGGCTGCCCGGCGGAATGGCTATCGTGGCGTGCTCGTCGTTGAGCGACGTGACGGTGGCGCCGTCGATGCCGTGCACCCGCGGCAGGCTGTGATCCTTGGTGGCGGACTTGTGTCCGGCGTCGGCGACACAGCGGTCCGCGGCGGGACGGCTCACGACGGTGCCCAGCACGAAGAACGCCTGCTCGAACGGCACGCCCACGTCGCCGTAGTCGGTGTCCATCAGCGCGTACGAGCCTGCCTGGATCTCGGTGACGCCCGGAACGCGACCGCTGATGTCGAACGTGCCGGTGCCACCGGCCGAAACGATCCCGCACGGCAGACCCGCCGCGCGCAGCTGCGCGGCCGTGCCCACGAGCGCGGCCATCGCGCGCTGCGCCTGCGCGGTCCGCTCCGCACGATCGCGGACGGGCTGGACGTGCCCCTCGTAGCCCATGACGCCACGGAGCTCGAGGCCGGGCGCCGCCGCGGCGCGGGCCGCGAGCGCCAGCGCCGGCGCGCCTGGCAGCACGCCGCAGCGCATCTGCCCCACGTCGAGGTCCACCAGCACGCCGAGCGTCACGCCGGCGGCGCGCGCGGCCGCGGCCAGCGCGTCGATCCCTTCGTGCGAATCCACCGCCACCGTGACGCGCCGCGATCCGGCGAGCGCCGCGGCGCGGAGGCACTTGTCCGCCGACACGATTTCGTTGGCGATGAGCAGGTCGTCGCAGAAGCCGGCCACCGCTTCGGCCTCGAGCACGGTCGCGCACGTGAGACCGGCGCACGAGCCGGCGGCGAGCTGGCGCCGCGCAATCGCGGGCGTCTTGTGCGCCTTGACGTGCGGCCGCAGCCGGCACGCGCCCTCGGCGAAGAACCGCGCCATCCGCGCGATGTTCCGGTCGAGCGCCGCCACGTCCACGATGAGCGCCGGGGTCGGCACCTCGGCCAGCGTCGCCGGGGTCACGAGTGGCCTGTCCGGGTCACGAGGGCTCCGGGTCGTCGTCGCCGCGCCGCGAGGGCGCGATGCCGAAGCGGCGCATCTTGCGATAGAGGTTGCTGCGCTCGACGCCGAGCACGTCGGCGGTGCGCGACATGTTGCCCTGCTGCGCCGCCAGCGCGTGCAGGATGTAGCCCTTCTCGAAGTCGTCGCGCGCGATGTGCAGCGGCACGATGCGGTCGGGCGGCACTTCGGCGCGCGGCGTCGCCACGCCGCCCTGCCCCAGGAACGCCAGGTCCGCGGCGGTGACCACCTCGCCGGGCACCATGATCATCAGCCGCTCGACGACGTTGCGCAGCTCGCGCACGTTGCCCGGCCAGCCGTAGCGGCGCAGCACGGCCACGGCATCGGCCTCGAACGTCTTCGGACGCCGTCCGTACTCGCGCGCGAGCAGCGCCATGAAGTGGTCGGCGAGGAGCTGGATGTCCTCGGGCCGTTCGCGCAGCGGCGGCACGAAGATGGGCACTACGTTGAGGCGGAAGTAGAGGTCCTCGCGGAACCGTCCGGCGCGAATCTCCTCGGTGAGGTCCTTGTTGGTGGCCGCGAGCACGCGCGCGTCCACGCGGATGCGCGTCGAGCCGCCGACCGCTTCCATCACCTGCTCCTGCAAGACGCGCAGCACCTTGGCCTGCGTCTTCAGGCTCATGTCGGCGATCTCGTCGAGGAAGATGGTGCCGCCATTGGCGGTCTCGAACTTCCCGCGGCGGTCGGCCACGGCGCCGGTGAACGCGCCGCGCACGTGGCCGAAGAGCTCGCTCTCGATGAGCTCCTCGGGAATGGCGGCGCAATTGACCTCGACGAACGGGGCGCCGCGTCGCTTGCTCATCGCGTGGATGTTGCGCGCCACGAGCTCCTTGCCGGTGCCGTTCTCGCCGAAGATCAGCACGCGGCCGTTCGACGGGGCGGCCATGGCGATCTGATCGCGCAGCCGCGTCATGGCGAGGCTCTCGCCCACCATGGTGTGCTGGGCGTCGACCTTGGCGCGCAGCGCGAGGTTCTCGGCCTGCAGGCGCCGCTGCCGCAGCGCGTTGCGCACCACGAGTACGGTCTTGTCGAGCGACAGCGGCTTCTCGACGAAGTCGAACGCGCCCATCTTGATGGCGCGCACCGCGGCCTCGACGCTGCCGTGCCCCGAGATGATCACCACCTCGGCGTCCACCTCGCGCTCGCGCATCCGCGTCAGCGTGGCGAGCCCGTCCATGCGCGGCAGCCAGATGTCGAGCACGACCACGTCGTAGGGCTGGCGGCTCAAGCGATCGAGGCACGCCTCCCCGCTGTCCACGGCGTCCACCGTGTAGCCCTCGTCGCGCAGCACGCCCCCGAGGGCGCTGCGGACACCGGGCTCGTCGTCGACGATGAGAATGGAGGACATTCGTGTCTAGGTCAGCACGGGAGCTCGATCACGAACCGCGTCCCCCGCGGCAGGTTGTCGGCAACGTCGATCGCACCGCCGTGCTCGGCCACGATGCGGCGCACGATGGCCAGGCCGAGGCCACTGCCCCGCTGCTTGGTGGAGTAGTACGGCAGGAACAGCTTGTCGCGCTCGGCCGGCGGAATGCCCGGCCCGTCGTCGGCCACGACGACGCGCAGCAGGTTGTTCGCCTTGTCGTGCTCGGTCGAGATGCAGAGGGTGCCGCTGCGGCGCATCGCCTCCACGGCGTTGTCCACCAGGTTCAGGACGACGCGGCGCATCTGCTCCGGATCCACCGAAACGCGCGGCAGGCCGTCGCCGTAGCGGCGCTCGATCCGGACGTTCGGCAGCAGGCCGTCGTAGAGCGCGAGGGCGCCGTCGAGCAGGCCGTGTACGTCGGTGGGCACGGCGCGCGGCGCCGGCATGCGCGCGAACTGCGAGAACTCGTCCACCAGCCCCTTGAGCGACTCGACCTCGGTGATGATGGTGCTCGCGCACTCCTCGACGAGCGCCCGCGTGGTGTCTGGTGCCTGGCCGAAGTGGCGGCGCAGCCGCTCGGCCGAGAGCTGGATGGGCGTGAGCGGGTTCTTGATCTCGTGTGCCAGGCGGCGCGCCACCTCGCGCCATGCCGCCACCTTCTGCGCCCGGATCAGCGGCGAGATGTCGTCGAACACGACGACGACCCCGTCGTGGCTGCCGTCCTCGCGCCGCAGCGGCGACATCACCACTGCCAGGTGCAGCTCGCGGCCGTCGCGGGTGATCGAGACGTCCTGCGGCCGCGTGTCGCGCCCCGTCGTGCTGTCGGCGAGCAGGGCACCGAGCGGGCTGAGCCCCGGCGCGCCGAAGACGTCGGCGGCGCGCTGGCCCGAGACGTCGGAATCGATGCCCAGCAGCCGCCGCGCCGCCGAGTTCCAGGTTCGAATGCGGCCGGCCGCGTCCACCGACACGACACCGCTGGCGATGCGCTCGAGCACGGTCTCGACGTAGCGGCGCCGCCCCTCGACGTCGTGATGGCGGCGCTCCAGCGCCACCGCGGAGCGTTCCAGCTGCGCGCGGTTCGTGGCCAGCTCGCCCGCCATGACGTTGAACGCCTCGGCGAGTGAACCGAACTCGTCGTGGCTCTGGATCTCGACGCGGTAGTCGAAGCGGCCGGCGCCGATCTCGTGGGCGGCCGTGGCCAGGAGCTGGACGGGCCGCGTGATGCGCTTGGCCATGTACAGCCCCATCCACGTGGCCGCAACGAGGATCATGAGCGTCAGCATCAGGAAGAACGACAGGTAGACGCGGGTGACCGGCACCTTGAGAACGCGCAGCTGCTGGTAGCTCTCGAAGGCGCTGGTCATGCCGCGCGCGCGCGCCACGAACTCGCGCGGCAGGTAGTGGCTGGCGATGACCACACCGCGCACCGGGCCCTGCGTGCCGGCGCGGATGGGCATGGCCGAGCGAATCATCTCGGCGCCGCTGGCGAGCTGATCGACCGTCCCCTCCTCGGCTCCGGAGGCGGCGACGCGCCCGGCCAGCGCCATCGAGCCCGCGTCCGGGCCCGCCGGCACCCCCTCAGCCTGCACACGGGCCACCGAGCGGATCGCGGCGGTGCCTCCACCCGGCGTCACGCTGAACACCTCCACGTGCTCCACGTGATCTGCCGGCGCGTCCGACTGCACTGTCGCCTGCACCACGGCGGGATCGACGGCCGCGACGTCGAGGGCGCCCAGCCGGCGGGCCAGCCGCAGCGAGAACGACGAGACGACGCGCTGCTGCTCCTGGTAGTAGTCGGCCGCAATGCCCTGCGCCGACGCCAGCACCTGCTCCATCGGCGCGTTGAACCAGCGGTCCACGCTGTTGCGAATGAGCTCGCTGCCGACGATGAGCACGAGCACGGCGGGGATGAACGTCATCCCGAGCAGCGCCGCCACCAGCTTGGCGCGGAATCGCGCGAACGGCAGCGCACGGCGGCGCTCGACCACCAGCTTGACGATGTTGCGGGCGAGGACGAAGACGAGCGCCACCAGGATCGTGAGATCGGTGGCCGCCAGCGCGTAGAGGACGAACTCGGCGAGGAAATCCGGCGTCAGCGACGCGGAGCGGTTGGCGAGCGCGAGCAGCCCGGCAAGCGTCCCGACGAGCGCGGCGATGCCGAGCAGAATCAGCTTGGTGTTGTCGAAGAAGCGTCCCCTGCGGTCGCCCGCGCGGCGCCGCGGCGGCGACGGCTCGGGAGGGGGCGCTGCCTCGGACGGCGTCACTGCCGCGTCGGGAGGCGTGACTGCCTGCGTCGTCGAATGCGGCAGTGGGAGCGCCACGCTACTCCTTGGTGGCGAGCAGGTCCTTCAGCTCGCTCATGAACTCCCCGATGTCACGGAAGTGACGGTACACGGACGCGAAGCGGACGTAGGCCACCTTGTCGAGCCGCTTGAGCTCGTCCATCACCAGCGCCCCCACCTCCTCGGTGCCGATCTCCTTGTCGGGACGCTCCTGCAGCAGCGCTTCGGCCTTGTCCGCCACCGCTTCGATGGCCGCGATGCTCACCGGTCGCTTTTCGCACGCCTTGAGCAGCCCGGCGATGAGCTTCTGGCGCTCGAAGCGCTCGCGGGTACCGTCCTTCTTGATCACCATGTAGGCGATCTCGTCGATGCGCTCGTAGCTCGTGAACCGGCGGCCGCATTCGAGGCACTCGCGCCGGCGCCGGATGGCTTCGCCTTCCTTGCTCTCGCGGGAGTCCACGACTTTGTCGCCAAGATGGCCGCAGAATGGGCACTTCATTGGTTCGCCGCGACTCCTTCTTCCGGGGCCGAGCGGGCCAGCTCCTTGAGCCGCCCGAGGCTCAGCCCGTCCTGAGCCATGAAGACCAGCCCCAGCACCACCACCGGCACGAACGAGATGGCGTGCACGACGATGGCGGCCGCGATGGCGTTCGCGTTCGAGGCCCCGAAGAACGTGGTCATGCCGAACCGGTAGGCCTCGTGGTAGCTGCCGACGCCTCCCGGCGTGGGAACCGCCACGCCGATGACCAGCAGCGCCTGCAGCAGGAACGAGCCGGCAAACGGCAGCACCATCCCGAAGGCCAGGGTCGCGATCCACACCTCAATGGCATGCAGCATCCAGATGCCGAACGACCACACCACCGCGGCCACCAGCTCGCGCGGCCGGCGGGCCACCGCAAGGCCGCCGCTGAACGAACGCGCCATCCTCGCCAGCCGCTTCGCCAGCGCGTGCGGCAGCACCCGATCCGCCGCCTGCACGTACCCGCCGATACGTTCGGGATGCGACGCGACCACCCAGAGCACGCCGGCGAGAACCGCCGCCATCAGCCCGGCCACCGACGCCGAGAAGACCACCGACCTGAGCAGCGCCGGCGACATCGACGACACGTCGGCCGCCACCACGAGGTACACCGCGAGCAGCGACAGTACCGCGATGAGGTCGAGCACGCGCTCGATCACGATCGTTGCGAACGTGGAGGAGAGGCTGAGCCCCTCCTGCCGCGCCAGCAGATACGGCCGCAGTACGTCGCCCGCCCGGGCCGGCAGCAGCCCGAGCGCGGCAAATCCGATGATCGTCGTGCGGAACACGGTGCGGAAGCGCGTCGGCCCGATCGGCGACAGCAGATATCGCCACCGGACGGCGCGCGCCCAATACGTGGCCGCGATGACCCCGAACGCGACGCCCAGCAGATCCATCCGCGCACGTTGGACCTGGTGCCACACATCGGCCAGGTTGGCGTGGCGTAGAAACCACACCAGCAGACCCGCCGCGAGCAGCGAGACGAGCGCGGTGCGGCGCTTCACGGACGGGTCACAAAGGTCGCGCTCAGAGCCCCCACAATATATCAGGGCCTCCGCGCGCGAGGGCCGGGCCCCTTGCGTACGGTTGCGGCGCCTCGCGGCTGCCGCTAAGATGCCGCCCTTTCGTCCGATACCCGTGCCGTCCGCTGCCCCGCTCCTCGACACTCGCCTCAACGGCACCACACCTGACCGTCGCGGCAAAGTACGGGACCTGTTCGACTTGGGCGAACGCCTGCTGCTCGTCGCCACCGACCGGATCTCGGCGTTCGACTACGTGCTCGGCTCGGGCATCCCGGACAAGGGGAAGGTGCTCACGCAGCTCTCGGCGTTCTGGTTCGGACACACCGCGGCGATCGTGCCGAACCACGTGCTCTCCACCGACATGCGCGACCTGCCACCAGCCTTCCAACCGCACGTGGAACTCCTCCAGGGGCGGTCCATGCTGGTGCGCAAGACGCGGCCGCTGGCCATCGAGTGCGTGGCCCGGGGGTATCTCTCGGGATCCGGGTGGAAGGAATATCAGGCGAGCGGCGCGGTGTGCGGGGTTGCGCTGCCCGCCGGCTTACGCGAATCCGACCGCTTGCCCCGGCCCATCTTCACGCCGGCCACCAAGGCGGACACCGGGCACGACATCAACATCTCGGAAGCCGAGGCCGGAAGCCTCATCGGCGAGGCGCTCGTCGCGCAGGCGCGCGACCTGACGCTGGCGCTCTACGCTGCCGGGGCCGCGCACGCCGAGTCGCGCGGCATCATCCTGGCCGACACGAAGTTCGAGTTCGGGCTGACGGAAGCGGACGAGCTGATTCTCATCGACGAGGTGATGACGCCCGATTCGTCGCGCTACTGGCCGATGGACCAATACGTGCCCGGCGGGCCGCAACCGAGCTTCGACAAGCAGTTCGTCCGCGACTACCTGGAGCGGATCCACTGGAACAAACAACCCCCGGTGCCCTCGCTACCCGAGGACGTCGTCGCGCGGACCCGCGACAAGTACCTCGAAGCGTACCGGCGCCTCACCGGACGGGAGCTCGACTGATGGCGATGAAGGACCAGCTCGAACAGCTGGTGGCGGAACTGCTCGTGAAGGGCGTCCGCTATGAGGACGCCCAGCGGGAGTTCGAGAAGCGGTTCATCACCCACGCCCTGCAGAAGATGGACGGCAACCTCAGCAAGGCCGCCGACCTCCTGGGCATGCACCGCAACACCCTGAGCCGGAAGATCACCGAATACCGGCTCCGCCGGAGCGCGTGACAGGTTGACGCCGGCGTAACGGCCGGCCCTTGACGGGATCCAGCTGTCCCACTAGACTTAGCAGTCGTGTCGTCCGACTGCTAACCGCCAGGTTGGCACCGGCTCGATATCGACGGCCTTCGCCGCGCGCCGCTGTTTCAGAAGGACTGTCCGCACGACCCAGGCACTCTCCGGGACTGCTCATCGCGACGGCGGAAGCGCGCGAAACAAGACATCACGCGAACTAGTGGAGTCGATTGACATGAAAGTGAGACCGTTGCACGACCGCATCATCGTCCAGCGCATCGAAGAGGGCGAGCAGAAAATCGGCGGGATCATCATCCCGGACTCGGCGAAGGAAAAGCCGCAGCAGGGGAAGGTCTACGCCGTCGGCGCCGGCAAGGTGAAGGAAGACGGCACCCGCCAGCCCCTCGACGTCAAGGATGGCGACACCATCCTGTTCGGCAAGTACTCCGGCCAGGAAATCAAGATCGATGGCGAAGAGTACCTGATCATGCGCGAGGACGAGATTCTCGCCGTTCTCGATTCGAAGTAAGGGGAGCGACAGGAATGGCAAAGCAGATTATCTATGGCGAGCAGTCGCGGCAGGCGATCCTCCGCGGCGTGAACCAGCTGGCCGACGCAGTGAAGGTCACGCTCGGCCCCAAGGGCCGCAACGTGGTCCTGGACAAGAAATTCGGCTCCCCCACCATCACCAAGGACGGCGTGACGGTGGCCAAGGAGATCGACCTCAAGGACCCGCTCGAGAACATGGGCGCGCAGATGGTGCGCGAGGTGGCGAGCAAGACGTCGGACACGGCCGGTGACGGCACGACCACGGCCACCGTGCTGGCGCAGGCGATCTACCGCGAAGGCGCGAAGAACGTCGTCGCCGGCGCCAACCCGATGGAGCTGAAGCGCGGCATCGAGAAGGCGGTCGAAGTCGTGGTCGCCGAAATCAAGAAGATGTCCCGCCCGGTGTCCGGCAACATGGTGGCCCAGGTCGGCACCATCTCGGCCAACGGCGACGCGACGATCGGCAAGATCATCGCGGAAGCGATGGACAAGGTCGGCAAGGACGGCGTGATCACGGTCGAGGAAGCCAAGACGCTCGAGACGTCGCTCGACGTCGTCGAGGGCATGCAGTTCGACCGCGGCTACCTCTCGGCCTACTTCGTCACCGACCCGGAACGGATGGAAGTCGTCCTCGAGAACCCGGTCATCCTCATCCACGAGAAGAAGGTCGCGTCGATGAAGGACCTGCTGCCGGTCCTCGAGCAGGTGGCACGCCTCGGCCGCCCGCTGCTCATCATCGCGGAAGACGTCGAGGGTGAAGCGCTGGCCACGCTCGTGGTCAACAAGCTCCGTGGCACGCTCCAGGCCGCGGCCGTGAAGGCGCCGGGCTTCGGCGACCGCCGCAAGGCCATGCTCGAGGACATCGCGATCCTCACGGGTGGCCGTGCGATCACGGAAGACCTGGGCATCAAGCTCGAGAACATCAAGCTCGAGGACCTCGGCAAGGCCAAGAAGATCACGATCGACAAGGACAACACCACCATCGTCGAGGGTGGCGGCACCACCTCCGCGATCGAGGGCCGCGTCAAGCAGATCCGCGCCCAGGTCGAAGAGACCACGTCGGACTACGACCGCGAGAAGCTGCAGGAGCGGCTGGCGAAGCTCGTGGGCGGCGTCGCCGTCATCAAGGTCGGTGCGGCCACCGAGACCGAGATGAAGGAGAAGAAGGCGCGCGTCGAGGACGCCATGCACGCCACCAAGGCGGCCGTCGAAGAGGGCATCGTGGCCGGCGGCGGCGTCGCGCTCGTGCGCGGCGGCAAGGCGCTCGAGGGTCTGAAGCTCGAAGGCGATCAGCAGGTTGGTGCCAACCTGATCAAGCGCGCCATCGAGGAGCCGATGCGGCACATCGCGACCAACGCGGGCGCCGAAGGCTCGATCGTCGTGGCCAAGGTCAAGGGGATGAAGCAGGACGAAGGCTTCAACGCCGCGACCGAAGCGTACGAGGATCTGGTCAAGGCCGGCGTCATCGACCCGGCGAAGGTAGTCCGCAACGCGCTGCAGAACGCGTCGTCGATCGCCTCGCTCCTGCTCACGACCGAAGCCCTCGTCTCCGAGATCCCCGAGGAGAAGAAGGAATCGGGTGGCGGCGGCGGCGGACACTCGCACGGCGGCGGCATGGGCGGGATGTACTAGCTGGTAGCCGGTAGGCTAGTAGCCTGAAAGACGAAAGGGCGGCTCCTCACGGAGCCGCCCTTTTTACGTACGTGGGGGCCGGCTTCAGCCGGCCCGGAGCCTCAGCGAAGCGTGAAGGCCAGTTCGATGGTGATCAGCACGGGAACCGGCTCGCCGAAGCGCGTGCCGGGGCGGAACCGCCACTGCTTGGCCGCCTTGATGGCTTCCTGATCGAGGCCAAACGTGCTGTCGAGGGATCGGACGACCTCGACGCGGCCGACGGTGCCGTCGGGCATCACGACGCACTCGAGCCACACGGTGCCCTGCACCTTGGCGCGCATCGCGTCCGCGGTATACGCGGGCTTCACCTCGCGCACGAGCTGGGGAATCGTGACGCCGTTGCCCGGACGGTAGGTGCCGCCGCCAGTGCCACCGCCACTGCCCGCTCCGAGGCCGGACCCTTCTCCCGATCCGATGCCGGTGCCACGGCCGCTGCCGCCGCCGCCCAGCTCTCCCTTGCCCTGCGAGTCGGTGGACGCCTGCGTGGACTCGATGGCGCCCGGCGCCACGACCGGCGCGGCCGCAGCCGTCTCGGCTGGAATCTTCACCTCCGGCTCAGGCTCCGGCTCCTTCTTGACCTCGACCGGCGTTTCCTTGACCGGCACCGTAACCGGCTTCTCGCCCTTGAGCTCGACCTTCTTCGGGGGATCGGGGCTCTTGTTGCCGCCGCCACCACCGCCGCCGCCCGGCCCTGGCTGGGCCAGCCATACGATGTCGGGCAGCCGGTCCGGCAGCACGCTCTCGTAGACCTTTTCCGGCAGCATCCGGGCGATCAGGAAGACGAGCAGGACGGCCGCAAGGTGGCCGCCGACCGACAAGCCCAGGGCGTTGCCGATCCGCTTCTCCTGCATCTCGAACGTGAAGCGGAACTCGGCAGGGCCGACGCCCTCCGGGCGCACGTGGAGGTGCTTCGACTCGAAGGTCGGCGCGGGAGTCCCGGGCAGGTTCGGGGTGGCCATACCGCTCATTGGAAGCTGCTTCTTGTTGAATTGTCCCCGACCGGGACCGATGCCGCAAGCTTAGACGCCACAAAAGTTTGTTTGGCTCCGGTCATCGCTCGTACCCGTCTCGGGCGCGGATCCGCCAGCTTCCGGCCTGGGGGCCACGAACGCGGACCCGGATCGGGTGCCAGCGTCCGGGCTCGGCGGCCCCCGCCGGGGCGTATCCCAACAGATATTGATGCCGCAGCTCGCGGGCGATGCTGCCGAGCGCGCCGTCGAGTTCGCGGGCGTCCCGCAACACGAACGCGCGCCCGCCGGTGAGGCGCGCCGCGTCCGACAGGGCCGGCACCGCGGTGCGTCCGAACACGATGGGATAGACCAGCGCCGACCCGCGCCGCGCGCGGTCCAGCATCTCGGCGGCGGTGACCTGGCTATAGCGATCGGTGCCGTCCGAGAACACCACGAGCGCCTGCCGGCCGCTCTCGGGCGCGAGGCGGTCGAGGGTCTTCACCACCGCGTCACGAAGCGCAGTGGTACTCCACGCGTCGAGCGCCGCGATGGACTGCATCTGCGCGTCGCGGGGCACGTCGAGCGACGCCACCACCTCGGCGTCGGCGTTGATGGCCACGACCATCGATCGGTCCCCAGGGCGCAGCTGGCGCAGGAAGCTCTGCGCGGCGCGCCGCGCGAGACGCAGCGGCTCGCCGGCCATGCTGAGACTGCGGTCCACGCCGAGCGCCACCGTCAACGGGAAGGCGCCCTCGGCGAAAGTCGTAATCGCCTGCGGCCGGCCGTCATCGTCCACCTGAAAATCGTCCGCCCGCAGTCCGGTGACCGGTTCTCCGGCACCATCGGTGACCGTGGCGTACACCTCAACGGCCTGCACACCGCTCGAGAACCGCGCCTGGGACTCTTCCTGCGCCTGGGGCGCGGCAACCGCGAATGCCGCGAGGACAGCCGCCACGGGCCAGCAGGCGACCCAGGGAACGCCGTTGAGGCGTTCCGGCAGACAGCGTCGTCCGGACGAGCGGACAACCCGCGCGGCTTTTCGGGCCATCTCAGGATGGTGTTACAAAAAGCGTTCCGCGGAGCTGGAAGGAACGCCGCTAAGGCGTTCCGGTAGACAAATGGTACAATCCCGCCTGAATCGGTGCCGCGAACCTCGGGAGCTTTCGCCTGGGTTCACCCACGCACCGCACGGGTGTCGTATGAACTTTGGCATGACCGAGATCTTGATCGTCCTCGTGATCGCCGTCGTGATCTTCGGTGCGAACCGGATCCCGGAGCTGGGCCGCGGCCTGGGCAAGGGCATCCGCAACTTCAAGGACGCCACGCGCGAGGCCTCCGAGGAGCCCCGCAAGCCGACGACCGAGAAGAGCTAGTCACCGCTTCTTCGACGCGCGCTCCCGCCGTCCCGGGCGTGAGCGCTTCTGGATCTTGCCCTTGACCCGGCTGCGTACCTGCCGCGGCCGGCCGGCCTCCCGAACCTTCTCCAGGATATCCACGAGCCCGAGATCGATCTGCCGCCGCTCGAGGTCCACGCGCACCACCTGCACCGCCACCTTGCCGCCGAGCCGGTAGGTCTTCTTGGTGTTCTCGCCGTACAGCACGTGCTGCTGCTCGACGAAGCGGTAATAGTCGTCGGCCATGCTCGAGACGTGCACCAGCCCTTCGACGTAGTGCTCCACGAGCTCGATGAACAGACCGAAGGGCGCCACGCCGGTGACGAACCCTTCGAATTCGTCGCCGACCTTGTCGGCCATGAAGCGCACCTTCTTCCACTGCAGCAGCTCGCGCTCGGCGTCGTCGGCGCGCCGCTCCATCTCCGACGTGTGCCGCGCCGTCTCGGGCAGCTCCTCGGCGAGCTCTTCGAGCCGCGCCGGCGGGATGGCGCCACGCCGCGACTGCCGCAGCATGCGGTGCACCACCAGGTCGGGATACCGGCGGATCGGTGACGTGAAGTGCGTGTAGTGCTCGGCGGCCAGGCCGAAGTGGCCGAGGCTGACCGCGTCGTAGCGGGCCTTCTGCATCGTGCGCAACATCAGCGCCGCAATCGGCCGCTCCTCCGGCGTGCCCTTCATCCGGTCGATGAGCCGCTGGAAGTGCATCGGCTTGAGCGCGCGCCCGCTGCTCGCCAGGCTGTAGCCGAGCGGCGTGATGAACGCCTCGAAGTCGGCCACCTTCTGCTGGTCGGGCGATTCGTGCACGCGGTGCAGCGACGGCACGCCGTGCGCCACCAGATGCGCGGCCACCGTCTCGTTCGCGAGCAGCATGAACTCCTCGATGAGGCGGTGGGCGACGTTGCGCTCGCTGGCGACGATGTCGTCGATCTGCCCATCCTCGCCGAGCACCACCTCGGCCTCGGGCAGGTCGAAGTCGATGGCGCCGCGCCGGCGCCGCCGGCCGTTGAGCACCGTGAAGAGCTCGCGCATCAGCTCGAAGAACGGCACCAGCGGCGCGTAGCGGGCGCGCACCACGTCGGCGGCGCCGTCCTCCCCCGTGAGGATCGCGTTGACGTCCGTGTACGTCATCCGCTCGTCGCTGTTGATGACGCCGTCGTGCATCTCGTAGCGCACGACATGACCGCGCCGATCCACTTCCATCAGACAGGTCTGCACGAGCCGATCGACCCGCGGATTGAGGCTGCACAGCCCGGTGGCGAGCTCGTGCGGGAACATGTGCACCGCGCGCTCGGTGAAGTACACGGACGTGCCGCGCGCGTACGCCTCCTCGTCGAGCGCGCCGCCCTCGTGCACGTAGTGCGAAACGTCGGCGATGTGCACCCCGAGCCAGTAGTGGCCGTTCGGCAGCGGGTCGAGCGTGATGGCGTCGTCGAAGTCGCGCGCGTGCTCGCCGTCGATCGTCACCGTCGTGACGCGCCGGAAGTCGGTGCGCCCCTTGATGTCCTGGTCGCGGACCACCGGCCCGATGGCCTGCGCTTCGGCGACGGCGTCGGGCGGATGGGCGTCCGGAATGCCGTACTTGCGAATGATGATCTGCGTGTCCACGCCGGGTTCGTCGATGCGCCCGAGCACCTCGCTGACGGTGCCCGCGGGGCCGCGCGTGCCAGTCGGCCACCGCGTCATGGTGACCACGACCATGTCGCCGGGCGCGGCGGACGATGACTCCCCCGTCGGAATCTGGATGTCGGTGACGAGGCGCCGGTCGAACGGCACCACGTAGCCCAGCCCCATGGCGTCGAGGTCGAAGCGCCCCACGATCCGTTCGTGGGCACGCTGCAGGATCTTGACGAGGCGGCCTTCGAATCCCTTCTCGGTCTGCTTCTCCACCCGCACGACGACGGTGTCGCCGTGCATGGCTTCCGACAGCGCGAAGGCGGGAATGTAGATGTCGGGATGGACATCGGCGTCCCCCTTGCGCTCGGGGGCCACGAAGCCGAAGCCGGACGGATTCACCTGCAGCCGGCCGACCATCAGGTCCATCTTCTCGGGCAGGCCGAAGCGGTTGCCGCGCACCTGCACCAGCTCGCCGCTCGCGAGCAGCGCTTTCAGATGTCTGGTGAAGGTGGCGCGCTGTTCGCGCGGCACTTTGAGGATGCGCGCCAGGTCGCGCGCGGTGGCGGGATAGTGCGCCCGCAGGCGCATCTGCTCGAGGATCTCGTCGCGCGTCATCGCGCAGCCGCCTCAGGCGACGAGCACGATCTGAATGTCGCCGACGTTGGTGCGTGTAGGTCCGGTCCGGATGAGATCTCCGAGCCGGTCAAAAAAGGCATATGTATTGTTGTCTCGTAAGTAGGCGCCGGGATCGTCGATCCCGGCAGAAGTAGCGCGGCCGAACGTCGTCGAGTCGCCGATGGCGCCCGCCGCGTCCGTCGGGCCGTCGATGCCGTCGGTGCCGACGCTGGCCATGACGGCGGCCTCGCCCAGCGGCTGGAGCACGCGCGCGGCGGCAAACGTGAACTCCTGATTACGGCCGCCCTTGCCCGTGCCGATGACCGTCACCGTGGTCTCGCCGGCCGCGACGACGCACACAGGACGTGCGAGGCCGGCGGTCACCCGCGCCACGTGCGCGACGTGCGCCACGGCGGCGTCGCGCGCTTCGCCCGTCACAGGCTCGTCCACAACGTGCACCGTGTAGCCGCGCGCGGCGGCAGCCTGCCGGGCGCCGTCCACCGCGCCGCGCTGCGGGCCGATCACCACGGCCTCCGCACGAGCCAGGCGCGCATCGCCGGCGTCGGGTGTCTCCGGAACCTCTCCGGCGGCCCCGGCGCGCAGACGCCGCACCACCGAGGCTGGAAAGGCCGCATCGCCGCCGCGGCGCGCGATCACCGCGAGCGCGCCGGCAAAGGTACTGGGGTCGGCCACCGTGGGGCCCGACGCGATCACGCTGAGATCGTCGCCGACCACGTCGGAGACCGCGAGCGTGAGCGTGCGTCCGGCGCAGGCCGCGGCCAGCAACCCGCCCTTGATCGCCGACAGATGCTTGCGCACCGTATTCAGCTCGTGGATGTCGGCGCCCGCCTCGAGGAGACGGCGCACGGTCTGCTGCTTTTCTTCCAGGGTCACGCCCTCGGCCGGCAGCGACATCAGCGCTGAGCCACCGCCAGACAGGAGCACCAGCAGCAGTTCGTCGGGGCGAACGCGTGCCGCCAGCGCGAGCGCGCGGCGCGCGCCTTCGACGCTGCCCGCCGTCGGCAGCGGGTGCCCGCCGGTGTGCCACTCGGTACCGGTGGGCGGCGCCGGCGAACCCGCCGGGCCGATCCCGAACATCGTGCGCGGCGTCACCCCGTAGCTGACGCAGGCGTCGAGCATCACCGACGCGGCCTTGCCGGCGGCGATCACGTGCACCGCCGCGGCGGCGTTGAGCGCGCGCGCGATCGCCGGGTCGACGATCGCCCGGCGCACGAGCGCACCGGCATCCACCGCATCGAGCGCCGTGCGCACGATGTCGTGCAGGTCGGTTCTCAGTTGTAGAAGGGAGCGGGTCAGATCAGTTCACTTGCCGCGGGTCGGTCCAGGCGGACAACCCGGTGACGACATCGAACTGCCGCAACAGACGGCTGACGACCTGGTCGGCGTCGTCGGTGGCGCACAGCCGATCGAGCTGCGCCATCACCTTGGTGAGCGCCTCTTCGACGTCCATGACCGCGCCTTCGGAGTAGTACTCGCGCTGCTGATCGAGACAGCGCTGGCACTTGATGAATTCTTCGCGGTAGAAACTGGAGCGGGAATAGCAGGTCGGCTCCCAGAGCGGGACCGAATCGGTCAGAAAGCGGGACGCCCGATGCCGTTGGACTTTCATGCGGCCGATTGATCCAGTCTAGCCACGCCGCCTCCGGCCTGTCAACGCGGTGTTACCCGGGGGGCAATGCCTATTCGCCCGCCCTCCGGGCGGGCGGCTAGACCGCATGCCGGGAGGCCGCAAAACCGCCCGCGCCGCCCACCAGCATGCCCCCGGCTACGAGGAGCGCGCAGAACCGGGCAGGCAGGAACTGCGGGTCCACGCCCTCGAGCGCCGCCGTCAGCTGGGGCCCCCAGGACGCGCTCGCCACCGCAAAACCGCCCCACAGCAGCAGCACTGCCGCCACCGCGCCCAGGCCACCTTGGAGAAGGCCTTCGGCTACGAACGGTCCCCGGATGAAGGCCAGCGAAGCGCCGACGAGCTGCATGATCTCGATTTCCTCACGCCGCGCGTGCAGGCCGAGGCGGACGACCGCGGCCACGGTGACCGACGCCGCCAGCGCCATCATGAGCGCCAGGACGCCGCCGGCCCGCCGCAGGGCGTTGAGCCCGGCACCCACCTTGGCCAGCCAGGCCCGGTCGTAGCGGACGTCGGAAACCCCGGGCAGCGTGGCCACCTTCCTCAGCAGCGCATCGGCCCGGCCGTCGGTTTCCGCGCTGCTCTGCATGCGGACCTCGATCGACGCCGGGAACGGGTTGTCGCCAATCCCCGCCGCGGTCGAGGCGAGCTCGGCGAACTCGGTGCGGAACCGCACCAGCGCCTGCTCCTTCGAGACGTACTCGCGGCCGGCGGCGGCGCCGCTCTGATCGACGAGCGCCTCGATGACGCCGCGCTGCTCCGACGTGGCGTCCTCGCGCAGGTAGACCGAGAACTCGGCGCTCGTCGTCCAGCGCGCGAGCAGCCGCTCGGTGTTCCAGGTCACGAGCAGCAGGGCACCGAGCACGCTCATGGCGAGCGCGATGGCCACCACCGCGAAGACGGTCGAGCCGCCGCCGCGGCGCAGGCTCGCCCAGCCCTGGCGGAACGCGTAGTCGATGGCTCTCATGCCGTCACGCTCGCGTGGCCTTCGGCCATTTCGACGATGCGGCCCTGATCGAGCGTGATGCTGCGGCGGCCGACCAGCCGGATCAGCTCGCGGTCGTGAGTGGCGATCAGCACCGTGGTGCCGCCGGCGTTGATCTCGCGAAACAGGTTCATGATCTCGAGCGACATGTCCGGATCCAGGTTGCCGGTCGGCTCGTCGGCCAGCAGGAGCGCCGGGTCGTTCATGAGCGCGCGCGCAATCGAGATGCGTTGCTGCTCGCCGCCCGACAGCTCCTGCGGGTAGGCGTTCATGCGGTGCTGCAGTCCCACCCACTTCAGGACCTGGAAGGCGCGCCGCCGCTGCTGCGCGGGCGACACGCCGATCACCTCGCTCACGAACGAGATGTTCTCGAGCACGGTGCGCCGCTGGATCAGCTTGAAGTCCTGGAAGACGAAGCCGATGCCACGGCGGTATTCCTGGATCTCGCTGCGCGTCAGGTTGGCGAGATTGTGGCCGTTGACGATGATCTCGCCCTCGTTCGGGCGCTCCTTCATCAGCAGCAGGCGGAGGAGGGTCGACTTGCCGGCCCCGCTCGGGCCGGTGAGGAACACGAACTCGCCCTTGCCCACCGTGATCGTCAGATCCCGCAGGGCATACAGCCCTCGCCCATAGAGCTTGGACAGGCGATGCGTCGTGATCACGTAATGGGAGTATACGACGACACTTCCGACCCGTGGGCGATCAGAGATTCTGTCGGAGCCTCCGATCAGACGCCGGGGAAACACTCCTCGCGCGCGGCCCCTGGGAAGGGCGCGACGTGTAGCCCTTTACTGCGCGTCGAGCTCGCGCTTGAGCAGCGCGTTGGCCAGCTTCGGATTGGCCTTGCCGCCGCTGCCCTTCATCACCTGGCCGACGAGGAACCCGAACGTCTTCTGGCTCCCGGCGCGGTACTGGGCGACGGTCTCGGCGTTGGCGGCCATCACCGAGCGCACGATCTCGAGCACGGCGGACTCGTCGGAGTTCTGCGCCAGCCCCTCGGCCGCGACGATGTCGGCCGCCGACCGCCCCGACTCGTACATCTTCGGGAAGATGTCCTTGGCGATGGCGTTGCTGATGGTGCCCTTGTCCACCAGCGCGATCAGCCCCGCGAGCGCTCCGGGCTCGAGCGGCACGTCGGCCACCGCGGTGCTCCGCTCGTTGAGCGTCCGCAGCAGCTCGCCCATGACCCAGTTGCTGGCGGCCTTGGCGTTGCCGGCCGCGGCCGCCACCGCCTCGAAGTAGTCGGCAAGGCCCGACTGCGTCAGCACGCCGGCGTCGTAATCGGGAATGCCGTAGCTCGCGACGAACCGGCGGCGCCGCGCCTCGGGTAGCTCCGGCACCAGCGTCCGCAGCCGCTCCACGCGCTCGGCGGCGACGAGGAGCGGCGGCAGATCGGGTTCCGGGAAGTAGCGGTAGTCGTGCGCCTCTTCCTTGCTGCGCATCGAGTGCGTGCGGCCGCTCGTCGAGTCGAAGAGCCGCGTCTCCTGCCGCACGCGGCCGCCCTTCGACACCACCTCGATCTGACGCTCGATCTCGTACTCGATCGCCTTGTGCAGGTAGCGGAACGAGTTGACGTTCTTGACTTCAGCCTTCGTACCGAGGGCCTGCTGCCCGGCCGGCCGCACCGAGACGTTGGCGTCGCAGCGCAGGCTCCCCTCCTCCATGTTGCCGTCGTTGACGCCGATCGACACGAGGATCTCGCGCAAGCGCGTGAAGAACTCCGACGCTTCCGCCGCCGAGCGCATGTCCGGTTCGCTGACGATTTCGATGAGCGGCACGCCGCTGCGGTTGTAATCGACGTAGGTGCGCGTGTCCGAATCGCGGAAGCCTTCGTGCAGCGACTTGCCCGCGTCCTCTTCCATGTGAATGCGGGTGAGCCGGACGAACCGCGGCTGCGCGTCGGCGGTGATCTGCAGCCCGCCGCCGAGCGCCAGCGGCCGCTCGTACTGCGAGATCTGATACCCCTTCGGCAGATCCGGATAAAAGTAGTTCTTGCGCGCGAAGATCGACTCGGGCTGCACCTCGCAGCCGAGCGCCAGCGCCGCCATCACCGCGTAGTCCACGGCCTGGCGGTTGAGGACGGGCAGCGCGCCCGGCTGTCCGAGACAGACCGGGCACACTTCCGAGTTGGGTGGAGCGCCGAACGCCGTGCTGCAGCCGCAGAAGATCTTGGTGGCCGTGCGGAGCTGCGCGTGAATCTCGAGGCCGATGACGGCTTCGTAGCTCACACTCGCGGGCCGGCCGCCTTCACCGCCGGCGCGACGTCGCCCTCGAACGTCTTGAAGTTGTCGGCGAACATCTGCGCCAGCCTGGCGGCCTGCTCGTCGTATTTGGCGGCGTCGGGCCAGGTGCTGCGCGCGTCGAGCACGCCATCGGGCACGCCCGGCACCGACGTCGGCACGTCGAGGTTGAACACCGGGTGGTTCTTGAAGGTGGCCTGATCGAGCTGGCCGGTGAGCGCCGCGGTGATCATCGCGCGCGTGTGCGCGATCTTCATGCGGCTGCCGACGCCGTACGGGCCGCCCGTCCAGCCGGTGTTCACCAGCCACACCTTGGCCTGGTGCTTGGCGATCTTCTCGCCGAGCATCTTGGCGTAGACGTTCGGGTTGAGCGGCAGGAACGGCGCGCCGAAGCAGGTGCTGAACGTCGCCTTCGGCTCGGTGACGCCCTTCTCGGTACCGGCGACACGGGCCGTGTAGCCCGAAAGGAAGTGATACATGGCGCCCTCGGGCGTCAGGCGCGCGATCGGCGGCAGCACGCCGTAGGCGTCGGCGGTGAGCATCACGACGTTCGTCGGGTGGCCGCCGCGCCCCGAGAGCTCGGCGTTGTCGATGAACGTGATCGGGTACGAGCCGCGGGTGTTCTCGGTGAGCGACGCGTCGTCGAGATCGAGCGTGCGCAGCTCGGGGTCCACGACCACGTTCTCGAGAATGGTGCCGAAGCGGCGCGTCGTCTCGTAGATCTGCGGCTCGGCCTCTTGCGACAGCTTGATCACCTTGGCGTAGCAGCCGCCTTCGAAGTTGAAGACGCCCGTGTCGCTCCAGCCGTGCTCGTCATCGCCAATGAGCTGCCGGTTCGGATCGCTCGACAGCGTGGTCTTGCCGGTACCCGAGAGGCCGAAGAAGAGCGCGGTGTCGCCGCCGTCGCCGATGTTGGCCGAGCAGTGCATCGACAGGACGCCCTGGAGCGGCAGGGTGTAGTTGAGGATGGTGAAGATCGACTTCTTGATTTCGCCCGCGTAATGAGTGCCGCCGATGAGGACCACCTTGCGGCCGAAGTGCACGAGGATGAAGACCTCGGAACGGGTGCCGTGTTTCTCCGGGTCGGCCTTGAATTTCGGAGCATCGATCACCGTGAACTCGGGCCGGTGCTCCCGGCGCTTCGCCGGATCGTTCTCGGGGAGGAACATGTTGCGCGCGAACAGGTTGTGCCACGCGAACTCGTTCACCACCCGGATCGGCATCTTGTATTTCGGGTCGGTGCCGCCCCACGCATCCAGGACGAACAGGTCCTTGTCCTGGAGGTAGGCCATCATGTCCTTGTGGAGCGCGTCGAACTTCGCCTCCTCGATCGGCTTGTTCACCGTGCCCCAGTGCACGTGCTTCTCGCTGTTGGCTTCCTTCACGACAAACTTGTCGTTCGGCGAGCGGCCGGTGTGCGCGCCCGTGCGTGCGACGAGCGGCCCCTCGGCGGCGAGCTGCGCCTCGCCACGGGCCAGCGCCTGCTCGTACAGGGCGGCGGGACTCAGGTTCCAGTGGACGCGTCCGGATCGAACGATTCCGAGCGCTTCGAGACCGAACGCCCGCTCGACCTGTGTGGTCATATCTCTAGTGTCTCCTACGGTGAAGCTCCAGATCGTACCGGCCGAGTTGGAGGCAAGTCAACCCGAAGATCTCTCCGCGGGCGCGCCGCAGCCCTTCCGCGGTATAGTGTTAACGCAACGGATCAGGCGGATAATTCCCTGCAACGGTCCTTCCTATGGCAGTGACCAGACTCCCGCGCCGCGCCGAGACGACCGACCCGACGGGTGTCGTCCGTCCGGTGCTGTCCAAGGAATCGGAGATCGCGGGCGCCATCAAGGCGCTCGTCCTCGCCGGCCAGCGCGACGCCGCCCGTGAACGCTTCGGCGACCTCGTCGCGCGCCAGCAGCGCCGCGCCGTCCGCATCGCCTATCAGTACCTCCGCGACGTGCACGACGCCGACGAAGCCGTGCAGGACGCGTTCGTGAAAGTGTTCACCCACATCACGAGCTACCGCGAGGAGCTGCCGTTCGAGGTGTGGTTCACGCGAATCCTCGTCAACGGCTGCCTCGACCTGCGCAAGGCCCGCGCGCGCCGGCTCCGGTGGGCGCTGCCGATGTCGAGCCAGGGCGACGCACCGCCGCCCGAGCCGGTGGCGCCACGCACCAACGCCGAGGCGCGTCTCATCTCGGCGCAGCGCACGCAGACGATCGGCCTGGCCATCGACCGGCTGCCGAACCGCCAGCGCGAAGTCTTCACGCTCTGCCACATCGCCGAGCAGACGACGGCCGAAGTGAGCCGCGCGTTGGGTCTCAGCGAAGCCACGGTGCGCGTGCACCTGTTCCGCGCCGTCCGGAAGCTGCGCGCCCTGCTGCGGGACGAAGAGGCCCTCGCATGACCCGACATCACCTCACGGACACCGAGATCCTCGCGCTCCACTTCGATGCTGCCCGCCCGCAGGGCGGGCCGTCAGATAGAGGGCGGGACGGCGATTCGCATGATCACATGGCGGCGTGCGACACGTGCCAGGCCCGCGGCCGCGCCGTGACGGAGCTGCTCGACAACATCACGCGCGCCACGGCCGCCGAGTCCGACACGCTCTTCGGAGCCGATCTGCTGGCGCGCCAGCACGCCCGCATCATGGGCCGCGTGGCGCAGGAGTGCCGCTCCGCCCGCATCATCAGCTTCCCGGCGGCGCCACAGGCGCCGGTGCGCCCGGCACGCGGCGGTACGCGCTGGGTCGCGGCGGCGGTGGCGGCGGGCGTCATCCTCGGCATCGTGGGCGAGCACGTCACCGAGCGCATCGCGCGCGGCGGCCGGCCGGCACGCACGTTCCCGCCCGCGGTCGTGCAGGTGGTCTCCGAGCCGGGCGTGACGGTGCGCACCGTGTCGGCGGGATCGGACGACGACTTCTACGGGCAGGTCGAGCTCGCCTATGGCAGCGCGGGCCCGGCGGCGCTGCGGCCGCTCGACGTGCTCACGCCGCGTGTCTCCGACGTGCGTGAGTAGCCCCTCGAGCCCGCTCATCTTCCGCAAGGGTCTCGATCGCAAACGCGAGGTCGCGCAGGTGCTCGCCGAGAGCTACCACAGCGACCTCGTGGCGCACGTCAAGCAGGCCGGCTTCCGTTACGACTCGGGCCGCCTCACCGTCCACCTGGCGCGCGAGTTCGGCTTCTGTTACGGCGTCGATCGCGCCGTGGACTACGCCTACCAGGCGCGCTCGCGCTTCCCCGATCGCACGGTCTACCTGACGGGCGAGATCATTCACAACCCGCACGTCAACGATCGCCTGCGCGAGCTGGGCGTCCGCTTTCTCAGCGACGACGGCATGTCCCTCGGGCAGATCACGCCGGACGACGTCGTCATCCTGCCCGCCTTCGGCATCACCATCGAGGCGCTCGAGGCCTTCGTGGCGAAAGGCTGCACGCTGGTGGACACGACGTGTGGCTCGGTGCTCAACGTCTGGAAGAACGTCAAGCGCTACGGCGAAGACGGGCTGACATCGGTGATTCACGGCAAGTTCTGGCACGAAGAGACCCGCGCCACCGCCTCCCAGGCGTCGCGCGGCGGGGCGGCGCACTATCTCGTCGTCCTCAATCGCGCGCAGGCGCTCGAGGCGTGCCACTACATCCGCCACGGCGGCGATCGAGCAGCGTTCCTCCAGACCTTCGAACACGCGGTCTCACCCGGCTTCGATCCCGACACCCACCTGCAGCGCATCGGCTGCGCGAACCAGACGACGATGCTGAGCTCGGAGTCGCTCGAAATCGGCGAGCTGTTCCGCGCGGCTATACGCGATCGGCATGGAGAGGCGGAGCTGACCGCGCGCTTCCGCGCCTTCGACACCATCTGCAGCGCGACGCAGGACCGTCAGGACGCCGTGCTGGCGTTGCTCGGCGAGCAGGCGCTCGACGTCATGATCGTGCTCGGCGGCTACAACAGCAGCAATACCTTCAACTTGGCGCGGATCTGCGCGTCGCGGATGCCCACGTTCCACATTGCCGACCCCACGTCGCTCGTGTCGACCGCCGAAATCCTGCACAAGCCGGTTGATGCGTCGAGCGAAATGACAAGCGCCAACTGGCTGCCGGCGGGACCGGTGCGGGTGGGGCTCACCTCGGGCGCGTCGACGCCGGACAACCTGGTGGGCGCCGTCATCCGGCGGCTCGACGAGCTCGCCAACCCGTGAAATCGCCGCGCGATTGTTAAGCTGGCGTTAAGGGCGTTAAAACGGTTCTCCAAGGGCCGTCCCGGGCCGCGCAAATCTCCGGCCAAAGTCCGTATGTTCTTGTATCATAGACAGTAAACGCCGTCTGCACAGGCGTCGTAGACGAAGTGTTAGCCATGACTTTCTCGCCCCAGACTCCCCTCGACAGAGTTGCCCGCAACGCGCGGTTCGTGCTCGTAGCGCTGCTCGTGCTCGCGGCCGCGAGTCCGCTCGCGGCGCAGGGCAAGTTCAAGTGGTGGCAGTCGGATCGGTACAAGACCGAGCTGATGCTGACGGCCGACCAGAGCCGCCGCTGTGAAGAGATCTTCCAACAGGCGCTGCCTAAGCTGCGCGCCCAGATGAAGACGCTCGAATCCGCGGAGGCCGAGCTCGAGCGTCTGGTGCAGCGGGGCGACGACAGCGCGGTGATGGCACAGGTGGCGCGAGTGGAAAGCGCGCGCGCCGAGCTCAACATGTCACGGACGCTCATGCTCCTCAACATGCGGCGGCTGCTCACGTCCGACCAGTGGATCAAGTTCGGGGCGCTTCACAAGGCTCTGGAGCACGAACGCGAGCAGGCGCTCCAGCGCAGTAATGCGGCGCCCAAGTAGCCGCAGGGCCATGCCCCGCGACCGCGCGCGCCACCACTGCCCGCGGCGGCCATCCGGCCGCGGAATCCCTAGACGCGTAAGGCCGTTAACATCATGAAGATCAGCAACCGCATGCTCTCGTGCGCCGCCGCCGTTCTGTGTGCCGCGGCGCCCTCATTCGCCCAGAAAGCCGACGAAGCGCGCATCAACGATCTCGCCCGCGACGCCGCCCGCCAGTTCGAGGCGGCCCGGTCGGCTGTCGATCAGACCAGGTCGACCGTTCCGATCACGGCGCCAGGACCGAATCTGGAACTGACGCTCGACGAGGCCACGGCGCGCGCGCTCGAGCGCAACCTGGATCTCGCCGTGGAGCGCCTGAACCCGATGATTCAGGACGCCAACCTCGAACGGGTCTACGCGGCCTACCGCCCGACCGTGACCTCGCAGATCGGTCATCTCGCGCGAGTGCAGCCGCCGACCAGCCAGTTGAACGGCGGCACCATCGTCCAGAACGACACGTCCACCTACAACGCCGGGCTCACGCAGGCGCTGCCCTGGTCTGGCGGCGACGTATCCGTCACCTTCAACAACAACAAGCAGGTGACGTCGAACCTCTTCGCGAACTTCAACCCGACGTTCAACTCGAACCTCAGCGCGACCATCACCCAGCCGCTCCTGCGCGATTTCTGGATCGACGGCACCCGGCTGCAGCTGAAGGTCACCGCGATCAACCGCGAGATCTCGGACATTCAGCTGAGGGGCACTCTGGCCACGACGGTCGCCAACGTGCGCAACGCCTATTGGGAGCTGGTGTTCTCGGTGCAGGCGGTGGAGGTTGCCGAGGGGTCGCTCGATCTGGCGGCCAAACTGGTGCAGGACAACAGAGCGCGCGTCGAGGTCGGCACCATGGCGCCGCTCGACGTCGTGCAGTCCGAGGCCGAAGCCGCGACGCGGCGGCAGGCGCTCGCGCAGGCCGACGCGACGATGCGGACCGCCGAGCTCTCGCTGAAGCGGCTGATCGTCAACGGCACCGACGATCCGCTGTGGCGCGCGACGATTACGCCGATTGATCGGCCCGAGTTCCGCTCCGAGCCGATCGACGTCGAAGCCGCCGTGCGCCGGGCGCTGCAGAGCCGCACCGATCTCGAGCAGGCGCGCAAGACCCTCGCGAGCAACGACGTCACGATGAAGTTCCTGCGCAACCAGACGCTGCCGGCGCTCGACGCGATCGCCAACTACGGCGCGCAGGGGCTGGGCGGCACGCAGTTCGTCCGCGGCGGCCTGGGCAGCAGCCAGGTGCTGGACACGATTCCCGGCGGCTACGGCAACGCGTGGCGCACGCTCACCGGCCGCGACTACCCCACCTGGAACTTCCAGGTGAACTTCAGCTACCCGCTCGGCGGCAGCGCCGCCGACGCCGTGTATACGCGGTCGCGCGTGGTGCGCAACCAGACGGCGGCGCAGTTGAAGGCGCTCGAGCTGCAGGTGGCGACCGACGTGACCAACGCCGCGCTGCAGGTGGAGAGCAGCCTGAAGCGCTACGAAGCGGCCAACGTGGCGCGGTCGCTGGCGGAAACGCGCCTCTCGGCCGAGCAGAGCCGGTTCGAGGTGGGCTTGTCCACCAACTTCTTCGTCGTCCAGGCGCAGCGCGATCTCGCCACGGCGCAGAACACCGAGCTGCGGGCGCTGCTCGACTATCGGCAGGCCATCGTGGACTACGGACGCGTGCAGGAGGCTCCTGCGACGCGCGGCGGCAATTCGATCACCGCGGTGACGGGCAACTAGTCGTCCAGGTGCGCGAGCGATGAGCGGCCGGCGGCGCCGCTCCGGAGGGGATGGTCGTTGTTGAGGGTATGAAAAAGGCAGTCATGGGTCTCGTGTTGCTCGCCGCGGTCGCAGCCGGCGTGTACGTGTACCGCGGCCGATCGAGCGACGAGACCGGGCAGGCCGGGGCGGCCGGCGGCGCCGCCAACGGCCAGGCCCAGGGCCGCGGCGGGCGGCGCGGCGGGGGCGCCGGCGGCTTCGGCGGCGGACAGTTCGGCCGTCCTCCGCTCACCGTGGAGCTCGCCAAGGCCGCGCGCGCCACGATCCAATCCGACATCACCCTCGTCGGCAACCTGATCGGCCAGGCCACCGTGGCCGTGGCGTCGCGCGCGGCGGGGCGCGTCGAGAGCGTCAGCGTGCGCCTCGGCGATCGGGTGACCCGCGGCCAGCGTCTCGCCAAGATCGAGGACTTCGAAATCCAGGAGCAGGTGAAGCAGGCGGAAGCGGCCCAGCAGGTCTCGGAAGCGACCATCCGACAGCGCGAAGCCGACTTGAAGCTCGCGCAGACCAACGCCGAGCGCTCGCGCAACCTCTTCGAACGGCAGCTGCTGCCCAAGCAGACGCTCGACGACAACGAGGCGCGGTACCAGTCGGCGATCGCGTCGGTGGACCTGGCGCGGGCGCAGAGCTCGCAGTCGAAGGCGCGTCTCGACGAGCTCCGCATCAATCTCGCGAACACGATCATCATCTCGCCGGTGACCGGCTTCGTGTCGAAGCGCACGGTCGATCCGGGCGCGTTCGTGTCGCAGAACGTCCCCGTGGTCGATGTCGTCGACATCTCGACGGTGCGCCTGGTCGCCAACGTGGTCGAGAAGGATCTCAAGGAACTGCAGACCGGCAACACCACGCGCGTCGAAGTGGACGCCTTCCCCGGCGAGGTCTTCACGGGCCGCATCGCGCGCGTGTCGCCGGTGCTCGATCCCGCCACGCGCACCGCGCCGATCGAGATCGAAGTTCCGAACTCCGCGGCGCGCCTGAAGCCCGGCATGTATGCGCGCGTCAGCGTGACCACGAGCACCAACAAGCAGGCGCTCGTCGTACCGGCAACCTCGGTGGTGGATCTCGGCGGCCGCCGCGGCGTGTTCACGCCGCTCAACGAGTCGGCGGTGTTCCGCGCCCTCGACCTCGGCACCGAGCAGAAGGACATCGTGGAGGTGCTCGGCGGCCTCGAGGAAGGCGACACGGTGATTACCACGGGATCGTCGGCGCTGCGTGACGGCGACCGCATCGTGCTGCCGGAAGGCGCGGGCGGCGGCCGCGGGCGGCGCGGCGGCGGTGCGACCGCGGGCGGCACCGGCGCCCCGGCGGACGGGTTCGGCGCTCGCGGCGAGGCCGGCACCGGCGCCGCGGTACGAGACGGCGGCAGCGGCCGGCGGTCCGGCGGCGCCAGGGGCGCGGGTCAAGGTGTTGGCACGCGCGAGGGCGGCCCGCGCAACGGTGGAGCGAGCGCCAACGAGGGCCGGCGCGGTGCGCCGCCATCGGCGTCGCCCGCCTCTTAGTCAGGCATCAGTTCAGGAACGCTACGGAGCGGGGTAACCCACATGAGCATTCCGCGTCTCGCAATTCAACGGCCCGTCACGATGTTCATGATCAGCGGCGTGATCACGCTGCTGGGCATCATCTCGCTCACCCGGCTGCCCGTCGACCTGATGCCGGAATTCGAGCAGCCGCAGCTCACGGTGCGCACCGGCTACCTCGGCGTCGGCCCGCTCGAGATGGAAGAGCTCATCACGCGCCCCATGGAGCAGGCCGTCAGCGCCGTGCCCGGCGTGACGCGCGTGGAATCCACGTCCTCGGAAGGCAACAGCCAGGTGCGGCTCAACTTCGACTGGGGCACCGACCTGTCGGAGGCCGCCGATGAAGTCCGCACCCGTGTGGACCGCATGCGGAACCGGCTGCCCGAGGACGCCGACCCGCCGACCATCTTCAAGTTCGATGCGAACACGCTGCCGATCATCCAGCTCGGGCTCGAGGGCGACTACGACCCTGTCACGCTGCGCGAGCTGGCGCAGAACGAGATTTCCCCGCGCTTCGAGCGGGTGGACGGCGTGGCGGCGGTGAACGTCAACGGCGGGCTGCGCCGGCAGATCCACGTCGAGCTCTCCAAGGAGAAGGTCACCGCCCTGAACCTGTCGGTCAACCAGGTCGTGCAGGGTCTCCGCCAGGAGAACCAGAACACGCCGCTCGGCGAGGTCTATCAGGGTGACTCCACGTTCCTCGTCCGCAGCCAGGGGCAGTTCACCAGCCTCGAGGACATCCGCAACCTCGTCGTGATGACGCGCGAGGGCGTGCCGGTCTACCTGCGCGATATCGCCGAAGTGAAGGACGCCACCGAGCAGCGCCGCTCGTTCATGCGCATCAACGGCAAGCCGGGCGTGCAGCTGCAGGTGCAGAAGCAGTCGGGCAAGAACACCGTCGAGGTCGCCCACGCAGTGAAAGCCGAAGTGGAGCGGGTGAACCGCGAAGTGCCGGGCATCAAGATGATCGTGATGCAGGACAACTCGCTCTTCATCGAGCGCGCCATCGCCAACGTGCAGGAGCACGCCCTCATCGGCGGCGTGCTGGTGGTGCTGATCATCTTCGCGTTCCTGCGCGACTTCCGCTCGACGCTCATCGTCTGCACGTCGATCCCGGTGTCGGTGATCGGCACCTTCGCCCTGCTCTACTTCGGCGGCTTCACGCTCAACACGATGACCTTCGGCGGCCTCGCTCTCGGCATCGGCATGATCGTGGACGCGGCGATCGTCGTGCTCGAGAACACGCACCGCCACCTGCACATGGGCAAGGACCGGATGACCGCGGCGATTGAAGGCAGCGAGGAGGTGTGGTCGGCCATTCTCGCCTCGACGCTGACGCACATCGCCGTGTTCGTGCCGCTGCTCTTCCTGTCGGGCACCGCCAGCATCCTGTTCACGCAGCTCTCGGTCGTCGTGATGTTCTCGCTCATGATGTCGCTCTTCGTCGCCGTCACCATCGTGCCGGTGCTCTGCTCGCGCTGGCTGCACACGGCCGACGAGGAGCGCGCGGCCACGGGGCTGCTGGCGTCCCTCTACCGCGTCAGCGAGGGCTTCCTCGAGCGCATGGACGAGGGCTACCGCCGTGTCATCCATGTGGCGCTCAATCACCGGCCGACCGTCGTCGGCGCCGCGGTGGCGCTCGTCGTCGCCGCGTGGTTGATGGTGCCGCTCATCGGTGTCGAGCTGATGCCTCAAACCGACGAGGGCGAGGTGAACGTCAACGCCGAACTGGGCGTCGGCACTCGCGTGGAGCGCACCGAAGAGGCACTGCTCAGGCTCGAGGAGATGGTGAAGGCGAACGTGCCGGAGGCGACGACCATCATCACCAACGGCGGTGGCGGCGGCAACAACTTTGGCGGCGGCGGCGGCGGTGGCGGCCAGACCAACCGCGGCCAGATCCGCATCCAGCTGGTGCCTCGCGATCAGCGGACGCGCACCAACGAGGAAATTTCGATCGACCTCCGGCGCAAGCTGGCCGGCCTGCCGGGTGTCATCGTCCGCGCCAACCCGGCCGGCGGCAACTTCCAGCTGCAGCGCCTGTTGGGCGGCGGCAACAACAACCAGGACGCGCGCCTGGCGCTCGAGATCCGCGGCCACGACCTCGACGACGCGCGGCGCGTCGCGGTTGACGCGCAGCAGGTCATGGAGGACACGCCTGGCCTCGCCGACGTGCGCGTCGGGCGCGAGGAAGGGCGGCCCGAAATCTCCGTCCGCGTCGATCGGCCCAAGGCGGCGACGCTCGGACTGACGGTGTCTGGCGTGGCCACGACGATTCAGACCAACGTGGCCGGCACCACCGCCGCGCAGTTCCGCGAGCGCGGCAACGAGTACCCGATCATCGTGCAGCTGCGGCAGGCCGATCGCGAGGGGGTGAGCGACGTCGGCGATGTGCTGCTGAGCACGCCCACCGGCCAGGTGATACCGGCCAAGAACGTGATGATCACCACGCGCGACTCCGGCCCGGTGCAGATCGATCGCAAGAACATGGAGCGGGTCACCCGCGTCAACGCGCAGACCGAAATTCCGATGAACGAGGCGGTGGCCGCCGTACAGTCGCGGCTGAGCCAGATTCGGGTGCCGCCGGATTTCTCGGTCGGCTTCGGCGCCGAGGTCGAGGAGCAGGCCAAGTCGTTTCAGCAGCTGCAGCTGGTGCTGTGGCTGGCGGTGCTGCTCGTCTACGCGGTGATGGCGTCGCAGTACGAATCGCTGCGCGACCCGTTCATCATCATGTTCTCGATTCCGGTGGCGGCCATCGGTGTCGTGCTCAGCCTCTGGCTCACCAACACGTCGTTCAGCATGCAGGCCTACATCGGCATCATCATGCTCGCCGGTATCGTCGTCAGCAACGCCATCCTGCTCGTGGACTACATCAACACGCTGCGGCAGCGCGACAAGATGCCGCTGCGCGAGGCGGTGGAGCTCGGCGGGCGCACGCGCCTGCGCCCGATTCTGATGACGTCGATTGCGACCATGCTCGGCCTGGTCCCGATGGCGATGGGGATCGGCGACGGCGGCGAGCTGCAGGCGCCGCTGGCTCGCGTGGTGATCGGCGGCCTGCTCGCGTCCACCATCGTGACGCTGGTGCTCGTGCCGGCCGTCTACACGCTGTTCGAAGAGGGATTGGCGGGCCTCCGCAAAGGGCCGGCCCACCACTGAGACAGGGTCAGAATTGAGACAGGGTCAGATAGGTCTGCTGGGTCAGGTAAGTCTGGTAGGTCGGAACGCTTGTATGACAAGCGCTTTCCCCACCCGACTCACCTGACCTACCCGACCCACCTGACTTCAACTCTCAAGAATCCAACACGCGCAGCAGCTCGTCGATCCGCCGTCCCGTCACGGGATCGATCCAGTCCGCCGCGAGCTCGGCAAGCGGCTCCAGCACGAAGCGGCGCTGGCGGAAGCGCGGGTGCGGCACGACGAGTCCGGGCTCGTCGAGGATGTCCATCCCGTAGAGAATCAGATCCAGATCCAGAGTGCGCGGCGCGTCGGGATACGGGCGGTCGCGGCCGAACTGGCGCTCCGTCTCGAGCAGCGCCTCCAGGAGCGCCCGCGCGCCGAGCGCCGTCTCGCCCACCGCCGCGGCGTTGAGATACGGCGGCTGCGCCGCGCCGGCGCCCACGTAGGCGGTCTCGTGCGCGCTCGACAGCTTGAGATCGGTGAGGATGCCCCGCAGCGCCGCGGCGGCCCCCGCCAGCGCGGCCTGCCGGTCGCCGAGATTGCTGCCGAGCGCGATGGCGGCGCGCACGTGATGCAGCCCCGGCGCTACTCCTGCCAGCGCGCGGGCAGCACGCCGCCCACGCGAGCCACGCCGCCGGTGCGCTTGCCGAGCAGGTCCTCGAAGCCCGCGGCGGCCTGCGCGAACAGCCGCTGGTGCTCGAGCGACTCGCCCATCACGACGCCGAGCATCGTCCGGTGGCGCGCGTGCGTCAGCGCGTCCACCTTCGGGCGCCACTTCTCGACGAACGCGCCGAGCGTGCGCACGTCGTCGTCCAGGAGGGCCTTGAACGCTCCGGGCTCGACCTTCTTCCCCATCTTGGCGACGGCCGGCACCGGCAGCGCGGCGGGCGCTTTGGGCAGCGCCGTACCGAAGTCGGCGAGCGCCTTGCCCAACCACTCCAGGTGCGTTTCCTCTCGGGCGATGACGTACTGGTAGGTGTTGTTGAAGTCGTAGTGGCTCACCACGCGGGCGCCCGCCTCGTGACGTTCGATGAGCGCCACGCGCTCGGCGGCCAGGTCGGTCAACAGCTGCTGCAGTTCGTTCTGCACGGTAGGATGGTCTCCGTCAGTCGGATGGGTCAGGCCTTCTGCTTTTCCTTGCAGGTGATGCACACGCGCGTCCACGGGATGGCGTCGAGCCGGGCGTCGGCGATGGGCTGGCCGCAGTCGCGGCACAGGCCGAAGGTACCCGCCTCCACGCGCTGGAGCGCTTCCTCGATAGCCTGCAGGATCTTCGCGTCGGTCTGTTTCAGCTTGAGCTGGATGTGGACCTCGTTGTTACCGCTCGCCTGATCCGCCATGTCGCCCTGGCGGCCCGAGTTGTTCTCCATGGTCCACTGCAGTGGTTTCGCCGCCGTGCCGCCGAGCAGTTCGCTACGCTTGCGGAGCAGCGCGTCCCGATAGTTCGCCAGGTCCATGCGTTCTCGTTGCTCCTTCGGACAGCGCATACGCGGCGCTGACAATCCCCAATCTTACTCTCGCTGGAGGCGGAGTAGACAGGGTTCTGCCTACTCTGCCCTGAGGGTCGAGAGCGGCTTGTGGCGCAGGACGTCCCAGCTCGCCACGACGCCGACCGCGGCCACGAAGATCGTCGTGACGACCACGCCCGCGATCGTGAGGCCGATGGCCGGCCGCCAGGCGAGCTCCAGCGCGTAGGTGGCGACCGCCCAGCTCAGGGCAATGGCGCCGAGGGCGCCGACGGTGCCGGCAATCGCCCCCAGCACGCCGTATTCGAGCAGCAGCATGGTGGCCACCAGACGGCTGCTGGCACCGAGCGTCTTCAGGATCGCCGCCTCGTAGACACGGCGGAACTTCGTCATCGACACGGCGCCTATCAGGATGAGCGCGCCGCTCAGCAGCACCAGCGAGCCCACCACCGTGACCGCCGTCGTCACGTTGTTGATGATGCCGGAGACTGTCTGCAGGATCTCGCGCAGGTCGATCACCGACACGTTCGGGAACTGCGTCACCAGGCCGGCCTGCATGCGCGCCCGCGTGTCGGCGTCGCCAGGCCCCTTGAACGACGCGATGAACGTGTGCGGGGCGGCGTCGAACACGCCGGGCCGGAACACGAACATGAAGCCGCCGGCGCGGAAGTCCTGCCAGTCCACGCGGCGGATGCTGGCCACGCGCGCCGTGACGCTGCGGCCGAGCACGTCGAACGTCATCTGATCGCCGACGTTGAGCCGTGTCGTGCGCAGGAAGCCTTCCTCGATCGACACCTCGGCCTCGGCGGCCGGCGTGCCGGCCCACCATTCGCCGGCAATCAGCTTCTCGTTCCGCTCGAGCTCCGGCCGGTAGGTGACCGTGAACTCGCGTGACAGTCCGCTGCGCCCGCGCACCTGCTCGTAGCTGTCGAGCGTGACGTCGCTCCCCTTCACGGCGACGACGCGGGCGCGCAGCACGGGAATCGTGTTCGGCGGCGGCGCCTCGCCATTCTGCGAGTCGAGGTAGGTGCTGAGTGCCTGCCGCTGGGCGGGCTGGATGTCGATCAGGAACATGTCCGGCGCGGTGGGGCCGATCTGCACGGCGAAGTCGCGCAGCAGGTCGGCTTGGAGCGACCGGACTCCCAGGATGAAGAAGCTGCCGAGGCCGACGGCGAGCAGGATGACGCGCGTCTGGTTGCCGGGCCGGACGACATGCAGCACCGCCTGGCGCAGCGCGAACGAGCGCGAGAACCGCAGCGGCTGCACCGCCCAGATGAGCGCGACGCCGGCGCCGTGCAGGACGATCGCCGTGGCCACGAACCCGGCCGAGAGCATGAGGCCCACGCGCAGCGAGCCGGCCTGCCAGGCCGCCACGCCTACGAGCGCGGCAGCCACCGCGGCCGTGACGCCCCACTTCAGCCAGTCCACGCGGCCAAGAGGCGGCACGTCGTTGCGCAGCAGCAGCGACGGCTTGACCAGCCGCACCTCGAGCAGCGGCACGACCGAGAACAGCAGCGACACGAGCACGCCGATGGCCAGCCCCTGCTCCACCGCCGAGACGCTCAGGCCGTACTCGATCTGCAGCGTGCCGGCGATGTCGCCCACGAACGACGGCACGGTCGCGATGACGGTGCCCGCCAGCGCGACGCCCAGCGCGCTGCCGGCCGCACCGAGCGCGATCACCTGCGTCATGTAGATCGCGAGCACGCGGCTCGACGTGCCACCCAGGCATTTCAGGATGGCGATGCTGCGCACCTTCTGCTGCACGAACACGCGGGTGACGCTCGACACGCCGATGCCGCCGAGGATGAGGATCACCAGCCCCACCAGGCTCAGATAGTTCTCGGCGCGCGTCAGGTCCTCGCCGATGCGATCGGCGTTCTGCCAGTAGCCGCGCGAGCGCACGAACTTGTTCTTCAGCGCGTCGGTGAGCGCGGTGCCGACCTCGCGCACCGTCGCTTCCGGCGCCCGCAGGAGCAGCTGGTAGTTCGCGCGGCTGCCGAACGACAGCAGGCCCGTGGCCTGGAGATCGGCGTAGTCCACCAGCACCCGCGGGCCGATGCTGAAGGCGCCCAGGCTGCGGCCGGGCTCAGTGGCGATGACGCCGCGGATCTCGAACGGCTGGGCGCCGATCAGGATGCGGTCGCCGACCCCGAGATTGAGCTGGGCCAGCAGTTCCGGCCGCACCAGCGCGCCGCGGCCGGTGAGCCGGCTGTGCGAATAGGCTCCGTCGCGCAGCGTCAGCGTGCCGTAGAACGGGAATTCCGCCTGGACCGCGCGCAGCTCCACCATGCGCGCCACGGGCCGGCCGTCGGCCGGGCGAACCATCGTCGCGATCTCGACGGCGTCCGTCGTCTGCGAGACGCGGCCCGCGCTCACTTCGCGGGCCACGATGTCCCGCACATCCGGCTGCAGCGGCGAGTTGCTGGTGAGCAGGATGTCGGAAGCGATCAGGGTGCGGGTCTCGCGCGCCAGCGCCGCGCGCACGTTCTGAATCACCGAGCGGAGCGCCACGATCGAGCCGACGCCGATGGCGATGCAGACGAAGAAGAACAGCAGCCGCTTCCACGAAGAGCGGATCTCGCGCAGCGCCATCAGCAGGACGAAGCTCACGACGCCGCTCCCACCGGCACGTCCACCTGGCGGCCGTCGCGCAGCGTCAGCCGGGTGTCGGCGAGCGCCGCCAGCTCGGCATCGTGCGTCACCAGCACCAGCGTGGCGCTGCTCTTGCGGCGCACGTTCATCAGCAGATCGAGGATGATCCGCCCGGTGCCTGAGTCGAGGTTGCCGGTCGGCTCGTCGGCCAGCACGATCGGGGGATCGTTGGCGAGCGCGCGGGCAATCGCGATGCGCTGCTGCTCGCCGCCGGACAGCTGCGACGGGTAGTGATGCGCGCGATCGGCAAGGCCCACGTCGGCAATGAGCTGGCGGGCGCGCGCCATCGCGTCGCGCCGCCCGGCGATCTCCATCGGCACCGCGATGTTCTCGACCGCCGTCAGCGACGGCACGAGGTGGAAGAACTGGAAGACGAACCCGATCTTCTCGCCGCGAAGCCTGGCGAGCGCGTCCTCGCTGAGACGCGTGATGTCCACCCCGTCGATGACGATCTCTCCGGTGGACGGCGCATCGAGCCCGGCGAGCAGGCCGAGCAGCGTCGACTTGCCGCTGCCGGACGGTCCGACGATGGCGACGAACTGGCCCGGCGCGATCGAGTAGTCGAGGGGATGCAGGATGGTGAGCGGATGATCGCCGCTCTGCACCGTTTTCGAGATGCCGCGCAGTTCGATCATCGGGATCCGGACGTCTGCGCCGTGGGCTGAGCCGCGAGCTGGAGCATGGGTTGGAGAGTACGCCACAAGTTGTTAGCTACGATGACGGCACCTTCCGGGTTCGGATGGATGCCGTCGGCGATGTTCATCTCGGGCTTCCCCGCCACCCCATCGAGATAGAACGGCATGAGCGCGACCTTGTGCGCTTTCGCCAAGGCTGGAAACGTCTCCCGGAACTCGCTCGTGTAGGACGCGCCGTAGTTCGGCGGCGCCTCCATGCCCACCAGCAGCACCGCGATGCCGCGTGCCTGGGCACGCGTGATGATCTCCTCGAGATTGCGGCGCAGGGCGGGCACGGGCAGGCCGCGCAGGCCGTCGTTGGCGCCGAGCTCCACGACCAGGATGCGGACGTCTCCGCTCAACGACCACTCCAGCCGGCTCAAGCCGCCCGCGGACGTGTCGCCCGACACGCCGGCGTTGACGACCTCGAACGGATACCCTTCCTTGGCGAGCCGCGCCTGAGTCAGCGCCGGCACGGCTTGTGACTTCTCGAGGCCATAACCCGCCGTGAGGCTGTCGCCGAGGAAAACGATCCGGGGCCGGCTGGCCACGGGAGCGAACATAGGGGCCGGGGCGGCTTTCGCGGGCGCCGACGCGGCCGCTGCTGGCTTGGCCGCCGGCGTTGGAGCCGGCTGGCGGCCGCACGCGCCCAGCAACACCGCAACGGCAAGCAACCCGCACCCTGTCCTTCTCATGGGTCCCACCTAATTATCGTCGAGGGACCCGGACATTTCAGGACCGGCTGAGTTCCTGTTTGAAGCTCTCGACGAGCGGCACCGGCGTCGGGTCGAACCCGCCGAGGAGCGCGGTGTAGTACGAGCACCAGTCGGCGAACATCAGCGCCGCGAACACCCGCTCGGCGCGCGACGAGCCCGGCATGTCCCACGACCGGAACGCTACGTTGTCGATGCGGTCGCGCGCGAACACGTCTCGCATCACGTCGAAGCGCTCGCGCATGCGCGGCACGCTGGCCGGATCGTGCAGGTACACCGCCGCGAACGTCCCGAGCGGCACGGTGAAACCGATCATCTCGTTGTGATTCAGCTCGGGAAACGCGTTGAAGAACGACGGCCGCTTCGCGTTCTCGTTGAACTTGATCTTGGCGATGCGCGCCACCGACATCAGGTGGCTGTCGTCGGTGTAGACGATCGGGATGCGGTCGCCCAGCCACGAGGCCAGGTCGGCCGCTTCCGGCCGCACGTCGAGCCCGCGCAGGAAGGCCGGCAGGGCGCCCAGCGTGGCGGCGGGGTTCTTCATGAGTCCCGCCGCGTGCAGGACCCGGGCGAGGTAGGTGACGATGAACCCGAACGCCGAGCGCGGCTGGAACCCCTTCGGCTCGTCCCTGGTCGGGATGACGATGAGCGGGTAGCCGCGTTCGCGCGCCAGCTGGGCCAGCCGGCCGCCCGCCGTGAGCACGACCACGTTGCGCGCGTCGGCCGGCAGCGCCTCGATGCCCGACAGCGTCTCTTCGGTGTTGCCGGAGAACGAGCTGAAGATGAGCAGCGTGTCGGCATCGATGCCGGCCGGCAGCCCGTAGGTACGCCAGACGCGCATCGGCGTGGTGAGCTCGCCGGCGAAGGCGTCCATCAGCACTTCGGAGGGAAGCGCCGACCCGCCCAGGCCGCACACGACCACCTGCGAGAACCGCGTCTGCCGCAGTGTAGGCAGCGAGTCCTCGAGCGCGATGCGGATGTGGTCGGGCAGGCGCGCGATCACCGTCGCCATGTGAAAGTGATCGTGCTGCTCCGCCAACGCGGTAAACGACTGAGGCACCCCGTTGGTCATCGGACTCTTGCCTTTCTGCGTGGGGACGACGGTGAGCGCCGCGGGCTAGACGCTGCGCCGCAACACCACGGCCGTGACGTTGTCGGTGGCGCCGTTGGCCACGGCCGTCGAGACGAGCGCCTCGGTGACGGCCGATACCGACCCATCAGCCGACAGGAGCTCGGCGATGAGATCGGACCGCAGCACGCCGTGCAGCCCGTCGCTGCACAGCAGCAGCATGTCGCCGGGCTCGAACGTGTGCTCCTCCGCATGCGGCGCCAGGTCCGCGCGGGTGCCGACGACGTCGGTGAGCACGTGGCGCATCGGATGCCGCTCGATCTCGTTCTGCGTCAGCGCCACGCCCTCGGACTGCAGCTTCGCAATCCATGAATCGTCCTGCGTGAGCTGGGTGAGGTGGCCGGAGCGCAAGCGGTAGATGCGGCTGTCGCCGACGCTGGACAGGATGGCGCCCGTCGGCGTCACGAGCGCCACCGCCACGGTGGTGCCCATGCCGGCGCATTCGGGCCGGCGCGCGGCCGTGTCGAGAATGTTGCGATTGGCCGCCCGCACCGCGTCTTCGAGGCCACCGGCGGTCGGCTGGTCCTCGTCGGAGACGAACGTGCGGATCGACTCGACGGCCAGTCCGGCCGCCACCTCCCCGGCGTTGTGACCGCCCATGCCGTCGGCCACAACGAACACGCCGCCCGTCGTGTCGATCAGAAAAGCGTCTTCGTTGCTTGCTCGCGGCCCGGGGTGGGTTACACCGTGCGCGGTCACACCCATTCTTTCGGATTATAGTCGGCGGCCGTTCGGCGCCCGTGCCACTCTGCACTGAGATTGAGCCACAGCGCTGATATCGGCGGGGCCCCGGGCCGGACCGCCATGCGCCTCGTTCTGGGACACGTCTTCGTTGCTGGGTATACTCCGACCGTGGCCACCTCCACGGTCCATGCCGCGCTCACCAGGGCGGCGTCGGCCCTCGAACGCGGCCGGGGCGCCGAAGCCGTCCAGATCCTGCTGCCCCACCACCGGTCTGGCGCGCTTTCTCGCGATGACGAGCTATCGGTCCGCGCGCGTATCGCCGAAGCCTACCTTCTGCAAGACGATCTGACACAGGCCGCGGCGGCGCTGGGGCGTCCGCCCGACGTTTCCAAGGAGCCCTTGCCGGACGCACGCCTGTCCACGCTCTGGCGCCTGCATGGACGCCTCGCGTTCGAAAAGACCGAGCAGTCGCGCGCCATCGCGCTGCACACGCGTGCGCTGAAATACGCCGAACTCGCCCACGATTCGCGGTTGATTGGCCTGGCCCACTACGAACTGGCCATGTGCTACAAGCGCGTGGGCGACTCCGGCATCGTCCGCGAGCACCTCTCCGAGGCCTCGAACGCCCTGCACGCCGCCGGCGACAAGCGGCACCTGGCGCTGGCGCATCGGCTGCTGGGCGTCCTGCAGGGTCAGGAAGGCCGCCTGCAGGAGGCCGAGTCGTCCCTGCGGCTCGCCGAGCGCATCGCCACGCAGGTGCACGCCGACGACGTGCTCGCGGGCACCGCCCACAACCAGGCCATCCTGGCCCTGATGGCGCACCGGCTCGACGAGGCGCTCGCCCTGGCCGAGCGCAGCGTCGCGCTTTACCGCGTCCTGGGCGAGGGGCACGGCCTGGCCGTGACGCTCGCGACCCTCGGACAGGTGTTCGTGCAGATCGGCGACCTCGATCGCGCCGAAGAAGTGCTGATGCGCGCGCTGGAGGTTCGCAAGCCGGTGCAGTTCCACGTCACCACCGGCGCGGTGTTCGACACGCTGGCGCAGATTCACCTGATGCGCGGCACCTACGACCGGGCCAGCGAGTATCTGCACCAGGCCGGCGAGGCCTACGGCGGCTACGGCGCGCAGACCGGAAAGTGGTACGAGTGGTCGGTCAAGGTTCTCGCGGTCAAACTCGCCATCCGGCGCGGCGCCTTCGACGACGCGATCACCCGCGCCAACGATCTCGTGGCCTCAGCCGACATTCCGCCGGCCGACGCCATCCAGGCCGACCTGGCCGCGTGCGAGGCGCTGCTCGAGCTGGGCCGCGTGGCGGAGGCGGAGCAGCGGCTGCTGGCGTGCGAATCGCGCTTCGATCCGCGGACCTCACCGGCGAACTGGGGCGAATTCCTGCGCGTGCGCGGCGCGCTGCACTCGCGCAGCGGCCAGCAGGCGCTCGCGTACCACGACTTCGCGCAGAGCGTGAACATCTTCGATCTGCTGGGGGAACGCTACCAGACGGCGCTCGCCCACCTGGCCGTGGCGCGGCTCGCGGCCGACACCGGCGCACGCACCGCGGCGGAGCGGAGCCTCGCGCTGGCGACGCCGGTGTTCCAGATGCTGGGCGCGCGCCGCGACCTCGACGACTCCACGGCGGTGCGCGCTGCGCTCGACGCGCCGCCGACGCGCAGCGAGCGATCGATCGAGCTGGCGGCCGACGACGCCATCGTCACGCGCCTGGCCGACGCCGCCATCCTGCCCGATCTGCTGGCGCGCGAGACTGTCACCACCGTGCAGGACATCACGGGGCTCGACGCCGTGGTGGCGTTCGTGTCGCCGCGGGGCAGCGACCCGCGCCTGCTCGACTTCCGCGGGTGCGATCGCGGCGAGGCGCTGTCACTGGCCCGAGCGGCGGCCGACGGGGCCGCGGAGCGCAACGGCGCCGCGCTCCTGGTTGCACCGCTCGACAAGGCGGCGGACGGGCCTCGCTTCTGTGTTGCAGCCGGCAAGGCCGAGGCCACCGAACCGCAGCGACGTAAGTTCCGCCTGCTGACCGCCGTGGCCCGCCAGGGCTTCGAGCTGTGCAGCCTCCGCGAACGGCCGGCCAAGGCCAGCGAGCAGCAGAGGGGCGAGCGCACGCTCGAGCCGCTGCTGCCGGGATTCATCTGCGCCAGCGCCGCCATGGCCCGCGTGGCCGATCAGATTCAGCGCGTGCAAGGGCAGACGTTGACGGTGCTCATCACCGGCGAGAGCGGCACGGGCAAGGACCTCATCGCGCGCGCGATCCACGCGGGATCGCCGCGACGCACCGCCGCGTTCCTCCCGTTCAACTGCACGACGATGACGCGCGACCTCGCCGGCAGCCAGCTGTTCGGGCACCGGCGCGGCAGCTTCACCGGCGCCATGACCGATCAGCCAGGCCTCATCCGATCGGCGGTCGGCGGCACGCTGTTCCTCGACGAGATCGGTGACGTGCCGCTCGACGTGCAGCCGCAGCTGCTGCGCTTCCTCGAACAGGGAGAGATCCTGCCGATTGGCGAGACGCGGCCGCTGGCCGTGGACGTCCGCGTGCTGGCCGCCACCAACGCCGATCTCGAGCAGCGGGTGGCCGAGGGCAAGTTCCGCGAGGATCTCTACTATCGCCTCAGCGTCATCCGCCTCGAGGTGCCGCCGCTGCGCGCGCGGCGCGAGGAGATTCCCCACCTCAGCACCTTCTTCCTGCGGGAGGCGTGCGACCGCCTCGCGAAGCCCGAAGTGACGCTGAGCTCGGCGACGCTCGACGTGTTCGCCCGCTATCACTGGCCGGGCAACGTGCGGCAGCTGTTCAACGAGATCCAGCGCGCCGTCGCCATGACCACGGCGGGCGGCACCATCGAGCCGGAGCATCTCTCGTCCGATCTCTCGGCGCAGCGGCTGGCCGGCGCCTCGACGGCCCCTGCGGCGGGCGGCTGGATACCGGACGCTGGCACCCTCGCCGAGAACATCGAGCAGGTCGAGCGGACCATCATCTCGGCGACGCTCGAGAAGACCGGTTTCAATATCTCCGAGTCCGCTCGCCTTCTGGGACTTACCCGAAAGGGTCTCTACATGAAGATGGCGCGCCTGGGACTGGCAGCCATGGAGGCGGATACCAAGTAACCAGGTATACAGGGGTTGTGTATATCTGGTATCCATGTCGCCAGATTGACTCGGCGATTCACTGAAGAACAAACCATTTTGATCCAGTCTGTTACAGGAATCTGCACGGAAGGGCTCGCCCGTGCCAGCCGAGGTCCAGGACTTGATACAGAGGATGCTGACCGCCATCCCCTGGAGGACCTCGATGATTCGTTCAGCCGCCGCCCCCTCGACCCATCGTGACCGCATCGGCAGCCGCCGTCGTGTCGCGATCCCCGGCAGGCTGACGTGGCGGGACGCCACCGGCACGCTGCGCTTCGCGTCGGTCGTCACTCGCGACATCAGCGAGAACGACGCGTTCGTCGAGTGCCAGATGCCGGCGTCGATTCCGCTCTACCGCATCGTGCACTTCCAGTTGGAGCGGTCCGCGCAGGATCGCACGGACCTCCCCGCCGTGCTCCGGCGCGGCAAGCTGCTGTCGGCGGTCTACCGGGTGGGCCCGTACGTCCCGGCCACCGGCACGCCGCAGGGCTACGCGATTCGCCTGCTCTCGGACCCCGGAGCAGCCGCCCAGCAGGCGCGCGAGGTCGAGCAGAGAGTCGCGGTCGCGAACTAATAGGGCGAGTGAGGCGGGTAAGGCGGGTGGCGTCGATACGAACTACGCGCTCTTAACGGCTTCTCGCTTCCTCCAATAACGGGCCAGGCCGGGCCACGACATGCGGAACCCGGCGGCCGTCTCGTAGGCGGTCGCCAGATCCTCCGGCATCTGCGCCCGCAATTCCGTCATCATCCGCTTCTCGTACAGCGCTTTGCGCTCCACGTCAGTCCCCTCGGCCGCCAGCGACTCGCGCACGAGCGCTGCCGACCGCTGCAGGTTGTCGGCGAGCGCCTGCAGGTGCGCGGGCACGGCCGACGTGATTGGGCCGAAGTGGGTGAGGAAGAGCGTGGATGGCCGCCAGCGATCGATCGTCTGAACGCTCTCGAGCCACAATTCCACATCGATATCCGGCGGCGGTGTCGGCGGCAGCACATAGCCGCCGTTCACGCACACACCGGCCGTGTCGCCCACGAAGGCGATGCCGCTCGCTCGATCGAAGAAGCACACGTGATGCGAGGCGTGGCCGGGCGTATAGGCCACTTCGAACGATCGTCCGCCCGCCTCGATGGTCTCGCCGCCGCGCATGACGATCAGGTTCCGCTCGGGCACCGGCGCCACCTCGCCCCA
>DASRPM010000174.1:0-8370 GCA_035646375.1 Vicinamibacterales bacterium
GAATGGTGGCATCCGTGCCCCCGACGGCCGGCCGATCGCGCTCGGATATCACACCGGGCACTGGGAGATCGGCCTTCTGATGCAGGCGGCGGCGGAAGAGCTGCGCGGCCTCGAGGCCTTGCCCTTCGCCGCGTACTGCTCGGACCCCTGTGACGGGCGGACGCAAGGGACGATCGGCATGATGGATAGCCTCGCCTATCGCAACGACGCCGCCCAGGTCTTCCGCCGGCTGATCCGCTCGCTGCCCACACGGCGCGGTGTGCTCGGCGTGGCGACGTGCGACAAGGGCCTGCCCGCGATGATGCTGGCGCTGGCGGCCATGCGCGATCTGCCGTGCGTCCTCGTGCCGGGCGGCGTCACGCTGCCGCCGAAGGACGGCGAGGACGCCGGCAAGATCCAGTCGATCGGGGCGCGCTTCGCCCACGGTGAGCTCACGCTCGACCAGGCCGCCGAGCTCGGCTGCCGCGCCTGCGGCTCGCCGGGCGGCGGCTGCCAGTTCCTCGGGACGGCGGCCACCTCGCAGGTGATCGGCGAGGCGCTCGGACTCTCGTTGCCGCATTCGGCGCTGGCGCCGTCGGGTCAGCCGATCTGGACGGACATGGCGCGTCGCTCCGCGCGCGCCCTGGTCAGCCTCAGCCGGCGTGGCCTCACCGTCCGCGACATCGTCACCGACGCGGCTGTTCGCAACGCGATGGTCGTCCACGCCGCCGTCGGCGGCTCGACGAACCTCTTGCTGCATCTGCCGGCCATCGCGCACGCCGCTGGCTTGCGCCGGCCCGGCGTCGAGGACTGGACGGCCGTGAACCGGCAGGTGCCGCGGCTGGCCGACACGCTGCCGAACGGGCCGCATCCGACCGTTCGCGCGTTTCTCGCCGGCGGCGTCCCCGAGGTGATGCTGCATCTGCGGCGCCTCGGCCTTCTCGACGAGACCGTCCTCACGGTGTCGGGCGACACGCTCGCGCGCGTCCTCGACTGGTGGGAGCGCTCGGACCGGCGGCGTGTGCTCCGCGAGCGGCTGCGGAGCGCCGACGGCGTCGATCCCGACGACGTCATCATGGACGCCGACCGGGCGCGCGCGCGCGGTCTCACCAGCACGGTGACGTTCCCGCGCGGCAACCTGGCCCCTGAGGGCTCGGTGATCAAGTCGACGGCCATCGACCGCTCGGTGGTCGATGCCGACGGCGTCTACCGCAAGACGGGGCCGGCGCGGGTGTTCGTGCGTGAGAAGGACGCCATCGCCGCCATCAAGAATCGCGGCGCCGACGGACTCAAGGCGGGGGACGTGCTCGTCCTGATCTGCCGGGGACCGATGGGCGCGGGCATGGAGGAGATCTACCAGATCACGGCGGCCCTGAAGCATCTCTCGTGGGGCAAGCACGTCGCCGTCATCACCGACGCGCGCTTCTCTGGCGTCTCGACCGGCGCCTGCATCGGCCATGTCGGACCCGAGGCGCTGGCCGGCGGCCCCATCGGCAAGGTACGTGACGGCGACACCATCCGTATCGTGGTGGATCGCAACCGGCTGGAAGGCTCCGTCGATCTCGTGGGAGAGAACGGACGCGAGGTCGGCGTCGCCGAGGGCACGCGGCTGCTGGCCGCGCGATCGCCGCGGCCCGATCTGTCGCCCGATCCCGATCTGCCGGCCGACACGCGGTTGTGGGCCGCGCTGCAGCAGGTGGCCGGCGGCACGTGGGGTGGGTGCGTGTACGACGTCGACGCGATCGTGGCCGCGCTGACGCGCTAGTCGAGCGGGGCACGCCGCAGCGCGCGCGGCACGAGCACGCGATCGAGGGCCTCGAAGGCGCCGTGGATGGCGAGCGCCATGAGTGCGGACGGGATGGCGCCGGCGAGGATCGTCGCCACGTCGTTCAGCGCGAGGCCGGTGACGATGAGCGTGCCGTAGCCCCCGCCGCCGATGAAGGCGGCCAGCGTGGCGGTGCCGACGGTGAGCACCGCCGACGTCTTGATCCCGGCCAGGATCGTGATCGACGCCATCGGCAGCTCGATCCACGCCAGCCGGCGCCAGCCCTCGATCCGGAGGACAGCCGTCATCTCGAGGAGCCGCGGGTCGAGACTGCCGAGACCGGCGACGGTGTTGCGCACGATCGGGAGCAGCGCATACAGCGACAGCGCGACGAGCGCAGGCAGCTTGCCGATGCCGAAGAGCGGAATCATGAATGCCAGCAGCGCCAGCCCCGGAATCGTCTGCAGCACGCTCACGCCCATCAGCTCGAGCTGAGCGAGCCGGCGGCGGCGCGCGGCCAGGATGCCGAGGGGCAGCCCCACCAGCGCCGCCACCGTCAGGGCCACCGTCACCAGCCACAGGTGCTCCAGCGTCAGGCGCACGAGCTGACGATCGGCGCCGCGTGCGGGGCCGGCTTGCTGGAGGAATGCGGCCGCGGCGTCCGCGAACGGCCGGCGCTCCAGGTCGACCAGCGCGTTGAGGCCTGACATCGCCGCGGTGTCCAGGCGTCCGGCCAGCCGCTGCTCGAGCGCCGTCCACGTCCGCGGATGGCGCTCCGCCATCGACTGACGGGCGAGGAGCACCGCCTTGTAGTCGGGGAAGAATCGCCGGTCGTCGACGAGCAGCGTCAGATCCAGCCGCTCCAGCTGACCGTCGGTGGAGAACACGTCGATCACGTCGACGCGACCGCTGGCCAGCGCCGCGTAGGTCAGCGCGTGCTCCATGATGCGCACGTCGGCGAGGCGCAGGCCGTAATGACGCCGGAGTCCGGGCCATCCGTCCTCGCGCTCGAGGAATCCCGGATCGAAGGCGGCGGTCAGGGCCGGATGCCGCGCGAGATCGCTGATCGTCCGCACGGCGAGGCGCTGCGCGCTGTCCCGCCGCAGCGCCAGCGCATACGTGTTGTCGAAGCCGAGCGCGGCGCCGAGCGTGAGGCCGAGCGGCTTCAGCCGCTCGCGAAGCACCTCGACCGACGTCGCCGACGGGTCCTTCAGGATGGCCTGGCCGATGGTCCCCGTGTACTCGGGATAGACGTCGATGTCGCCGGCGGCCAGCGCCGTGTAGAGGATGCCGGTGCCCCCGAGTCCCAGGCGACGTTCGGCGCGCGCCTCGCCCGTCGCGTCGATGATCTGCGCGACGATCTCGGCCACGATGTAGCTCTCCGTGAACGACTTCGAGCCGACGCGGATGATCGGCAAGTCCGGCCGCGACTCACCGCATGCGGACACGGCGAGCAGGACGCTTACGATCGCGACGACGCTGCGCCGGGACACGTCAGAGGTACTGCGTCATGGCGGGCGGCGGGGCCTGGGCCCGCAGGAATTCGGCGACGAAGGGCTCGGCCGGCCGGCGCGCGAGCTCCTCGAACGTTCCCTGCTGGACGACGCGGCCGCGATTCAGCAGGGTGATGGTGGCGCCGAAGACGAATGCTTCGCGAACGTCGTGGGTCACGACCACCACCGTCTTGCCGAGCTCGCCGATGACGGCCACCAGGTGCTCCTGCAGCTCGGCGCGCGCGATCGGGTCCAGCGAGCCCAGCGGCTCGTCGAGGAGCAGCAGCGGGGGATCGAGGATCAGCGCGCGCAGCAGACCGGCACGCTGACGCTGGCCGCTGCTCAGCTGGTGCGGAAAGCGGTCGAGCAGCGCCGGCTCCAGCGCGACGACCTTCGTGAGCGCGTCGAGGCGCGAGGCCTGGGCGTCAGCGCTCCAGCCCGCCGCCCGCGCCGGCAGCGTCGCGTTGCGCGCGACCGTGAGATGCGGAAAGAGCGCGCCATCCTGCACCACGTAGCCGATGCGCGCGGCCGGCTCCACGCGCACCTCGCCCGCGTCCGGGCGCACGAGCCCGAGAACGAGCTTCAAGATCGTCGATTTGCCGGAGCCGGTGGAGCCCAGGAGGACGTGCGTGGTGCCGGTGGCGACGCTCAGTGACACGTCGTCGAGAGCGAGGCGTCCCTCGAACGTCTTCGAGACGTGGCGCAGCGCGATCACGGCGCGTCAGCGCCCGATCCCGCGCGCCATGAGCACCGCCATCAGCGGCATGAGCGCGAGCAAGGCGAGCTCGAGATGCAACAGACGCCGCACGCGCGATACGGTCTCCACGTCGGGCGGCGGGCCGCCCGCGTCGAGGGCGCGGCGCCAGCCGATGAACCGGCGCGTGGGCACGATGGAGATGGCCGCGATGGCGACGTAGAGCGCCATCTTCGCGATGAAAGCGACGTTCGGCAGGTAGAACGCCACGCCCTTCGCGTAGAAGAACAGGCGCAGCAGACCGGTGGCGAGGGCGAGCAGGGCCGCCGCGAAGAACACGATATCGAGCCGCGGGAGCTGCCGCACCTGCGCCGGCGCCAGGGGCGGGCGACACACGACCAGCTCCGCGGTCAGGAAGGCGCCGAGCACGATGATCGAAAGGTAATGAAGGTAGGCGAGCAGCGGCTCCATGCCGTCCCGATCGTACCGCGACTCGCCCCGCGCGCGACGTCGACTGTACGGCTCCCGGGGCGTGTAGTACCATCCCCGCACCCGAGGAGGAGCCAATGGCGATCACGGCCAAGCTGCTGCACGTCGATCTGACGAATCGCGAGACGCGGACGGAAGAGGTCCCCGAGACGCTGCTGCGAAAGTATCTGGGCGGCGGTGCGCTGGCCGCGCACATCCTGCTGCGGGATCTGCCACCGAACGCCGACCCCCTCGGCCCCGAGAACGTCCTCGTCTTCACGACCAGCGTCATCAATGGTCTGTCCCTCTCCGGCACCAACCGCTACACGGCGGCCGCCAAGTCGCCGCTGACCGGTGGCTACGGTGAGTCGGAGGCGGGCGGGTGGTGGGCCCCGGAGCTGCGGGCCGCCGGCTGGGACGGCGTCGTCGTCCACGGCGCCTCCGCGACGCCGGTCTACCTGTGGATCAAGGACGACAAGGTCGAGTTCCGCGACGCCACACCGTACTGGGGCAAGCTCAGCGGCGACGTCCAGGACGGGATCGAGGCGGAGCTCGGTGATCGCCGCGTGCGGACGCTCCAGTGCGGCGTCTCCGGCGAGCGTGGCGTACGCTTCGCCGCCATCGTGAATCAGCTGAAGCACTTCCACGGTCGCGGCGGCCTCGGCGCCGTGATGGGCAGCAAGAAGCTGAAGGCCATCGTCGTGCGAGGCAGCAAGCCGCCCGCGGCGGCCGACAAGGACGGCGCCAAGAAGCAGCTCGTGTTCTTCAAGGATCACTACGATCGTGCCACCGATCGCTTCCACCAGCTCGGCTCCTCCAGCGGCGTGCTGGCGCTGGAGGCGGGCGGCATCCTGCCGACGCGCAACTTCCGCGACGGCTCCTTCGAGGGCGCCAAGGACATCAGCGGTCAGAAGATGCGGGACACGATCCTCGTCAACCGCGGAACGTGTTACGCGTGCGCGGTGGCGTGCAAGCGCGAGGTGGAGGTCAAGGAGCTCGGCGTGACGCCGAAGTTCGGCGGGCCCGAGTACGAGACCCTGGCCGCCTCCGGCTCGCTCCTCGGCGTCCGCGACCTGAACAAGCTGGCGCTCATCAATCAGCTGCACGCGCAGTACGTGCTCGACTCGATCTCGTGCGGCGCCGTCATCGCGTTCGCGATGGAATGCTACGAGCACGGCATCATCACCCCGGAGATGGCGGGCGGCCTCGATCTCACGTGGGGGAACGCCGACGCCGTGGTCGAGCTCGTCCACCAGATCGGCAAGCGCGAAGGCTTCCTGGGCCGGCTGCTCGGCGAGGGCGTCAAGCGCGCGGCCAAGGAGCTCGGCAAGGGCTCCGAGCGCTTCGCCTTGCATGTCAAGGGGCAGGAGCTGCCGATGCACGATCCGCGCGGCAAGAAAGGCCTGTCGCTGGCGTACGCGCTGTCGCCGACCGGCGCCGATCACATGGAGGCGCCACACGATCCTCTCTATGCCGGATTCCATCCGCAGGGACACCCGCTCGGCGTGCTCGGACTGATCGAGCCGCTCGACCCGCTCACGCTCGACGCCAAGAAGGTGCGCGCCTTCTACGTGACCCAGCAGGTGTGGAGCGCCTACAACTCGGTCGGGATGTGCGACTTCGTCGGCGCGCCGCTCAACGCCATGCAGCTGCAGCCGATGATCGACTACGTCAACTCGGTCACGGGCTGGAACATGAGCCTGTACGAGCTGATGAAGGTCGGTGAGCGCAACAACACCCTTGCCCGGATGTTCAATGTAAGGGAAGGATTAACACCGGAGGACGACGACCTCCCTCAGCGCCTCCACGAAGGCATCGGCAACGGCGCCCTCAAAGGCGAGAAGGTCGACCCCGACCAGTTTTTCTCGGCTCGGTGCACCTACTACGAGATGGCCGGCTGGGATCCACAAACCGGCCGTCCGAATGCCTCGAAGCTCGCCGAGCTGGGAATTAGCTAGCGCGGAACGGTCGAGCGGGCGGGGCCTTGCACGCCCACAAAGTGGAACCTGCGCGGCCCGTGCGCCGATAGAGGAGCGGCCCGGGTTCCCCCGGGCCGCTCCGAACGTTTGGGGGGTTTGGGGGGCCCTTCGAGGCCCCCCAAAACCAACGGGCGGGGCGTCCGCCCCCGACGCTTCGGAGCTTTCGCTCCGGGAGTCGAGTGGGCTGAGGCCCCGCCCGCTGTAACAGCGTTTCGTTCCGTCAGCCGTCTATCCGTGGAAGGTTGAGTTCCTCCGAAGCGACGGTACCCACGTTCCTTACGCCATCGCTTCCCACGTGTTGCACGTGCGGTGCCACCCAGTCAGGCCTTGTGAAAGCGCTCCACACCGTCGGCGGCGAGAGCTCTCACCGCGCGCCCCTCGGCCTCGAGGAAGTTGAGGTGGGCGAGGGTCTCGCCAATGGCGAACCCCAGCTGGTGCGTGTCGAGCTCGCGGCGGAACAGCACCGGGATGAGCTCGGCGCCGCTCTTCGGCTCGATGAGGGCGTCCGCGGCCTCCGCGAGCCGGGCGTCGTGATGCTGCACCAGCGTGGACAGCCGGTGGTGCAGCCCGCGGAACGGCAGGCCGTGCGACGGTAACACGAGCGTGTCCGCCGGCAGCGTGAGGAATCGCGCAAGCGAGTCGAGGTAGTAGCGCAGCGGGTTCTCGTGCGGTCGCTCGGGCCAGACGCTCACGTTGGTGGTGATCTTCGGCAGCACCTGATCGCCGGCGATCAGCACGCGCGCCTCGTCCGAGAACAGGCACGCGTGCTCGGGCGAATGGCCACGGGCGGTGATCACGCGCCAGCGGCGGCCGCCGATCGTGACGGTCTCGCCGTCGGCGATCGGCATGAAGTGAAAGGGCAACCCCGCCACGAGGCCCGGATAGTGGTTGCCGCGCGCGCGGATCTTCACGAGATGGTGCTCGGCGATGCCGTGCTTGCGGTAGTGCATGACCCGACGATCGAGATCGGCATCGTCGCGGCTGCGCAGCGCGTACTCGGCCGCCAGCCACTCCGTCTGCGTGCACCAGAGGGGCGCTGTCCACCGTTCGGTGAGCCAGGCGGCGTTTCCGATGTGATCCGGATGGAAATGGGTGACGAGCACGCGGCGGATCGGCTTGCCCTCGAGACGGTGGGCAAACAGCTGCTCCCAGCGCTCGCGCGTCGGCAGCAGTGCCACGCCCGTATCGACGGCGGTCCAGCCATCACCGTCGGCCACCAGCCACAGGTTGATGTGATCCAGCTGGAATGGCAGTGGCATGCGCAGCCAGTGGATGCCGGACGCCACCTCGATCGTCTCGGCCGCGTCCGGGGGCGTGGTCCACGGATGCTCGAGGGCCATGCAGCGCTGCTCAGCCGCGCAAGCCGGGCATGTCGAATGAGCGCTCGGTGAGATCGCGGACGAGCGCGCTCGATTGGTCGGGTGTGAGTGCCACCAGCGGCGGCCGCACGGTCGCCCACTCGGCGATTCCCGACCAGTACGCCACGGCCGCCTTGAGGGCGGGGATCATCGGATACTTCGCGAAGGTGCCGCGGATCTCGTCGAGGCGCTGTTGCTGGGTGTCGGCGTCGGCGGCGCGCCAGCTGTCGTACAGCCGCGCGATGGCGGCCGGGTTCACGTTCGCGGTGGCGCTGATGCACCCCGCACCGCCATGGCGCATGCCGGCCAGCAGGAAGGTCTCGGCCCCGGGGAACACGTCGAAGCCCGCGGCGGCGAACCGATCCAGCATCGCCTTCGTGTTGTTCCAGTCGCCGGAGGAGTCCTTGGCGCCCGCGATGACGCCGGGGTACGCCTTCAGCAGCCGCTCGATGAGCGTGAGCGTGATCGGCACGTTGGACACGGGCGGGATGTGATAGAGGTACACGCGCAGCGCTGACTCGCCGACGCGCTCGACGACCTCGGCAAAGCTGCGGAACAGCCCGTCGTCGCTCACGCCCTTGTAATAGAACGGCGGCAGCATCAGCACGCCGCCGCAGCCGAGCTTCACCGCGTG
>DASRPM010000175.1:0-7665 GCA_035646375.1 Vicinamibacterales bacterium
AGCTCGCGGGCGTCCGGCTCGAGCAGCACGCCGGCCACGGCTCGCGCCAGGATGGCGGCCACCCGCGCGCGGTCAGGCGCCGAGCGGCGCGGGCTCGGCGAGCGCGGGCGCGCCGCCGCGCGCCAGCAGGCAGCGAGGCCCTTCGCCGAGGCCTCCAGCGACCGGTACATCGGCACGCCGGCGTCGCGCAGGATCTCGAGCGCGGGCAGGCGTTCGCCCGCGTAGATCGTGTGCAGGATGAACGGCTTGCCGTGACGCTGCACGACGCCGGCCAGGTCGCGTGCGGCGGCCTGCTCGCGCAGCCCGAGCTCCGGCGTCGAGATGCGCACGTAGCCGCCGAAGTGGCCGGCGAAGATCACCGCGCCGATGTCCGGGTCGGCGAGGCAGACATCCGCGACGCGCGGCACGACCTCCGGCTCTTCCTCCGCCTGGCCGGCGAAGTCGATGGGGTTCGCGATGCCGCTGCGCGCGGGCAGGATCTCGCCAAGCCGGCGCTGCGTGCCGGGCGCGAGCGTCGGCACCGCGAGGCCGCAGCGATCCGCCGTGTCGCACACGATCGTGGCGTGCCCGCCGCCGTCGGAGATCACGGCGACGCTGCGCGCCGTGAGCGGCGGCAGCGACGCGACCGCGATGGCGGCGTCCCACGCGTCCTCACTTTCCGCGGCGCGGATGATGCCGCACTGCCGGAAGGCGGCGTCGACGATGCGGCCCTCGCCGGCGAGCGCGCCGGTGTGGGACAGCGCCGCGCGCCGTCCGCTCTCCGTGTCGCCCGGCTTGAGCACGATGACCGGCTTCGGTGCGGGATGCGTTCGCATCAGCTCGAACAGCGCGCGGCCTTCCAGCGCGCCGAACCCCTCGAGGTAGGCGACGATGACCTTCGTCTCCTGATCGGCGAAGAGATAGTCGAGATACTCCGGGATGCGGACGTCCGCGGCGTTGCCGACGGTGACGAGCTTGCTGAAGCCGAGGCCCTTCTCGCGCGCGAGCTGCCCGAACGTCAGCGCCATGTTGCCGCTCTGCGAGATCAGCGCGATCGGCCCGCGCGGCACGTCCCAGCCGATCGCGTTCACGTGGCCGGAGGCACTGAAGTGCCCGGCGCAGTTGGGACCGACCAGCCGCGCGCCGCCCGCGCGCGCGACGCCGACGAGCTCCTGCTCGACGCGCCGGCCCTCGGCGCCGGTCTCGCCGAAGCCGGCGGTGATGACCACGATCCCCCGCACGCCGGCGGCCACGCAGTCCGCCACGGCGCCGGGCACCAGGTCGGGACGGACGAGCACGACCGCCATCTCGACGAGCCCCGGCACATCGCGCAGGGACGGATAGGCCTTGCGACCGAGGATCTCCGGCGCCGTGGGATGGATGGGATAGAGCGGCCCGGCGAAGCCGCTCTCGACCATGCTGCGCCACCGGCGCCCGCCCGTCTTGTGGAGCACGGTCGAGGCGCCGATGACGGCGGCGCTGGTGGGATTGAAGAGAGGATCGAGCGGATGCCTCACCCGCTCACCGGTTCTTGAACTGTGGCACACGCTTTTCCGAGAACGCGCGCGGCCCTTCCCTGGCGTCCTCCGTCTCGTGGATGAGCGCGGTGACCGCCGCGTAGAAGCGCAGCATATCCTCCGGGTGCTCGTGCAGCCCGCGCCAGGCCAGCTCCTTGGTGACACGGATCGCCAGCGGCCCGTTGTCGGCGATCTTCTGCGCCATCTCGTCGGCCGTGCGCATCAGCGCCGCCGGCTCCACGAGGCGACTGACGAGCCCGACCTCGTAGGCGCGGCGGGCATCGATGCGCTCACCCGTGAGCAGCATCTCCATCGCCACCGACATGCCCACCGAGTGCGGCAGCCGCATGGCGCCGAATCCGTGCAGGATGCTCCACCGCACCTCCGGGCAGCCGAACGAGGCGTTCGTCGACGCGATGCGGATGTCGCTGCCCAGCGCCAGCTCGAGGCCGCCCGCCAGGCAGTAGCCGTTGATGGCGGCGATCACCGGCTTGACTGTCTGCAGCCGCTGGCCCAATCGGTTCTGGCGCTCGAAGTCCCACAGCTCGTTGATGCCGCCATCGTGCGAGCCACCGTGCATCTTCTTGAGATCGGCGCCGGCGCAGAACGCCTTGTCGCCGTCGCCGGTGATGATGGCGACGCGGAGGGCCGGGTCGCCGTCGAACTCCTTCAGCCGCTCGCCCATGAGGCGCGCCGTCTCGAGATCGAAGGCGTTCATCGCCTCCGGCCGATTGATGGTGATGCGCGCGATGGCGCCCTTCGTCTCGTAGAGGATCTTGCTCATCGCAGTCTCCACTCGTTCCACTGCTCGTTGACCTTGTCGAGGTTGGGTCCCCACCAGTCGCCGCTCAGCAGGAAGCCCTTCTTGATGTTGTCGGGATCGGAGGACAGCAGCGGCCGCAGCTTGGCATCGACGAGCGGCATCGCCTTGGGGTTCGTGGGACCGAAGGCGATGTACTTCGTCAGCTCCGCCTGCGGCTTGGGCTGGAGCGCCCAGTTGATGAACTTCATCGCGTTGTCGGCGTTGGGCGCGCCCTTCGGCACCACCCACGCCTCGTAGGTCAGCGCGGCGCCCTCGTAGCTGATGCCGATCGGCTCGCCGTCCAGCATGAACGTGATCGAGCGCGTCCACGGCGTGGCCGTGATCTCGCCGCTCTTGAGCAGCACGCCGGGCTGCGGAAACTGCGACCACCACACCTTCACGTCCGGCTTCACGCGGTCCAGGCTCTTGAGCGCGCGCGGCACGTCGAGCGGGTAGAGCTTGTCCTTCGGCACGCCATCGGCGATGAGCGCGAACTCCAGGCTGTAGGTCGGTGCGTTGTAGTAGCCGCGCGGGCCGGGAAACTTCCTGGCGTCCCAGAAATCCGGCCAGGACATCGGCGCCTTGCCCTGCGCGTAGGCCTTCGTGCTGTAGGTCAGGAGCATCGGGATCGTCACGCAGCCCACGGCGTGCTCGGTCACGAGCGGCTTCATGATGTCCTTCGCGTCGATGGCGCTGTAGTTCAGACGCTGCACCAGATCGTCCTTCACCGCCGTGTAGCGCAGCCGATCCGGAATCGAGATCAGGTCCCACTCGACGTTCTTCGACTGCACCTGGGCGCGCAGCTTCGCGATGTCCACGCCCGTGGTCTGCACGACCTTGATGCCGGTTTCCTTCTCGAACGGCTCGAACAGCGCCTTCGTCTGCCCGTCCTGGTAGCTGCCGCCGAAGCCGACGAAGACGAGCTCCTTCTTGCCCTGCGCGCGCACGACGCGCGGCAGCGCGGCGCCGGCCAGCGCGCCGGCCGAGGCGCCGAGGAACCGTCTGCGGGAGATGCGTGAATGCGCCATGAGGCGTCCTCCTGGTTAGCGGTTGACGGTGAGGCAGTCGGCCGGGTCCCAGCCGACGGTGAGCTGCTGGCCGGTCTTCCACGGCTGATCCACGGAGGGCGCGAGCACCTTGGCGACGAGCTCGTCGCGCTGATCGAGGAGCAGCCGGTACTTCACGAGATCGCCGACGTAGAGCAACTCCAGCACCTCGGCCTGATAGCGGTTGACGCGCCCGGCGGCGGCCGCGCCCAGCCGCACGTACTCCGGCCGCACCACCAGGTGCGCGGGGCCCGGCGCGGCGGCGCCGCCGGCCAGCTGCACGCGCAGGCCTTTGCCGGTGGTGAACACCGTGCCGTCGCTCAGCGTGCCGGACAGCAGATTCGACTCGCCGATGAAGTCGGCCACGAACTGGTTCGCGGGCCGGCGGTACACCTCGAGCGGCGGCCCGAGCTGCTGCAGCCGCCCGCCGTCGAGCACCGCGATGATGTCGGACATCACGAGCGCCTCCACCTGGTCGTGCGTGACCGACACCGTGGTGATCCCGAGCTCGCGCTGCAGGTGCCGCAGCTCCACCTGCATGTCTTCACGTAGCCGCTTGTCGAGCGCGCCCAGCGGCTCGTCCATCAGCAGCACCGGCGGCTCGAAGACGATCGCGCGCGCCAGCGCCACGCGCTGCTGCTGGCCGCCCGACAGCTGCCGCGGATAGCGGTCGGCAAACCCGTCCAGCCGCACCAGGCCGAGCGCCCGCCGCGCGCGCTCGGCGATGTCTGCCTTGGGCGTGTGCCGCATCTGCAGCGGATACGCCACGTTCTGAAACACGGTCAGGTGTGGGAACAGCGCATACTGCTGGAAGACCACGCCGATGTTGCGGCGATGCGGCGGCCGGTCGGTGATCGAGGCGCCGCCGACGAGGATGTCGCCCTCCGTCGGCTCCTCGAAGCCGGCGATCATTCGCAGCGTGGTGGTCTTGCCGGAGCCGCTCGGCCCGAGCAGCGTGAGAAAGGCGCCGCCCTCCACGGAGAAGGAGACGTCGTCGACGACGCGCGTGCCGCCGAACGCCTTGGTGAGGCGGCGCACTTGCAGCGGCGCGCCATGGATCTTCAGAACGTCGGCGGAATGATCGCCCATATGCACTTCAGCTGACGCCGGCCGGGGTTGACGATGCGATGCGGCACCGAGCAGTCGAACCGGATGCTGTCGCCCGCGCGCAGCCGGTGCACGGTCTCGTAGAGCGTGATCTCCGCCACGCCCGCCAGCACGACGCCGCATTGCTCGCCGGGATACGCAAACGCCTCGTCGCCGGTGCTGGCCCCCGGCGCGTACACGCTCACGATGAACTCGATCTGGCCCGACAGGTCCGGCGTCAACAGCTCGTAGGTGATGCCCCGCCGCGGCGACAGTCGCTTGCGCGCCCTGGCGCGCACGACGAGGCGATCGGAGACCGCCGTGGAGGGGAAGAGATGGCCGATCGTCGTGCCGAGCGTGCTCGCGATGGCCTTGAGCGTGCCGAGCGTCGGGTTGGAATGATCCCGCTCGATCTGACTCAACGCGCTCGGCGTGATCCCGGCCTTGTCGGCGACGTCCTTCAGCGTGAGCCGGCGCTGGAGACGCAGGCTGCGGATTCGCGGGCCGACGGACGAGGAGGCCATGGGGAAGTGGCGCTGAATTTATGAAGCACCGCTGAAAAAGTCAAGGCGGACGTGCATGAATAGTGCCGTCGAGGTCGACGGATCGCCTGATGCACGCACAGCGGCAAGGGGGATCGTATGGTGAATGACTCCACGCGCCAAGGCCCGCTCGACTACGCGGTCGTCGAGTGCGCAAACCCCCGGCAGACGCCGGAGCGCCTTCGGCTAACGTCGTCGCCGCTTCTCGCTGCCCTCGCCCGCGCGGGCACCGAGCACGTCTACGTCGACACCGCGGCAGTCGAGGAACTGCGCGCCATCGCCGTGACGGACGAACGTGCCCTGACCGAGGTCGACGGCAATACGGTGAACCAGCCACTCGTGCGGAAGGTCCTCGCGCGCTACACTTCCGGTGGCGCCGTCGGCGCCTGTGAGCAAAGGCTCCGCGCTCGACGGCCTGACATCAGTGCCGCAGAACTGGCGGCCTACCTCTACACGACGGTATGCGGCTGGATCGGCGGCGACGCCGTCCGGCGCGTCGGTGGCGATCGTCCCTGGGACGTGAGTCTCCAGCTCCACATGGAGCCTGTCGGCACGGCGCCCGAGCTGGCGAAACGGCTCGGCCGCTGTCTGCACGCGATGGTGCCGTCGTGCCTGGTCAAGGTTCCGTTCCGGCCGCAGGCACCGCACAGCCTGCTGATCGCGCGGGATCTGCAGCGCGAGGGTATCCCGGTGAACTTCACGTCGACGTTCTCGGCGCGCCAGGCGGTGGCCGCCGGCTTGCTCGCGAACGTCGCGCGCACGAACATCTTCATGGGTCGGCTGAACCAGGGCCTGCAGGCGGATCTGCTCGGTGAGCACGTCGTCCTGGAGGCGCAGCGGGCCATCGCGCGGCTACGGCGCGCCGAGCGCCTCGGCACCCGGCTCATCGTGGCCAGCATGCGGGAATGGCACACCTTCGCGCGGGTCGCGGGGTGCGACGCCTTCACAGCACCGGCCGAGGTGCTGCGCGGCTTCCTCGGGCAGTCCGAGGTCACGCCGTTCACGCTCGCGAGCCGTCTCGAAACCTCGTATGCGGACGAGATGCGCGTCGCCGACGACGTCCGCAACACCCTTGGCGCCGGGCGCCTGGACCGACTCTGGCGGGTTGAGCCCGAGTTCGTCGAGTTTCTCATCGACTACCGCGCCAGCGCGGAGTACCGGGACCTCGAAGACGGCGACGCGCTGCGCATGCGCTTTGACAGGGCAGGCTTCGGAGACTTCTTCTATGCGCCAACCGCCAATGAGTGGTCGGCGCTGCGTCGCAGCAAGCTCCCGGACGTCCACGCCCCGCTGACGAGCCGCGTTGCCCTCGACACGCTCTACAGTCTCCTCGCCGATGCGGACTTCGTGAAGGAGCAGGCTGTCATCGACACCGAGCTGCTGACCCGACGTCACGGAGCAGCCGCATGACGATCGGCCCGAAGAGGAATCGGTGGTATCGCGCCTGCGGCTCGCAGCGGATCCACTGACGAGGGAAGGAGCCGCGCGTCAGCGAAAGAAGATGGAGAGACCCGCCACGCCGGTGTGGGAGTTGATGCCCCGGTTCGGACTGTCCGTGCCGGCGTTCGAGATATGCTGCAGGCGGTATCCCGCGTAGAGCGCGGCACGCTCGGTGACGAAATACGAAGCGCCAGCGCCGCCGAACAGCAGGAACACGACGTCCGTGCGCTGCTCGCGCACGCTCAGGTCCGTGGCGCCCGGCGCCGCGCCCAGTTCGAGATAAGGCACGAGACGTCCCAGCGGCAAGAAGTGATAACGCGCGACGGCGCCGAGCCCGGCGAAGTATGCGCGTTCCGGCTCGATGAAGCGCTGATAGAAGGGTTCGACGCCGATCTCGAGCGCTCCCTTGAATGGTCCCGCCCCGACCACACCCCAGGGCAGGAAGCCAACGCGAACGCCCGCGTTGAAGAAATCGAGCTCCGTGATGGTCGTGTTCCAGAGATCGAACTGCTCGCCGTAGCCGCCCTCGAGCGAGAGCACGTGTCCGCCCCTGGTGAAGGCGGCGTCGGCGTCGAACGCGTCGCCACGATGGACACTGCCGAGCACAGCGAGCGCGACGACGACCATGCAAAGCGCCGGACGTTTCATGACCATCACACCTCCGCTATTGCAAGAACGAGTGCTGAGCAACCGGCGTGCCGCGACAAGTGTCTGAAAAGCCGACAGTCGGATCTGGCACGCCCGATGCTCATTTCTCAGGCGTGGACGCTGAACGGCGAACCATCAGGCAGCGCATCGATGCGGGACAGCTGCCCGCGAGCGTTCGCACCGACAAATGCTGGGCCGGAAAGAGCAGCGGCGGCCAATGCTCCGGGTGCGACGAGTTGATCCAGCCTGATGACAACGAGTACGAAGTGGTCATGGATGAAGGCGGTGAGCCGTCTGGCTCGCTCGTCTTTCACCGGAAATGTCTCGACATCTGGCTGATCGAGTGCCAGCGACGCGAGCAATCGGTGTCGAACGACTGACGCCCCGACACGTGGTGTTGCGCCGTCGACGCAGCCGGGACGTCTGGCGGAACATCCCGCCGGGCGTGCCGACGGCGTTTCAGGCCGCCGAAAAGTAGCGCTCCCGTCAGTGCGTCAGCCAGACGGTGTCGAGCTGATTGTTGACGTAGTGACTCGGGGTGACCGTCCACCCGCGCACGCGGGAGCTGTGCGGCACGATCCGGTGCCACTGCAGTGTGTAGATGT
>DASRPM010000176.1:0-13835 GCA_035646375.1 Vicinamibacterales bacterium
GATCGCCGCTATGCCGCCACCCCGCTCCGCAGCCCCGACTTCGTGAAGCTCGCCGAAGCCCACGGCCTGCTCGGGTTGCGGGTCGACAAGCGCTCCGACGTGCTCGAGGCGGTGGAGCGCGCGCGCCAGGACGAAGGCACGGTGGTGATGGACTTCCGCGTGGAGCAGGAGGACAGCGTGTACCCGATGGTGCCCGCCGGCGCCGACCTGGACGCGATGATCCGGCGTCCGGAGAAGTCGGCGCTGGTTGAGACTGCGGCCGACCCGATCTAAGGCCTTGGGCCTTAGGCCTTAGGCCTTGGGAAGAACGCTTGATATGCATCACACGCTCGTCGCGCTCGTCGAAGACAAACCTGGCGTGTTGAACCGCGTGGCGCTGGTATTCCGCCGGCGTGCGTTCAACATCGAGTCCCTCACCGTCGGCCGCACGTCGGAGCCCGGCGTGTCACGCATGACGATCGTGCTCGACAGCGACCAGACGAGCGCCGAGCGCGTCACGGCGTACCTGTACAAGCTCGTCAACGTGCTGCAGGTCGAGGACCTCGGCAACGTCCCGGCCGTCACGCGCGATCTCGCGCTCGTGAAGGTGGCGGTCGCCGGGCACGACCGCGGCGCGCTGCTGCGCGTGGTGGACGAGACGCGCGCGCACATCGTCGACACCGGCGACCAGACGATGACGCTCGAAATCACCGGCGAGCCGCCGCATGTCGACGCCGTGATCAGCCGGCTCGAGCCGCTCGGTATCGTCGAGATGGTGCGCACCGGCCAGGTCGCGATGCGCCGTGGTGACACGGCGCTCTCCGCCGCGCAATACTCGTAAGTTCCCCGTTCGAGCAGTTCCGCGACGCGGGGCGGCCAGCGCCGTCCTGCCTCGCGTTGACAGGAGAGTTCATGGCGACGATGTTCTACGACAAGGATGCCGATATCGAGTTGATCCGGCGGCGGAAGGTGGCCGTGATCGGATACGGATCGCAGGGGCATGCGCATGCCCTCAACCTCCAGGACAGCGGCATCGAAGTCGTCGTCGGCCTTCCGGGGTCGAGCCGGTCGATTGAAAAGGCGAAGACCGACGGCCTGAAGGTGCTGGGCGTGGCCGAGGCCGCCAGGTGGGCCGACGTCATCATGATCCTCATTCCCGACACGCGCCAGGCCAAGGTCTACGAGAACGACATCAAGCCGAGCCTCACGGCGGGCAAGATGCTGATGTTCGCCCACGGCTTCAACATCCGCTTCAACTGCATCGTGCCGCCCAAGGACGTGGACGTGACGATGGTGGCGCCCAAGGCGCCCGGCCACCGCGTGCGCGAGGTGTTCAAGGAGGGCGGCGGCACGCCGGGGCTGCTCGCCGTGCACCAGGACGCGACGGGCCAGGGCCGGGCGGCGGCGCTCGCCTACGCGCGCGGCATCGGCTGCACCCGCGCCGGCGTGATCGAGACGACGTTCTCCGAGGAGACCGAGACGGACCTGTTTGGCGAGCAGGCCGTGCTGTGCGGCGGCACCGCCGCGCTCGTGAAGGCCGGCTTCGAGACGCTCGTCGAGGCGGGCTACCAGCCCGAGGTGGCCTACTTCGAGTGCATGCACGAGCTGAAGCTGATCGTGGATCTGATGTACCGCGGCGGCCTCAACTACATGCGCCATTCGATCAGCGACACGGCTGAGTGGGGCGACTACACGGCGGGGCCGCGGCTCGTCACGCCCGACACCAAGAAGGTGATGAAGCAGCTGCTCACCGAGATCCAGAGCGGTGAGTTCGCGAAGAAGTGGATCGCGGAGAACGAGCAGGGGATGCCGAACTACAAGGCGCTGCGCGACAAGGACCTGACGCACCCGATCGAGGTCGTCGGCGCGCGTCTGCGCGGCATGATGCCGTTCCTCGACCCGGTGCAGCTGCCGCAGCCTTCCTCGGTGTAAGGGCCGTCTACAGGGGCCGCCGTGAGGCGGCCCACCTCTTTCCCATGAACAAATACTCCTCGCAGATCACCCAGCCCCGCAGCCAGGGGGCCTCGCAGGCGATGCTGTACGCCACGGGGCTGACGACGGCCGACATGCAGAAGGCGCAGGTGGGCATCTGCAGCATGTGGTACGAGGGCAACCCGTGCAACATGCACCTCGACCGGCTCGCCGTCGACGTGAAGGCGGGCGTGGAGTCCGCGGGCTTGGTGGGCATGCGGTTCAACACCATCGGCGTGAGCGACGCGATCTCGATGGGCACGCCCGGCATGAGCTTCTCGCTGCCGTCCCGCGATCTCATCGCCGACTCCATCGAGACCGTGATGGGCGCGCAGTGGTACGACGCGCTGGTGACCGTGCCGGGCTGCGACAAGAACATGCCGGGCAGCGTGATGGCGATGGCGCGGCTCAACCGTCCGGCGCTCATGGTCTATGGCGGCACGATCAAGCCGGGCCACGCGCAGGGGCAGGTGCGCGACATCATCTCGGCCTTCCAGTCGTATGGGGAGTTCCTCGCCGGCGTCATCACCGAGGAGCAGCGGATCGACATCGTGCAGCACGCGTGCCCGGGCGCGGGGGCCTGCGGCGGCATGTACACGGCGAACACCATGGCCGTGGCGATCGAAGCGCTGGGCCTGTCGCTGCCGTACAGCTCGTCGCTGCCGGCCGAGAGCGACGGCAAGGCCGACGAGTGCCGGCGGTCGGGCGCCGCGGTGCGGCTGCTGCTCGAGAAGGATTTGAAGCCGCTCGACATCCTGACGCCGAAGGCGTTCGAGAACGCGATGACGCTGGTGATGGCGGTGGGCGGCTCCACCAACGCCGTGCTGCACCTGCTGGCCATCGCGCGCACGGCCGGAGTGCCGCTGGTGCTCGAGGACTTCCAGCGGCAGAGCGACCGCGTGCCGCTGCTCGCCGATCTGAAACCGAGCGGGCGCTACGTGCAGGAGGACCTGCACAACATCGGCGGCACGCCTGCGCTGATGAAGTACCTGCTGGCCAAGGGCTTCCTGCACGGCGACGCGATGACGGTGACAGGGAAGACGCTGGCCGACAACGTGAAGGACCTGCCGGACCTGAAACAGGGGCAGGTGATCGTGCAGACGGTCGAAGCGCCGATCCTGCCGCGCGGTCACATCCGCATCCTGCGCGGCAACCTCGCGCCCGACGGCGCCGTGGCGAAAATCACCGGCAAGGAAGGGGAGCGCTTCGAGGGGACGGCCAAGGTCTTCGACTCCGAGGAGGACATGCTCCACGGCCTCGAGAAGGGCGAGATCTCGAAGGGGTCGGTGGTGGTGATTCGCTACGAGGGTCCGAAGGGCGGTCCCGGTATGCCGGAGATGCTGACGCCGACGTCCGCGATCATGGGCGCCGGGCTCGGCAAGGACGTGGCGCTCCTCACCGACGGCCGCTTCTCGGGCGGCTCGCACGGCTTCATCATCGGCCACATCACGCCGGAGGCGCAGGACGGCGGCCCCATCGCGTTCGTGCGCGACGGCGACCGCATCACCATCGACGCCGGCGCCTGCGTGCTCGCGGTGGACATCGACGACGCCGAGCTCGCGCGGCGCAGGCAGGGCTGGACGGCCCCGGCGCTCAAAGCCACGAGCGGCGTGCTCGGGAAGTACATCCGGCTCGTGAAGTCGGCGTCCGAAGGCTGCGTCACGGACTGACGATCGTAGGGGCCGCCTTCAGGTGGCCCGGGCCGGCTGAAGCCGGCCCCCACGTACGAATCAGGCCGGCGCCGGCGCCTTGGCCTTTTCGAATTTCAGCTCGCCGCCGGCCGCATTCACCACGATGCGGTCGCCTTCGCGGAACTCACCCTCGAGCACCTTCATCGCCAGCGGATCGAGGACGCGCCGCTGCAGCGTCCGCTTGAGCGGCCGCGCGCCGTACATCGGGTCGTAGCCCTCGGTCACCACGAGCTGCTTGGCGGCGTCGGTCAGCTCCACGGCAATCTTCCGCTCGGCCAGCCGCTTCATCAGGCCGGTGATCTGGATGTCGATGATCTGCTTCATGTGCTCGAGCCCGAGCGCATGGAAGAAGACGATCTCGTCGATCCGGTTGAGGAACTCCGGCCGGAAGTGCTGCCGCAGCGCTTCGCTCACCTGGCGCCTGACCCCCTCGCTGGGCTCGCCGGTGTGCTCGGCGATGTACTGGCTCCCGAGGTTCGACGTCATGATGACGACCGTGTTCTTGAAGTCCACGGTGCGCCCCTTGCTGTCGGTCAGCCGCCCGTCGTCGAGCAGCTGCAGCATGACGTTCAGCACTTCGGCGTGCGCCTTCTCGATCTCGTCGAAGAGCACCACGGAATACGGGCGGCGCCGCACGGCTTCGGTCAGCTGGCCCGCCTCGTCGTAGCCCACGTATCCCGGCGGCGCGCCGATCATGCGCGAGACGGTGTGCTTCTCCTGGTACTCGGACATGTCGATGCGGATCATCGCGTGCTCGTCGTCGAACAGGAACTCGGCGAGCGCGCGGGCGAGCTCGGTCTTGCCGACGCCGGTCGGGCCCAGGAAGATGAAGCTGCCGAGCGGCCGGTTCGGATCCTGCAGCCCGGCGCGGGCGCGGCGGATGGCGTTGGCCACGGCGTTGATGGCGTCGTCCTGACCCACCACGCGGGCGTGCAGCCGCTGCTCCATCTGCAGCAGCTTCTGCACTTCGCCCTCCATCAGGCGGCTCACCGGAATACCGGTCCACTTGCCGACCACTTCGGCGATGTCTTCCTCGTCCACTTCCTCCTTCAGCATGCGCGGGCCCTTGGGCTGGCCGTCGCCGTCCTGCTGCGAGAGACGCTTCTCGAGCTCCGGGATGCGACCGTACTGAAGCTCCGAGGCCTTCGTGTAGTCGCCGCCGCGGACCGCGGCGTCGAGCTCGAGGCGCGCCTGTTCCAGCTGCTCCTTGATGGAGCTGCTGCCGCTGATCTCGTCCTTCTCCCGTTGCCACTGCGCCTTGAGGCGGGTTTCTACTTCCTTGAGATCGGCCAGCTCCTTTTCGAGCCGGGCGAGCCGCTCCTTCGAGGCCTTGTCGGTCTCCTTCCGCAGCGCCTCGCGCTCGATCTCAAGCTGCATGACACGGCGCCGCACTTCGTCGAGCTCGGCCGGCATCGAGTCGATCTCCATGCGCAGCTTCGACGCCGCTTCGTCCACGAGGTCGATCGCCTTGTCCGGCAGGAAGCGGTCGGCGATGTAGCGATTCGACAGCACCGCGGCGGCCACCAGCGCCGAGTCCTTGAAGCGCACCTTGTGATGAATCTCGTAGCGCTCGCGCAGGCCGCGCAGGATCGAGATGGTGTCCTCGACCGTCGGCTCGCCCACGAGCACCGGCTGGAACCGCCGCTCGAGCGCCGCGTCCTTCTCGATGTGCTTGCGGTACTCGTCGAGCGTGGTGGCGCCGATGGTGTGGAGCTCGCCGCGCGCGAGCATCGGCTTCAGCATCTGCGACGCGTCCATGGCGCCCTCGCCGGCGCCGGCGCCGACCACGGTGTGGAGCTCGTCGATGAAGAGGACGATCAGCCCCTGCGAGTCGGTGATCTCCTTGAGCACGGCCTTGAGCCGTTCCTCGAACTCGCCGCGATACTTGGCGCCGGCCACGAGCGCGCCCATGTCGAGGGCGAAGATCTTCTTGTTCTTCAGCCCCTCGGGCACGTCGCCGCGGATGATGCGCTGCGCCAGCCCTTCCACGATGGCCGTCTTGCCGACGCCGGGCTCGCCGATGAGCACGGGGTTGTTCTTCGTCCGGCGCGAGAGCACCTGGATGACGCGCCGCACCTCCTCGTCGCGGCCGATGACGGGATCGAGCTTGCCCTTCTGGGCGAGCTCGGTCAGGTCGCGGCCGTAGCGGGCGAGCGCCTCGTAGGTGGACTCCGGGTTCTGCGACGTGACGCGCTGGCTGCCGCGCACCTGCGTGAGGGCCGCGTACAGCGCGTCCTTCGTGATGCCCTGGCGCTGCAGGTACTGGGCGGCCGGCGACCGGCCCGCCTCGGTGGCGATGGCGACGAACAGGTGCTCGGTGCTGACGAAGTCGTCCTGGAGGCGCTTGGCCTCGGCCTGTGCGGCCTCGAGCACGAGCTGTGTCCGCGGCGACAGCCGCAGATCGCCGCCCCGCACCTGCGGGATCGCGGCCAGCAGTCCGCGGGCATCCTTGGCCGCGCGCGCCGGGTCGACGTTCAACTTGCGCAGGAGGGACGGCACGATGCCGCCCTGCTGCTCGACGAGGGTGACGAGCAGGTGCTCGGGCGTGATCTCGGCGTGCGTCAGCTCGCCGGCGAGCGACTGCGCGGCCAGCACGGCCTCCTGGGCTTTTTCGGTCAGCTGGTTCATGTTCATGGCGTTTATGCGGCGCTGTTCTCGGAGGCGCCGTTCCTCTGCAGCTTCGCGAGCGCCGTGTAATGCTCGCGTTCCTCGGGCGTCAGCGACGTGGGCACCTGCGCCTCGACCTTCGCGTACAAATCACCTTGCGCGTGCGAGCCGCGCGCGGGCATTCCGTAGGTCTTCAGCCGGAACACCTGACCGTTCTGCGTGAACGGCGGAATCTTCAGCCGCACGCTCTTGCCCGCCATCGTCGGCACTTCCACTTCGCCGCCGAGGACGGCTGTCGGCACGGGCACAGCCACCGTCGTATGCAAATCCTGGCCCCGGCGCTCGAACGTGGCGTGCGGTGCCAGCCGCAGGCGGAGATACAGGTCGCCGGCCGGGCCTCCTCCCGTGCCCGGCTCGCCCTCGCCCGGCACGCGTACGCGAGATCCTTCGCCCACGCCCGCGGGAATTCGCACATCCACGGTGCGGGGCGGGCCGCCGTGGCTCAGGGCCAGCCGCTTCGTCGTGCCCTGATACGCCTCGTCGAGCGTGAGATCGAGCTCGTGCTCGATGTCGCGCCCGCCGCGCGCGCGGGTCCGCCCGGTGCGTCCGTTCCGTGGGCCGGCCGATGGCCCGGCGCCGCCGAAGAACGTGGTGAAGAAGTCCGAGAACGGGTTCTGGTCGCCGAAGAGCGCTTCCATCTCTTCCTGCGTCATCGTGCGGAACCCGCCGCCCTGACCGCCTCCGGTGTTCACGTTCCAGCCGCCGAAGGGATTGGCCCCGCCGGCGCGCTCGGCCTGCTCGTACTGCCGCCAGTTCGCGCCGAGCTCGTCGTACTTCGAGCGCTTGGCCGGGTCGCCCAGCACTTCATAGGCTTCGTTGATGTCCTTGAAGCGGGCCTCGGCGGCCTTGTCGTTGGGGTTGACGTCGGGATGGAACTTTCGCGCGAGCTTGCGGTACGCCTGCTTGATCTCCTTCTCGGAGGCGGCCTTCGTGACGCCAAGCGTCGCGTAGTAGTCCTTGAACTCCATCACAGCCCCACGGCGTCGCTCAGTCGACGCATCTCGTTCAGCAGGCGGCGGCGTCCGGTGTCAGTGGCGAGCGCCGTCTCGTCGAGCAGCGGCCGCATGCGGCGGACGGTCTCGGCCACGAGCAGCAGCCGCTGGACCCCGGCCAGGTTGATCCCGAGCTCGTCCACGAAGTGCTTGATGGTGCGCAGCCGCTCCAGCTCCTCCTCGGTGTAGAGCCGCATGCTGCCAATGGTGCGCGAAGGCTGCACCAGGCCGAGCCGCTCGTACTTCCGCAGCGTCTGCGGATGCATGCCGAGCATCTCGGCGGCCATGCTGATGAACACGAGATCCTGATCCGCTGCCATCTTCAACCCTGACTCGTTACGCCGCAGCAACCTGACATGATCTGAGTGTAGATCTTGATATGGATCGAGTCAATGTTGCGAATCGGAGGGAGCGACAACCCAGGGATTGCCGCGGCAGAGCCGGCCGTGTTCCACGGTAGGATTAGAAGAGTTTGGACGTCCAGTCGGGAGACCTCGTCACCGTCGCACTGCTCGTGGCGCTCGAAGGCCTGCTCAGCGCCGACAACGCGCTGGTGATGGCCATCCTGGTCCTGGGACTGCCGAAGCCGCAGCACGGGCAAGCGCTGCGCTACGGTCTGATCGGCGGGTTCGGCTTCCGCATCATCGCCACGCTGCTGGCCTCGACGCTCATCCGTGTGAGCTGGATCCGCCTGTTCGGCGGCCTGTATCTGCTGTATCTCACCTACACCCATTTCCGCGGCGGGGAGGGGACCGACGATCGGCGGCAGGCGCCGGTGGCCAAGCCGTGGCTGGGGCTGTCGCCGTTCTGGGCGACGGTCGTTCGCGTCGAGCTGATCAACCTGGCGTTCTCGATCGACTCCATCCTGGTCGCGGTGGCGATGTCGCCGAAGCTGTGGGTGGTGATTACCGGCGGCATCCTCGGCATCGTCGCGATGCGGCTCGTGGTCGGCCAGCTGCTGGCGCTCGTCCAGCGGTATCCGGCGCTGGTGGACGGCGCCTTCATCATCATCGCGTGGGTCGGCTTCAAGTTGTGCTGGGAGTACCTGCACGAACTCGGCTACGTGCACTTCGCGATCCCACAGTGGCTCTCGCTTGGCTTGATTGCCGTCATCTTCACGGCCGCGTTCGTCTACGCGAAGCTGCAGGGCCCGGTGGACATAACCGCGTTGGGCGAGGCGGCCGAGCAGACCCTCGACGACGAAGAATCGCTCGATCCGCACGAACCGGCCGTCCACAAATAGGGCCTTAGGCCTTAGGCCTTGGGCCTTGGGAAGAACCTCTGAGCGCTCTTCCCTAAGCCCTAAGCCTCTAACGATCGTTGATCTGCAGGCCCTGCCGGATGCGGCGGAAAGCCGCTTCGTAGTTGTCGTACTCCTCTTCCGGCGCGACCCCGATCAGGAACAGCATGTTGCCGTTGCGCAGCTGCGCCGTCGAGACGGTCACGAGTTCGGGCCGGCCGCTGACGTCGGACCGGTTGGCGAGCAGCGTGGTGAGGCCCGAGCGCCCGCCCACCGTGTCGCGCCGCGCCCCGCGGCTGCGGAGATTCGGGTTGTTCCGGGCGAAGCTCTGAAGCAGCTGATCGGTGTCGCGCTGCAGGTTGCCGCTCGCCCCCTGCGCCACGCCGAACTGGACGCCGTGGGTGAACGCGCTGCGGCCATTCGCTTCCACGTAGCCGCCGTCCGGCGCGTAGGTCACGCCGCCTTCGCCGCTGTCGATCTGGTTCCAGTTCGCCGGAACCGTGACGCGCAGGAATTCACCCGGCCGATACGTCCGACTGGTGCCCGACGGCGGCTCGACGCGGATGGCGGTGCGGCCGCTGGGCGCGCTGCCGCCGGATCCCGCGTTGCCTCGGTTCCGCGCGATGTCCTCGGCGCTCGGTGCCGGCGACATCGAGGTCAGACGGCCGCGCGCCGTCTGGAACTCACCGGTGTCCGCGCGCCGGTCGACGCGCAGCATGGCCGCCTCGCGGTTGATGGCGTCGTAGCGGTTGCCCGGGTTCGGGTGGCTGCTCAGCCACTCCGGCGATCGACCGCCGCCCTGCGCCTCGATCGTCTTGAACATGGTGGCCATGTCGCGCGGGTCGTAGCCGGCGCGGGCGAGGATCTGCGCCCCCAGCAGGTCCGCTTGGCGCTCGTACTCGCGGCCGTACTTCAGGAAATACGTGCCGAGGCCGAACTGCGAGCCCTGCGCGATGACCGCGCCCGCCGTGCCGCCCACCACCGCTCCGGCCACCTGGCCAAGGAGGGCGCCGAGCTGGAACTTCTGGCCTTTGGTCGCCTGCGCCGTGCCGTGGCGCAGCGCCACGTGCGAGATCTCGTGGCCCATCACGCCGGCCACTTCGCCTTCCGACTTGGCCGCCTCGATCATGCCGCGGTGGAGGAACATCGGGCCGCCCGGCAGGGCGAAGGCGTTGATGTCCTTCTGGTTCACCACCTCGAAGGTGTAAGTGAACTCCGGATGCCGGTGCTCGGGCGGGATGGCGTTCACCAGCCGGCGGCCGACCGACTGCACCCATTCGTCCACGGCGCCGTCGCGCACGAGCGGCATCTCCTTGCGGACCTGGGCGGCAGCTTCCCGTCCGAGCTTCACGTCGTCGGCGGGCTTGTAGCTGTTCTTGTCCGGCGTAATGCGCGTCTGGACCGACGGCGCAACCGTGAGCGCGGCGGTGCACGCGATCACCGCGACGAAGCGCGACACGAACGAAGAGCTGTTGCGGTTAGTCATGACTCCCCACAGTGCAAGGCTCCGGCCAATTCTCGACCGCCTAATACCGTATTGCCACGCCGATCGTGGCACGCCACCAGCCCAGCCGTGGGCTTGTCAGAAGAGTACTGGTGTCCACGTCGCGGCCCGTGCTTCGGATGTGGCGGAGGTCGAAGCGCACGCCGGTGCGCCTGCTGAGGAAGCCGATCGCGCCGCCCCCGATCGACACGGCCGGAAGGTTGCGACCGACGGTCGAGAGGGTGATCAGGTCGGCGGATCCCGCGTGCAGCAAGCCCATCCCCGCGCTGATGTAGGGGCGCAGCGAGTCGCGTGTCACGCTGAGCGGCACCGCCAGCAGCACGTTGCCCGTCAGCGACACCACATTGCGCCCCGGCTCGACGATGTTGCCGTTGGTCACCTGATCGGAATCGAAGAAGCGTGGCGCGTACCCGAAGTCGATCTCGGCGCCGAACACGCCGTCGGTCAGCCACGCCGCGGACGCTCCCAGCATCCACGACTGTTTGTCCACGTTGGCAAGCAGGAACGTGGTCTGCGCGGCGAACGTCTTTCCAACGAACGGCGTGATGATGAAATCGGCGTGAGCCGGAGCAGCCCAAGAGACTAGACCTGCGCCGGCGAGCGCGGCAGCGCGAACGAGGGCCTTCACATCAGGGAGCGAAGAAGCGCAGGAACAGCTTGACGAAAGGAGAGGCGAGCGGATCGCCGGCCGACAGGCCCGACAGGCGCGTGAGGCCGTCGCTGTTGGCCAGCACGATGAAGGTGAGGTCGCGGGCAGGCAGCTTCACGATGATCGACGACGCCACGTCGCGCGTCAGGTCGAACTGCCAGACCAGCGGCTCGTTGTTGTAATTCGAGACGAACCAGCCGAGGCCGGTGGGCATGGGGGAGACGCCGCCCGCCTGCGTCCACGCTACGGTCAGCGCATCGCGCGACAGCAGCCCCGGCAGCCGCAGCGCGTTGTCGAACTCCGCCAGATCGAGCGCCGTCGTGATCACGCCGGTCGAGGCGTCGGCCGGGAGCAGCGGCACGGTCGCCCGCACCTGCTGGCCGCGGTCGAGCCGATAGTGCCGCGCCATCTGGCCCAGGATGTCGTTGTAGCGCGCGAGCTCGGCCGCCGAGAACGCCGCGCCACCCGGATACTGCACGCCGTCGAGCGCCCGCCCCGGCACCGATCGCGTCATCGCCACCCGGTCGAAGATTTCGCCGGCGAGGACATGACGGTAGGGAAGGTCTGCGCACTCCTCGATGACGGAGGTCACGCTCGCAAAGCGGAGCGGGTCGTAAGCGTACGCACCAGCGGGGGACTGATGCGTCAGCAGCTGGCCGATGGTCGTCGCGGCGTCCCCGTACGGCACCCAGCGGATCATCGAGTCTTTCAGCTCGAGCGTATCCTGGTCGTAGCACTTCTCGAGAAGCAGTGTCGAGCCGAAGATCTGGGAGAGGTTGCCGACGAAGTACGGCGTGTCGTCACGGGCCGAGACGTTGCCTTCGACGTCCTGCTTGCCGAGGCCGGCCGACCACACTCTGACGCCTCGCTGGATCACGACGGCCGAGAGCGCCGGGATGCCGTACTGCTTGCGGTACTCGTCGAGATACCCGCTGAAGAGCGCATAGGGGAGGTCGACCTGGGCAGAGGCCGGCGTGACCGCCGAGATGGCGACCATCACGAGAACGACGATGACGGTTCTTGCTCTCCGCACGCGGTCTGGCTGCGAGTGTAGCCGAGCCGGATCATAGCATTCGGGCCGGGAATCATGGCAAAAGGTGTGCTACAGTTCGGACGGCGTGACGCGATGACGCACGAATTTACACAGGGCGGCACCCCTCGGACCCCTCGCCGGGGCCGGGTTGCCGTCTGTCTGGTCGCGCTCCTCGCGCTCTCTGCCGTTCGGGCGTTTGCCCAGACATCGGCCGAGGGGCTGCGGGTCGTGCCGCTCGTCCGCGACGACCAGGTGCTGGTCTCGTTCAGCCTCAACGACGGCTTCACCGACGAAGTGCGGGCGGCGATCCAGAGCGGCCTCAAGACCACCTTCACGTATGCCACCGAGCTGCGCCTCGACGTGCCCGGCTGGGTGGATCGGCTGATGGGTATGTCGACGGCCACGAGCAGCGTCGAGTACGACAACCTGACGCGGCGCTACTCGATGACGCGGTCGATCGACGGCAAGGTGGTGGACACGCGCAGCGCCGAGGACGAGCGGGCCGTCCGCCTGTGGCTCACCGTCCTGCAGCGCCTGCCGCTCTATCGCACCACCGTGCTCGAAGCCAACCGCGAGTACTACGTCACCGTCCGTGCCACGGCGCGGCCGAGCAACGGCTCCATCCTCTGGCCGTTCAGCAGCGGCACCTCCGGGTCGGCCAAGTTCACGTTCATCAAATAGGGGATTGGGCGCGCCCGCCCCGCGCGAAGCGCGGCAGATGAACACTGTCGAGCGGTTGATGCAATGCGTGTGGCCAGGCGATACCTCATCAGCGGCCGCGTACAGGGCGTCGGCTTCCGATATTTCACGAAGGATGCCGCCGACCGCGAAGGCGTGACCGGCTGGGTGCGCAACCTGCCCGATGGCCGCGTCGAGGCGCTGGTGGAAGGCGATGAAGAAGCCGTGACGCGCGTCGAGCGCGCGCTGTGGCAAGGCCCCGGCGGCGCGCGCGTGGCCTCGGTGGCCGTGGACGACACGGAGCCGCCGTCGGGCGCGTATCACTCGTTCTCTGTCAGGAGCTGACGGCGCCCAGCGCGCATCCGATACTCATGGATCTCAAAGCGCACATTCGCCACGTCCCCGATTTTCCCAAGCCGGGCATCCTCTTCTACGACATCACGACGCTGCTCAAGGAGCCCGCCGGCTTTCGCGCGACGATCGACGCGCTGGCGGCCCCGTATCGCGATCAGCGGGTCGAGACCGTGGTCGGCATCGAGAGCCGCGGGTTTATTCTCGGTGCGGCGGTGGCGGAGCGGCTCGGGGCCGGCTTCGTCCCGATCCGCAAGCCGGGGAAGCTGCCGGCGGGCGCCATCCGGGAGTCGTACTCCCTCGAGTACGGCACCGACGCGCTCGAAATCCATCTCGACGCGGTCAAGAAGGGCGAGCGGGTGCTCATCGTGGACGACGTCCTGGCCACCGGCGGGACCGCCGCCGCGGCGGCCAAGCTCGTAAGCGACCTCGAAGGGGATCTCGTGGGGCTGGTGTTCCTGATCGAGCTCGGGTTCCTGTCCGGACGCGCCAAACTGGCCGGCCGCCCCGTTTACTCGGTCCTGCAATACTAAAATAGGCGGAGGTCCCCGTAGCTCAGATGGATAGAGCACAGGTTTCCTAAACCTGGGGTCGCAGGTTCGAATCCTGCCGGGGACGCCACACAGCAAGACAGAAGCACTGTAAGGAAGAAGCAATGAAGAGCGACCATCGGCACGATCTGAAGAAGAACGAGCTCGCCGAGTCCCTGGAGAGCCTGCAGGGATTCGTGGGCCCACGCACAAAGACGCTTGGCGTAGTGGTGATTGCCGTCTTGGTGGTGGCCGCGATCGCCATCGGGGCCGTGGTCATGAGGCAGCGGTCGCAGTCACAGGGGCAGGCGCTGCTGGCCGAGGCGCTGGTGGCGCTCGACGCCCGCGTCGTCCCCGCCAACGCCACGGGCGAGCCCGGCGACGCGCCGGCGGCAGCGCAGTTCGGCGCCACCGGTACGTTCTCGACGGAGTCGGCCAAGCTCAATGCGGCGCTGCCGAAGCTCAAGACGGCCGCCGACGCGTATCCCGACGCGCCCGCCGGCATCACCGCGCGCTACCACATGGCCGGTGCGCTCGCCGCGCTCGGCCG
>DASRPM010000177.1:0-19974 GCA_035646375.1 Vicinamibacterales bacterium
AACCCCGGACGCGGCTCCTTCGTGTGGATCGCCGACCCCGGCGTCCAGCACGAAGGCAACGTCACGCGCAGCCGCGGCATCGCGCTGTGGGAGGACAAGGTGCTCGCCAACCTGCCGGACGGGCGCGTCATCGCGATCAACCGCGACACCGGCGAGATCGTGTGGGACCGGAAGATCACGACGAAGAACGAGTTCGGCAACCAGGAGCGCTTCCTCACGGCGCCGCTCGTGGCCGACGGCAAGGTGCTGGTGCAGAACGGCGCCGGCGACGGCGGCACGCGCGGCTGGGTGGCGGCGCTCGACGTCAGCAGCGGCAAGGAGCTGTGGCGCTGGTACACCGTGCCGAAGCCGGGCGACCCGGGCAGCGAATCGTGGAAGGACGACCACAACGCGTGGAAGACCGGCGGCGGCGGCATCTGGCAGACCGGCTCGTACGATGCGGCGCAGAACCTCTACATCGTCGGCACCGGCAACCCGTTCCCGATTTACGACCCGCAGTTCCGGCCGGGCGACAACCTCTACACGAACTCGGTCGTGGCGCTCGACGTCGCCACCGGCAAGATGGCCTGGTATTTCCAGTACACGCCCAACGATTCGTGGGACTACGACGAGACGGGCGCCTTCCTGCTCTACGACACGCTGATCGACAAGCGGATGCGCAAGGTGGTGGGCCACTTCGCCCGCAACGGGTTCTTCTATTCGATCGATCGGACCAACGGCCGCTTCATCAAGGCCGAGAAGTACGTGAACGATCTGAACTGGACCAGGGGCATCAACCCCGAGACGGGCAAGCCCTTCGAATACAACCCGAAGCTCGACGTCCAGTTGTACAACCCCGAGGCGCGCGCGCTGCGCGGCGACGGCAAGAAGCGTGCGTGCCCGACGTGGCACGGCGGCGTGGCGCACCAGCCGCTCGCGTTCAATCCGATCAAGAACATCGCCTACGGCGTCGGCACCGAGGGGTGCTTCACGCAGAACGGCGCCGCCGTGGGCGTGCTCGGCAAGGACGGCGGCGTGGACACCAAGGCCAGCCAGCCGCGTCAGTACAGCAGCGACCTGTACTACGGCGCGCTCACCGCGTTCGACGCGGTGAACCACAAGGTCGTGGGCAAGGCGGTGACCGACATCGAGATCCGGTCCGGTGCGACGGCGACCGCCGGCGGACTCGTGTTCACCGCGCTGCAGGACGGCTGGGTGGTGGCCTACAACGACGAGACGCTCGAGGAGCTGTGGCGCTTCAACGTGGGCACGCCGCTCAAGGGTGCGCCCGTGACGTATGCGATCGGGCCGAAGCAGTATCTGGCGGTGCAGGCCGGCGGACGCCACCTGCACCCGGTGAACTGGGACAAGCTGGAAAACAGCAGCTACCTGTTCGTGTTCGCGCTCAACTAGACGTGGGGGCCGCCTTTAGGCGGCCCGACCGTGGGCCGGCTGAAGCCGGCCCCTACTTCTTCAGGCGCAGGATCTTGCCGCCTTGCCCGTCAGTGAGTACGTACAGCGCGCCGTCGGGGCCTTCGTTCACGCCGCGGATGCGGGCGTTCTGATCGACGAGCAGCCGCTCTTCCGCCACCACGCGATTGCCGTTGAGGGCGAGCCGCACGAGGTATTTGGAGACGAGGCCGCTCACGAACACGCTGCCATCCCACGACGGGAACATCTTGCCGGTGTAGAAGCCGATGCCGGCGGGCGCGATGTCGGGCGTCCAGAAATACACCGGCTGCTCCATGCCCGCCTGCGTGGTCTTGTCGTTGTTGATCGGCTTGCCGTTGTAGTCGCGGCCGTAGCCGATCACCGGGAAGCCGTAATTCTTCCCCTTCTCGACTTCGTTGAGCTCGTCGCCGCCGCGCGGGCCGTGCTCGCTCGTCCACAGCCGCCCGGTCCTCGGATGAATCGCCATGCCCTGGTCGTCGCGGAATCCGAGCGCGAAGATCTCGGGGCGCGCGCCGGCCCTGCCGACGAAGGGGTTGTCTTTGGGGATCGAGCCGTCGGCGTTGATGCGCAGCACCTTGCCCATCAGGCTGTCGAGCGCCTGCGGCTGCATCCACTGGCTCGAGTCGATGCCAAAACCGGCCGGGACCGTGGTCGTGACGTAGAGCGTGCCGTCGTTCCCCTGGACGAGACGCCCACCGGTGCCTTCCGCGTCCAGCAGATCCTTCACACCCTCGAGGCTTTTGTCGTCGGCCGAGATCTTCGCGCTCGCGACGTGGACGTGCGCGGGCGAGCGCTGCTTCGCCGGGTCGGCACCGGCCGGCAGCACGGCGTAGGTGAAGTAGATCGTCCGGTTGGTGGCGAAGCTCCTGTCGGGCAGCACCGCAAAGAGAGCCTGCCCCTGCCCCTGCGGCGCGAACATGTTGGACGGCATGCCCGCGAGCGGCTCGCCGGCCTTCCCGTCCTTGCCGATGATGCGGAGGCGACCGTTGCGCTCCGCGAGGAGGATGCGGCCGTCGGGCAGGAAGCGGAACCAGGCACCGTTCAGCCCCTCGGCGAACGTCTCGACCGTGAACGTCTCGCTCCTGGCTGGCGCGGGCGCGCGCGTCTGCCCCAGCCACGCGGGCAGCGGCTGATAGCCGTCGGGCGCGGCGCTCTCGCCTGGCGGCAGCCCCGGCGGCCCAGCAGGCGGTCTCGGCACGACTTTCGACTGCGCAGCCATCACCGCGCCGAGCGCCACACACAGCACGCCCGCCCACAATGTCTGGCAAACCGGCGTCACGCCGGTTCGCAAACCTCTACGACTCATGCGTCCTCCATGCCGGCGTGACGCCGGTTCGCGACTCATCTTACGTGCTTTGCGATAAAGTTCTGCCGAGAGAAGCCACCGATGATGACATCGAGAATCGCTCTTGCCTTGATCCTGAGTGGCGCGGCGGCCGCCGCCGTGTCGGCGCAGAGTCCGTCGTCCGCGTTCCCCCGGGGCAACAGCCAGCAGGCGTGGCAGAACCCGGCGCTCGCCGGCGTGCTGGCCAAGTGCAAGACCAAGCCGGCGCCATTCGGCATTCAGGTCTCGAAAGAACCGCAGCCCGCGACGCCGCCGCCCGACCCGCCGGTGCCGCCGACGACCGCCATCCCGAACGTCATCGCGGCCGGCCAGACGTGGAAGACCGTGTGGGACTGGCAGGGCAACAACGCCGACGGTCCCATCGCGGGAGAGGGCGGCACACTCCTGTTTGCGAACAACGACGCCAGCAACGTCATGCGGATGGACCCGGCCACCGGGCTGGCCTCCGTCATCCATCGCGACGTGAACACCGGCGGCGCCGTCTCGCGCAGCAAGAACGGCGCACTGTTCCTCGTCTCGCGAGGCCTGGGCTCGGGCATCGTGCAGCTCGAACCCACCCGCAAGGTGGTGGCGACGACCTACAACGGCGAACCGCTCGAGTGCGTGGGCGGCGTGCCGAACGACCTGTCGGCCGACAGCCGCGGCGGCGTCTACGTAAGCATCACCGGGGCCGGCGTGTTCTACGTGAACCCGCAGGGCGCGGTCTCGAAGTACGGCGAGGGGATGCAGGGCGCCAACGGCATCATTCTCAGCCCCGACGAGAAGACGCTCTACGTGACGAACGGCGCCGTCGTCGTGGCGTTCGACGTGCGGCCCGATGGCGCGCTCACGAACCAGCGCGAGTTCGGGAAACTGCGCGGCGGCACCGGCGGCGACGGTTCGGCCGTCGACCAGCAGGGACGGCTGTATGTCAGCACCCAGACGTCAGTGGACGTCTTCGATCCGAACGGCACGTTCCTCGGCACGATTCCCGGCATCCCGGGCCTGCACGGCGTGGCGTTCGGCGGCGCGGACAAGAAGACGCTCTACGCGATCGTCTTCTCGGGCGCCTGGGGCACGTCGAGCGCACGCAACCGGGTGATGGGCATCCCGACGCTGGCGCAGGGCTATACAGGGCGCGCGAAGTAGATCCACGCGCGCCGGGGAAGCCTTTAGCCTTTCGCCTTTGGCCTCTAGGTACTACTGCTGTTTTGCGGCAGAGCTCTTGCGAAAGGCTAGAGGCTAAAGGCTCTTCAGTCCTCTACTGGCGGCTGGATGTTATCCACCACCATTACCTCGAGGGCCATCTTCTTGCCTTCGAGCTTGAGACCGAGCTGCTCCCGGATCGCGGTGAAGAGATCCGGACCGTTCGGATCCACCTGCGCGGCCTGCGGCGGCGGCGCGCCACCGCGAGCCGCGAGCCCGGCGGCCGACAGGGCTTCCGGCGTGTACTGCAGGTCGATGTTGTAGCCGCCCGGCAGGCCGGTTTCGTCGATCACCTGGCGTCCGCGCGTCGTGAGCGACAGGATCTGCACGAACGGCCCCATCCCGAATCCGCGGAAGATCATGCGCCCGGGCCCGCCCGGCACCGTGCCGCAGGCCGGCAGTTCGCCCGGCTTCGGCGGCGCGAGCGAACTGCGCGGTTGCGCGCCCAGCTCTTCGCAGTTGGTATCGGACTTCTGGAGCTTCGGGCCCAGGCGGCCGTCGGGATTCGCCAGCGTGAGCGTGTAGACGTCCACGTCGCGCATCTCACGATGGAACTTCAGCTTGAAGCGATCGAGGAGCAGCGGCTGCAGCATGCTCTGCAGCTCCTGCACCGAGTACTTCGGATCGGCCTTGGCGATGATGTCCACGCGCGTGCCGTTCACCCACCCCGGCACGTTGACCAGCTGATTGGCCGGCACGCGGTACGCGGACTGGATGATGCCGCGCAGCTGCATGTTGATCACGTCGATGCGGCCGCCGACGAAATTGAAGCGCGTCTGGTTGTCTCCGGACTTGTTGATCTTCACCGAAGCCACTTCGAACTCGGCGGCCGGTGCGTCTGTCAGGGGCGGCAGGATGTGCGGTGGCCGCTGCGCCGAGAGCGTCGCGGCGAACACGGCAGCAGCCAGGGTCAGAGCCGTTACCAGACGGGTCATCACGTTTTCTCCTTGCGCGGCCGGGGAACCCGGTTCGCTATTGGCCGAAACGGATCGGCGTGCCGCGCGGCCGTTCGATGCGATCCACGACGAGCAGATCGATCGGCTCGACGCGTGGCTCCAGGGTGAGACCAAGCTGCGACTCGAGCGACGGCTCCAGCGGCTGATCGGAGGCGGGCGGGGCCCATGCGATGTCGTAGAACCCGGCCAATCCCGTTCGATCGACGACCGGGCCGCCGAGTGGATGCCGCGCACCCACCACGTTGGCCAGCCACTCCATCGACGCCGCCTCGGTAATGCCCTTGCGCAGGAACTGCGAGTGGCACCAGCCCCTGGGATGCACAGGTATCGCGGGCACCGGCTCCTCGCCGGGACGCCAGCAGTCCATCGTGCTCGCGCGGAGTCCCGGTCCGAGCATTGAACCCAGCCGCACGAGCGCGTAGACCGGCATCGGCCGCCGCTCGCGATGCACGACGAGGCCGAATTCGTCCGCGAGCAGATGCTGGAGCATGGTCACGAACTGTCGCGGCTCACCGGACGGTTCGTTCACAAAGTCCGACGCCGCGCGGGCGCGCAGATCGAAGCGCTCGCGGAACGCCCATTCCGGCAGCCCCACCACCCGATGCGGCCGGAGGACCTTGGCGCCGCCGTACGCCGTGCGAAACAGTTCCTCGGCCGACACACCGGTGCCGGCGAGCCGTCCGCCGCCGAATGCCTGCAGACCACCCGGCGTTCTGCTTGCGGACGGCCACACCGACACGTTGACGAACCGCTCGTCGCCGTCCGCGTGAGACGACGTGGCACGCGGCGCCCACGCCACCAGCATCTCCGGCGATTGCATGAAACGGTTCGGACCCAGCCCCACGATCTCGGGCGGCATGACCGCCGTGACGACGACCGGCAGGCTCAGCGCCATCATCACCATCGACGCGAGGCCGCGGCGCGCCCACGGCGAGACCTGGCGGCACTCGCCGGCCCGCAGGATCCGGGCAATACGCGCCGAGAACGTCTCCGGCGGGCCGACCGCCGTGCAGGTCAGCGGCGCCTCCAGATGGAAGTGGCAGGTCTTGATCAGCGCTTCGGCGTAGACGTGCGGCGGCGTCGCCGCCACGACGCCCTCGTCGCAGGCGCGCTCGCGCTCGTCCTGCAGGCGCCGTCCGATCATCCACACCATCGGATGGAACCAGAACAGCGTCTCGACCCCGCGGCACAGGGCCGACACGACGTTGTCGCGACGGCGGACGTGACACAGCTCGTGCGCGAACACCGACGCCATTTCCTCGTCCGAGAGCCGTTCCGAGACGCCGCGCGGCCACAGCACCACGGGCCACACGCTGCCGGCGACACCCGGCCCGATGGGCTCATCCGTCAACGCGAGTGAGACGTGCGCCACGCTCGGATCGCGCTGCTGCACCTGGCGGAAGACGTCGAGCTCGCGACCGGAGCCGGCAATCGCGGCGGCCCGCACCACCCGGCGAAGCCGAACCCATCGCACGACCCAGCGGAGGATCAGCAGCGCCACCCCGGCGGCCCAGATCGTCAGGGCCGCCACGAGCCACGCGTCTGCGGGCCATCCAGACGGCGATGCCGCGGGCTCGGGCGTGATGAACCGCTCCTGCGTGAACGGCTGCGCGAGCGCGTCCACCACGAACGCGGTGTCCGGGCGCGGCGGCGGCACGTCCGTACGCGACCAGACGTTGAGGAGGTTGCCGACCGGGACGAGCGCCGGCCACGGCACCAGGAACTTCACGATGGCCGCGCTCCACAACATGCCGCGCAGCCGCGCCTCGCGATGGCGCAGGACCAGGGCGACGAGCGCGCAGGCGGCCGCGAACCACGTGGACTGCCAGAGATGATCGAGCAGGGGACCGGTCCAGAGCGCGGTCATGGCTTGTCCACCTTCTGCCGCTTGATCAGCCGCTCGGCTTCCTTCACGTCCTCGAGCGTCAGGTGCCCGCTCTCGACGAGTTGCGCCATCAGCGGCTGGCTGCGGCCGCCGAAGAACGCCAGCAGATCGTCCACGAGCCGGCGCTGGGCCGACGACCGCGTGATGACGGCTTCGAACACGTGCGCGTTGCCGATCTTCTTCACACGCCGCAGCGCCTTCTTGCCTTCGAGGCGGTAGACCATCGTCTGCACGGTCGTGTACGCGGGGCGCAGCTTCTCCTCGAACGTCTCCTGAATCTCGCGTACAGACGCGCGCCCGAGCTTCCACAGCGCGTCCATCACCTGCAGTTCCAGCTTCGAGAGTCGGGCCATCCGGGGTGTCTCCTAACGCCGTGGTCTTATCTACTACAAGTGAAGTAGCTAGCGCAAGTCGGCTCGAGATCCAGTAGGCTCCGGATCCATTATCAGAAACCATAGTCGGAAACCGATGATGGACTTGCACTGGCCCTCCGTCGCCCACGCCCGCATGTCACCGATGAAACAGAGGTCGTTCGCGTTGATCCTTGCGATCGTGCTCGCGCATTCGACCGCGTGGGCACAGGCCGCTCGTACTCCGCCGCCAGCGCCGTCGTTCTCGCTTGCGCAGGCGCTTCAGTACGCACTCGACCACTACCCGAGCGTGCGGTCCGCTCTCGAGGAGGTGAACGCGTCGACGGCCAGCGTCGGCATCGCCAAGGCGATGTATCTGCCGCGCCTCGACACGCTCTGGGTGACGAACCGGGCCACGGCGAACAACATCTTCGGTCAACTGCCGCCCCAGTCCGTCGTGCCGTCGATCTCGGGACCGGTGTTGCCCGCGTCGGCCCACAGCATCTGGGGCAGCGCGGTCGGCGGGCTGTTGTCGTGGGAGCCGTTCGACTTCGGGCTGCGTGGCGCCACCGTGCGCGAGGCCGAAGCGGCCGTCGTCCGCGCGCGCGCCGAACAGGATCTCACCCGGCTCACGGTTCAAACCGCCGTCGGCGGCGCCTATCTCGCAGTCGTCAGCGCGCAACAGGCCATCGTGGCGGCGGAGGCGGATGTCGCGCGACGACGGACGCTGGCGCAGGCGGCCCAGACGCTGGCCGACAATCAACTGCGGCCGGGCGCGGACGCGACGCGCGCCGCGGCGGAGCGCGCCGCCGCCGACACGCGCGCCATTCAGGCGCGGCGGGCGCTGACGATCGCCCACACGATGCTGGCGCAGCTGCTCGGTATCGCGGACGGAACCGTCACCGTCAGCGGCGCCGACCTGCTGAAACAGCCGGCCGAGGACGCCGCCCCTCCGCCATCGCCACATCCCGTTCTCCGGTCCGGCGAGGCCGCCGTCGATCTCGCGCGGACGCGCGAGTCGGTGCTGGCGGCCACGTACCGGCCTCGCGTCTACCTGCAGTCGAGCGTCTTCGCCCGCGGCAGCGGCGCCAATGCGGACGGCACCTTCGAGGGTGGCGCTGACGGCCTCGCGCCCGAGCGCGCGAACTGGGCCACCGGCGTTCAGGTGGTATTTCCCAACGTCTTCGACCTGGCCGGCGTGCGCGCCCGCCGCGCCGCGGCCAGCGCCTCGACGCGCGCCGAGAGCGCCCGCTACGACGAGGCGGCGCTGGCGGTCACCGGCCAGCGGCGCACAGCGGGCGCGATGGTCGCGGCCGCGCTGGCCATCGCCCAGAACACGCCGATCCAGCTGGCTGCCGCGCGTCAGAGTGAGACGCAGGCCCGCGCCCGTTACGACGCCGGCCTGACGGGGATCGTCGAGGTCGCCGAGGCGCAGAACCTGCTCACACAGGCGGAATATCAGGACGCCGCCGCCCGCGTCGACGTGTGGCGCGCGCTGCTCGCGCAGGCGGTGGCCAGCGGCGATCTCGCGCCGTTCATCGGCCGGCTGCGCGCGCCTGGAGTGCCGTAACCATGTGGCTGATTCGTGCCGCTCTCCGCCGGCCGATCACCGTCCTCGTCGCGGTGATCACCGTCGCGCTGACCGCCGTGTTCGCGATCACGCGCATGCGGGCCGACATCTTTCCCGATCTCGACCTGCCGGTGATTTACGTCGCGCAGCCGTACGGGGGAATGAGCCCGGCGCAGATGGAGGGCTTCATCACCTACTACTACGAGTACCACTTCCTCTACATCAACGGCATCGAGAGCGTCGAATCCAAGTCGATTCAGAACACGTCGCTGCTCAAGCTGACGTTCCATCCCGGCACCAACATGGCGGAAGCGCTGGCACAGACGATCGGCTACGCGAACCGGGCGCGTGCGTTCATGCCTTCCGGCACCGTCGGACCGTTCATCATGCGGTTCGACGCAGGTACGGTTCCGGTCGGCTATCTGGTCTTCCGCAGCGAGACCCGGAGTCTTGGCGAGATTCAGGACCTCGCGCTCAACCGCGTGCGGCCGCAGTTCGCCACCCTGCCTGGCTTGACGTCGCCGCCTCCATTCGGAGGCAGCCAGCGGACGATCGTCATTCGCGTCGATCCCGATCGCCTCCGCTCCTTCGGGATGGCCCCCGACGACGTCATTCGCGCCGTCACGACCGGGAACGTCATCATGCCATCGGGCAGCGTCAACATCGGCGAAGAGACGCGCATCTCGCCGATCAACTCGGTGGTCGAAACCGTCAACGACCTGCTCGATCTGCCGATTCGCACCGGGGCGGGCCCGCCCGTGTCGATTCGCGACATCGGCTCGGTGGCCGACGGCACCGATATTCCAACGGCCTACGCGCTCGTCAACGGCCGGCGTGCCGTCTACATTCCGGTGACCAAGCGGCCGGATGCGTCCACGCTCGACGTCGTCGCGGACGTGCGGGCGAATCTCGGCCGCTTCCAGGCGCTCGTGCCGGACGACATCGCGGTGTCGTACGAGCTCGACCAGTCCACGAACGTGTCGTCGGCCCTCGAGTCGGTGGTGCGCGAGGCCGTGCTCGGCGCCCTGCTCACCGGCCTGATGGTGCTCGTCTTCCTCCGCAACTGGCGCAGCTCGGCGATCGTGGTCGTCACCATTCCCTTCGCGCTGCTCGCCGCCGTCGTGGCGCTCTGGGTCGCGGGCCAGACCATCAACATCATGACGCTGGGAGGGCTGGCGCTCGCGGTGGGCATCCTGGTGGACGAAGCGACAGTCGCGATCGAAAACATCCACACGCACCTGGCGCGAGGCACGCCGGCGGCGCGAGCCGTCCTCGACGCCAGCCGCGAAGTGATGGTTCCACGGCTGCTCGCGATGCTGGCCGTGGTCGCCGTGTTCGTCCCGTCGTTTTTCATGACCGGCGTGTCGCGGTCGCTATTCGTGCCACTGTCGCTGGCCGTCGGGTTCGCGATGATCGCGTCGTTCCTGCTGTCGAGCTCGCTGGTACCGGTGCTGGCGGTCTGGTGGCTGGGCCGCGATGTCCGCGGCACGGGGACCGCACCGCAGGCGCACGATTGGGTGGACAGCCTTCGCGATCGTCTGGCACGGTGGCTGCAGCGGCTTGCACCGGTGCGCGTCCTCGTCGTCACGGCATACGCCGTGGTCAGCGTCGGCCTCGTCGTGACGATCGGCTCGACGCTGGGGCGCGAGATCTTCCCGCCGAGCGGGGTCAAGGCGTTTCAGTTGCGGTTCCGCGCCCCTGCCGGCACCAAGTTCGAGACCACCGAGCAGCTCGGCCGCGACGTGCTCGACGTCATTCGTGGCGCCGCCGGGGCCGAGCACGTGGCTATCACGCTCGGCTACGTCGGCGTGCAGCCCTCGTCGTACCCGATCAACACCATCTTCCTGTGGACCGGCGGCTCTCACGAGGGGGTGCTGCAGGTCGCGCTTCGATCCGATGCGCCGATGGACCTCGCGAGCCTGCAGGAGCGCTTGCGAACCGAGTTCCGCGCCCGGTTCCCCGAGGCGCAGTTCTCCTTCGAACCCGGCGACATCGTCAGTCGCATCATGAACTTCAGTGCCCCGACGCCAGTGGAAGTAGCGGTCATGGGGCCGGACTTCGCCGCCAGCCGCGGCTACGCCGCCACAGTGCGCGGCGAGCTCGCGCGCATCGCTTCGCTCCGTGATCTCCAATACGGGCAGACGCTCGACTACCCGGCCATTCAGGTCGACGTGGACCGGCGCATGGCTGGACAGCTCGGAGTCACCGTCGATCAGGTCGGCCGCTCGTTTGCCGCCGCCACGTCGTCGAGCCGGTTCGTAGCGCCGAACTATTGGGCGGATCCACGCACCGGCATCGCGTTCCAGGTTCAGGTGCAGGTGCCGCAACCGCGGATGACGACGCTCGAAGAGCTGCGCGTCGTGCCGGTGACCGGCGGCGGCGTGGCCCGGCCGCTGCTCGGCGACGTGGCGCGCATCGACAACGCCACCATCGTGGGCGAATACGACCGGATCAACGGGCAGCGCATGGTGACGCTGACGGCCAACGTGTCCGGAGAAGATCTGGGACGCGTGACGCGCCAGGTGCAGGCGGCCATCCAACGCGCGGGCGAGCCGCCGCGCGGCACGACGGTGGCCGTGCGCGGACAGATCGCGGCGATGCAGGAGACGTTCAGCAACGTCACCGCCGGACTGGTCGTGGCGGTCGTCGTGATCTTCCTGTTGCTGGCCGCGAACTTCCAGTCGGCGCGTCTCGCGTTCGTCGTCGTGTCCACGGTCCCGGCGGTGCTGGCGGGTGTCGCTCTCATCCTCTGGATCACGCGGACGACGCTCAACGTGCAGTCCTTCATGGGCGCCATCATGGCGATCGGCGTCGCCGTGGCAAACGCGATTCTGCTCGTGACGTTCGCCGAGCAGCGCCGGCGTCGCGGTGAACCCTCGGACGTCAGCGCCATCGACGCCGCGCGGACACGCATGCGACCGGTGCTCATGACGAGCGCGGCCATGATCGCGGGCATGGTCCCGATGGCGTTGGCACTCGGCGAAGGCGCCGAGGCCACTGCCCCGTTGGGCCGTTCCGTCATCGGAGGGCTGGCCGCGGCGACGGCCGCGACGCTGCTGGTACTGCCGTTCGTGTACACACTGGTACAGCGATCGGCGAGCGTGATCTCACCCTCGCTGGATCCGGATGATCCCGAGGGCGCTTTTCGAACCCAACCGGGGGAACCCGCGTGACGACGCGCACTCGTAGCAGAACTGAGATGACCCGATTCTCCGGAATCGTGCTGGTGGCAGTCGTCGCCGCCTCGTGCGGGCGGGCCGAGACGATCCCGGGCCGCACGGGCGCAGCCGCGGCGCCGGGGCCACGTACCGTGGAGGTCGTACGGGTGATCGAGCAGCCGCTCGACGTCGAGCTCTCACTGGCCGGGGAGCTGACACCGTATCAATCGGTCGCCATCTACCCGCGCGTGACAGGGTTCGTCAAGACGGTGAGCGCCGATCGCGGCTCGAGGGTGCGCGCTGGCGACGCCCTCGCCGTGCTCGAGGCGCCGGAACTCCTTGCCCAGCGCGCCGAGGCGCAGTCCAAGCTGCAGGCGGCGGAGGCGCAGATCGCGGTCGCACGGGCTCGCGCCGACGCGGATCGCGGGACATTCGAGCGGCTCAAGGCGGCCTCCGCCACGCCTGGTGTCGTCGCCGGCAACGACGTCGTGGTCGCCGAGAAGATGGCCGACGCCAGCCAGGGTCAGGTGGCGGCGGCGCAACAGACGGTCGAAGCGGCCCGGCAGGCCGTGAACGCCATACGGGACATGGAAGGCTACCTGCGGGTCACGGCACCGTTTTCCGGAGTCGTCACCGAGCGCAACGTGCATCCCGGCGCGCTCGTGGGCCCGTCGAGCGGCACCGCGGCCGCGTTGCCGATGTTCAGACTCGTCGACAACGGCCGCCTTCGCCTGGTGGTGCCGGTCCCCGAGGCGTACACCACCGAGCTCAGGACCGGAGCGGCCATCCCGTTCGCCGTCGCGGCCTACCCCGGACAGTCGTTCTCCGGCACGGTGGCGCGCATCGCCCAGGCGGTGGACGTCGCCACACGGACGATGGCGGTGGAGCTCGACGTGGCCAACCAGCGCGCCCGGCTCGCGCCCGGCACGTTCGCCGCGGTCCGCTGGCCGGTCCGGCGCTCCGGCCCGTCGCTGTTCGTCCCGAGTGCGAGCGTGGCGTCCACGACCGATCGCACCTTCGTCATCCGCGTGCGCGGCGGTAAGACGGAGTGGGTGGACGTTCGGACGGGCCTGACCTCGGGCGCGCTCGTCGAGGTCTTCGGCGAGCTGCGGCCGGGGGATGAGATCGCAGGACGCGGGACCGACGAGCTGCGGCCCGGCACGGATGTCCAAGCCCGCCAGGCCAAGCCCGCGGCCTAGCCATACGCATATGAGTGACCCCGTCGTGCGCGAGTTCCTGCTCGGCTTCTGGAAGATTCACATCCTCCACCATGCCGAGGAACAGGGCGTGTACGGGCAATGGATGCTGGAGGAGCTGCAGCGCCACGGGTACCGTTTGAGCCCAGGCACCCTCTATCCGCTCCTGGCGCGCATGGCGCGCCGGGGCTGGCTGCGCGCGACTGAACCGAAGAAGTCGCGCGGTGCGCGCGTCTACCACATCACGCCGGAAGGCGCCGAGGTCTTGAAGCGGCTGCGAGTGTCACTGGGCGAACTGCAACATGAAGTGACGCCCATCCGACGCACGCGGCGCCGGAATCCGTGAGCGCTACTTCGGCAATTCGGCGCAGGCGGAAACGTCGGCCCCCCAGAACTCGATGCACCCGGCGCGGTCCATCGGGCCCTTCCCCACCACCTTGGCGAACAGGAAGTCGGCTACCTGCTCGATCTCCCGGTTCTGCAGCGTCGCGGGCGGGTCCGGCAGCGTGGCGTTCATGCGCCGCAGGTCGGCCTGTTTGAGGTTGTAGCAACGGCCGTCGGTGTAGGCGAACTTGTCGAAGGCCGGCATCTGCTTGCCGGGCACGCCGCACTTGATCGCGACGATCAGTTTGGCGCGATCGAGCTTCGTCGTGCGCAGGTTGGCGCCGTCGGGCATCTGCGAATCCATCTTGCGCCCGTCGCCCGCCCAGCCGTGACACGACTGGCAGTCGGCCTTCTGCCGGTAGATGCGCTGCCCCGCCGCGATGTCCTCCGGCGCCGGCGCCCCGTCCTGCGCACGCAACGACCCCGCCGCGAAGACGCCGCCGACGACAAGCATCACGGCGGCCAACGAAGCGTTTCTGATCATGAAGTCGATTTTACCCAAGGCCCAGGGCCTAAGGCCTAAGGCCCTTATACTCCCCGCTTCATGCTCGAGCGGCTCTTCGCCCTGTCGTCCCACCGGACCACGCCGGGCCGGGAGGTCCAGGCGGGCTTCACGACGTTTGCCGCCATGGCCTACATCCTGGCGGTCAACCCGAGCATCCTGGCCGACGCCGGCATGGATCGCGCGGCGCTCGTGACCGTCACCGCGCTCAGCGCCGCGGCGGCCACGGCGCTCATGGCGCTGCTCACGAACTATCCGCTGGCGCTCGCACCCGGCATGGGCGTGAACTCCTTCTTCACCTACACCATCTGCATCGGGGCCGGCGTGCCGTGGCAGCAGGCGCTCGGGATGGTGTTCGTGAACGGCTGCCTCTTCCTGGCGCTCTCGCTCACGGGCGTGCGCGAACGGATCATCGACGCGATTCCCTACTCGCTGAAGCTCGCCATCACCTGCGGCATCGGCCTGTTCATCGCGTTCGTCGGCCTCCGGAACGGCGGCGTCGTGGTGGCGAGCCCGGCGACGTTCGTCACCCACGGCGATTTCACGTCGGGGCCGACGGCGCTCTGCCTGGCCGGCCTCGCGCTCACGATCGTCCTCGTCGCGCGGCGCGTGCCGGGCGCGATCGTGATCGGCATGGCCGCCACCACGATCGCAGGTCTCATGGTGCCGGACGGCGCCGGCAGCACGGTCACCGCGTGGCCGGCGGCCCTCATCTCGGCGCCAGCGTCTCCCGCGCCCGTCCTGCTGCAGCTGGACCTGAGCTTCCTCACCAGCGCGCCGTCGTTCTTCAAGGCGCTGCCGCTCATCCTGACGCTGCTGCTGGTGGACATGTTCGACAACATCGGCACGCTCATCGGCGTCGCCAAGCGGGCCGGCCTGCTCGAAACGGACGGGTCGCTGGCGCGGGCAGGCCGGGTGCTGGTGGCCGATTCCATCGCGGCGATCCTGAGCGCGCTCCTCGGCACGTCCACGGTCGTCAGCTACATCGAGTCGGCCTCGGGCGTCGAAGCCGGAGGCCGCACCGGCCTCACCACGCTCACCACAGCGGCGTGCTTCCTGCTGGCGCTCGTCCTCACCCCGCTGTTTCTCGCCGTGCCGGCCGCCGCCACGGCGCCGGCGCTCATCATCGTCGGCGTGTTCATGCTGCAGTCCGCGGTCGAAATCGACATGCGGGATTTCGCCACGGCGGCGCCGGCGGCGCTCACGCTGCTCGCCATCCCGCTCACCTTCAGCATTGCCGAGGGCATCGGCCTCGGGCTCGTGGCAGCGGTCGTCGTCGCGGTCGGGACGGGCCGGGCGCGCGGGCTGCCGCTCTTCGCGTATCTGATCGCGCTCGTCTTCTTCCTGCAGTTCTTCCAGATCTTTCCATTCGGGCAGTAGCCGCCTTCCGGCGTTTTCAGTAGATCGACGGCACGAAGAAATCGTCCGGCAACTCGCGGCGTTGATAGTCCGGGTGGTGGATGCGCTGCGGCAGCGACACCGGCTCGTCCGGCAGCTCGCGGTAGGGGATCTGGCTCAGGAGATGATGGATGCAGTTCAGACGGGCGCGCTTCTTGTCATCGGCCTCCACGATCCACCAGCGCGCGTCGGGAATGTGCGTCCGCGCGATCATCACTTCCTTGGCCTTGGTGTAGAGCTCCCACCGCCGCCGCGACTCCAGGTCCATCGGGCTCAGTTTCCATTGCTTCAGCGGATCGCGTATCCGCATCTGGAACCGCCGGTGCTGTTCCTCGTCGCTGATCGAGAACCAGTACTTGACCAGCACGATGCCGGAGCGGACCAGCATCTTCTCGAACTCGGGCACCGAGCGGAAGAACTCCTCGTACTCGTCGTCGGTGCAGAAGCCCATGACGCGCTCGACCCCGGCCCGGTTGTACCAGCTGCGATCGAAGAGCACGATCTCTCCGCCGGCGGGCAGGTGGGAGACATAGCGCTGGAAGTACCACTGCGTGCGCTCGCGGGCGTCGGGCGCCTGCAGCGCCGCCACCCGGCAGACACGCGGGTTGAGACGCTGGGTGATGCGCTTGATGGCGCCACCCTTTCCGGCGGCATCGCGCCCCTCGAACACCACGACGACCCGCAGCTTGTGCTCGACGATCCAGTCCTGCAGCTTCACGAGCTCGCCCTGCAGGCGAAAGAGCTCTTCGAAGTAGCGGCGGCGGTCGACGTCACCGGAGGCCTCGGCGGCGCGACCGACCGGCCCCTCGGACAGCCGCTCGTCGTCCACCTCCATTTCGAGCTCTTCGTCGAGCGTGTCTCCGTCGGTGAACTCGTCTCCCGCAAACAGCTCGTCTCGCAGCTCGTCTCGCGGCCCGTCGTCGGCCATCAGGCGCCTCCTCGCACGATTATGCGCGACGACTTGTAAAAGGCTCTTAACAACCGGCGAGTTGCCGATCTCGTCTGTTGAATCGGTGCGATTCTTGATACACGAGGTCAGGTGGGTCAGGTAGGCCAGGTAGGTCGGGTCGGGAGAACACTAGGCGGTTCTTTGCTTCTTGCGCTCGCGGGGGCGGGGACCTTCGTGGCGGCGCAGGGCGGGCCTGCTGCGGTACCCTGCGTCCTCACCGGCCGGGTGACGAGCGGGGCCACGCCGCTGCCCGGCGTGTCGATCGTCCTGTCGCAGTCGGGCACCGTGGCCGCCGCGTCGTCCACCGACGAGAACGGCACCTTCCGAGTACGGGTGTCGCCGGGTGAGTACGCGGTCGCCGCCCAAATGGCCGCGTTTGCACCCCACCAGGGTACGGTGGCGATCGGCGCGGGGTCCGGCGCCTGCGGCGCGTCGCTCGACATCCAGCTCACGCTCGCGTCGCGCAGCGCAGCGGGGCCGATCATCGAGGCGCCCGGCCTGACCCGGCGTCCGGGGCGTCTCGGCGGGCGCGGACAGAACACGGCGCCCGGCGACACCGGCCAGCGGTTCGCGGCGCTCCAGGTGCTGCAGTCCGAATCGGCGGCGGCGGCGACCGGCGGCGGCGACCTCGACGACGCGGATCCCGCCACGCGGCTGCTGCCGCCCGGGTTCTCGACCAGCGGCGCCACAGACGTCGTCGCCGTCACCGGCAACGCGGTCAACCTCGATCGCGGCCAGCTGCGCGATCGCCTCGACGCGATCGGCCGCGGCGACTTCGCCTTGCCGGACGGCGAGCCACCGCCCGGCCTCGCGGGCGGGTTCCTCGCGGCCGGCGGCAGACAGGGCGCTCCTGGCGGCGCCGCGTTCGGCGGTCAGGGCGGTGGCCCGGTCGGCGGCCAGGGCGGACGCGGCGGGGGCGGCGGCGGGGGCTTCCTCGGGCGCGGGCGCGGCAACAGCCGCGTGCAGGGCTCCACCACCTACACGTTCGGCGGCTCGGCGCTCGACGCCGCGCCGTACGCCCTTCGCGGCACCCAGACCACTCCCGACTACACGCGCCAGCAGTTCGGCGGCAGCGTCGGCGGGCCGCTGCGCGTTCCCGGCGTCTACGACGGGGCGCGCACGACGTACTTCGTCAACTACAACGGCGGCCGGTCCGACAGCTTCGTCGATCAGTACGCCACGGTGCCCACCGCCGCGATGCGCGCCGGCGATTTCTCGGGGCTGTCGGCTCCGCTCGATCCACGCACCGGCGAGCCGTTTCCGAGCGGCGTGATCCCGGCGGACCGCATCGACCCGGCCGCACGAGCACTGCTCGCGTACGTTCCCCTACCCAACCTCGCCGGGACCTCGCAGAATTTCCGCCGCAGCACCACGCCGGCGACGACGAGCGACGGCATCAGCGTGCGGCTCACGCACAACTTTGGTGCCGCCCCGCAGCGCGGACAGGGGGGGCGCGGCGGGTTCGGCGGCGGCGGCGGCGGCGGACGGGGCCGCGGCGGCCAGGGCCGTGGTGGCAACGCCGTGGTGCTGAACGCGCAGGCGCAGTACCAGCGCAGCCGCTCGGATGCGGTCAACGTGTTCCCGCTGCTCGGAGGCGCCAGCGAGACGTCGTCGCTGTCGGCTCCCGTCCAGGTCAACGTGCTCCGCGGCCGCACGATTCACAACGTGCGCGTCACGGCGACGCACTCGCGGTCCACGTCGCGGACGCAGTTCTCGGGCCTCTTCGACGCCGCCGGCGCCGCCGGGATCACCGGCGTCTCGCACGATCCGTTCGACTGGGGGCTGCCCTCGCTCTCGTTTGCCGGCCTGTCGGGGCTGCGCGACCTCGCGCCTGCCCGGCGCAGCGACACGCGCATCGGCACCGACTACACCCTCACGCGGCCATGGCAGCAGCACACGCTGCGCCTCGGCGGCGGCTTCCGCCACGACACGTCGGATGGCCGCACCGTGTCCGACGCGCGCGGTGCGTTCGTGTTCACCGGTCTCTATACGTCCGGCGGGGCGGCCGTGGCGCGCGGCAGCGGCCTCGACTTCGCCGACTTCCTGCTCGGCATGCCGCAGCAGGCGTCGGTGGGGTACGGCCCCGGCGACGTCACGCTGCGCGGCCTCGGCTTCAACCTGTTCGCTCAGGACGACTGGCGCGCCCGGCCCAACCTGACGTTCAACCTCGGCGTGCGCTACGAGGTGCAGCGGCCGTTCACCGAGGCGAACGGCCACATGGCCAATCTCGACGTGGCGTCCGGCTTCATCGCCGCCGCGCCGGTCGTGTCCGGCGCCACCGGTCTCTACACGGGCGGGTTTCCCGACGCCCTCGTCTACGCCGACATGAACAACGTCGCGCCGCGGGTGGGGCTGGCGTGGCGCGTCAACGGGCGGACGATCGTGCGGACCGGATACGGCATCAGCTTCAACAACGGCTCGTATGCGTCGATCGCGCGCCAGCTCGTCGCGCAGCCGCCCTTCGCTACCACCAACACCATCCTCGGAACGTCGGGCGCGCCGCTGGCCATCGAGAGCGCCCTGGCGTCGGCGACGTCCACCACGACCAACAACTACGGCGTGGACAAGGACTATCAACTCGGGGCGCTGCAGACGTGGAACGTGGACGTCAACCGGACGCTGGGCCGTGGCTGGCAGACGGGCGGCGGCTACACCGGAACGAAAGGCAGTTACCTCGACATCGTGCGCGCGCCCAATCGAGGCCCGGACGGGCTTCGCATTCCGGACGTGCAGCCGTTCCTGTGGCAGACCTCCGAGGGCGTGTCCACACTGCACGCGCTCACGGTGCGCGTGCGTCGCCAGCAGGCGCGGGGGATCGGCGGCACCGCGAGCTACACGCTGGCGAAGTCGGTTGACAACGCGTCGTCGGTTGGAGGAAGTAGTGCCGGCGGCGGGCAGACGGTCGCCCAGAACGACCAGGACTTGGCCGCCGAGCGCGGCCTCTCGAGCTTCGACCGCCGCCACCAGTTCGAGTCGAACCTTTCGGTCGAGTTGCCCTTCGGCGCCAACCGCCGGTGGCTGCACGACGGCGGACCGTGGGCCGCCGTGCTGGCCGGCTGGTCGCTGTCCACGTCGTTCACCGCGCAGTCGGGGACGCCGTTCACCGCGCGCGTCCTCGCCGCGGCATCCGATGTCGCGCGAGGCACCAACGGCACGTTGCGCGCCGACTACCTCGGCGGCGCGGTGACGCTGGACGACCCGACGCTGCTCCGCTTCTTCGACACGAGCGCCTTTGCCGTTCCCGCGACGGGCACCTTCGGCAACGCCGGCCGCAACACCATCATCGGCCCCGCCGACACACAGCTCGACGCCTCGCTCGGCCGCGACATCCGTCTCGCCGGCACGCAGGTGCTGACGCTCAGGCTCGAAGCCGGAAACCTGTTCAACAGCGTGCGGTTCGGCGCCATCGACACCGCTGTCAATTCGCCGACCTTTGGTCAGGTCATCTCGATCCGGCCGATGCGCACCCTGCAGTTCAACGCGAGGTTCCGTTTCTGATGCGCCACCGCCTGTGGGCCCTCGCCGCCGCGCTCGCCTTGCTGCTGCCGCCGGCTGTCCGGCTCGTGGCGCAACAAGCGGCGCCGCAACCCCCGACGCCTGCGTTCCGCTCCAACGTCAGCGTCGTCGTGGTGGACGTGGTGGTGCGCGACCGCAGCGGTGCCCTC